>CAIYPA010000491.1 GCA_903927965.1 uncultured Bacteroidia bacterium | reverse complement strand
AGTTTCCGATCAGTCAACCTCCGATTTAATGATCAGCTTTTACAAGAACCTGCTCAACGAGAAATCTGCCCGGCTGTCAAATCCTGTCCGGTTTGCCCCATTGCTCCAACAGGCGAAGTTGAAAATGATTGGTGAAGCGAAATTTGCCCATCCCTATTTTTGGAGCCCGTTTATATTGATCGGGCAATAAAAAAGCTTAATTCCTGTGTTATATTTGTTAAACAATTCAAATTAAATGACATGAAAGCAAAATTTTTGGTTCTCACATTCCTGTTTTTAAGTAGTTTAAATGCATTTTCCACGTTGGCCCGTATTCCTAGTGGTGCGAATGATGGTCCTGTACCTGACGATTATCTTAGAAGAACGTTCAATGTAAAAAAAAGTATTAAAAACAATGTGAATTTCAAATCGGCTTTGTTTTCAGTTACAAAACCATCACTTGGATTAAAAGCAAATATCCCTTTTTATAGTTTAGTTTTTGACGGCAACATCGATATTGCACCGGGCGGAAACAAATTTTGGGACCTGGAGAACAAAGCCACGATCGTTGATCTGATTGACCGGCAGATAGAGCCGGAAGCAAAAGACAATGCCAATTTTAAGGATGGTACTTTTTACAAAACCGTCTTTTTGTCTGTGTTGGGACAAAACATAAAAGCCAACGAATATTATACCATTTCTGACGATGGGCTTTCTGCCAAAAGAATGACCATAGTGACACAGTCTGTTATCAGTTCTGGTATCACAGTCATTGTCCCAACGCAGGAGGTCCTTTTTAACCCTTCAAAACCTGTATGCTATTTTCCGCTCGCTTACGATGGGATAACCCATACGGTCCCGCAATACAACTGTACAATCAATGCAAAAGTATCCGGTGCTTCTGCTTTAGGGATTCCGGATGGTACACCGGTCAGTTACTCGATCACCTTTGACGATAATTACAAAGTGCTTTCATGGGGAGGGTTACAATTGATTGACAATGAGAAGCCTGTAAATGCATTGTTGGTGCAGACTGAATCCAAAACCGTCGGATCAGTTTTTATCAATGGGACCAAAGCACCCCAATCGGTATTGTCCCCTTTAAAAATGAAACAGGATTCAGCTTCGGTTTCAGTAAGCTATTCGTTTAGGAACAGGACCTATCCCGACAATATTGTGGAGTTTGGTTTGGAAGGGAATAAAGTGACTTATCTGAGCACGATCAAAACAGTAAAATAGGCTCAAAAATTTGTTATATAATTTATTATCAAGTAAATATTAGTTGTCAAACAATTAAAATTAAATGACATGAAAGCAAAAATTTTAGTTCTCACATTTTTGTTATTAGGTAGTATAAATGCATTTCCCTTTAACACCAAATGTAATAAACAGGGAGACTCCGACTGCTCTGAACCTAATTTTAGTAGAACGTTCAGCCCTAAAAAGAGCATCAAACATGATGGGAATATTAATTTCAAATCGGCATTGTTTTCCATCACAAAATCATCGATCGTTTCAAAAGCAAATGTCCCTTTTTATAGAATACATATTGACGGCAACATCGATATTGCACCGGGCGGGAACAAATTTTGGGACCTGGAGAGCAAAGCAACGATCGTCGATCTGATTGACCGGCAGATAGAGCCGGAAGCAAAAGACAATGCCAATTTTAAGGATGGTACTTTTTACAAAACCGTCTTTTTGTCT
>CAIYPA010000490.1 GCA_903927965.1 uncultured Bacteroidia bacterium | reverse complement strand
GGAGTCACCACAGAAAAGTTTCTGGCATGCTTTGCCTTGAAGTAACTAAGGATGAGCTGATCAAAAGGTTGAATAACAGAAGTTTAACTTCCGGACGTGAAGATGATGCTGATATCGCCACCATTGAGCGTAGAATGAAGATTTATGACGAAAAAACATCCCCAATTATCCGGTATTATCTGAACCAAGGTAAATATTTCCTGATACATGGTGTGGGGACGATAGAGGAAATTTCCAATAGGTTAAATGACACGGTTGAAAACCTGAAGCATTTATTGCACCAGCACTAATAGGAAAATGTAAATAGATTGGGTCATATAATCCCGATTTATCGTCGTACCTTTGCCGGTTCAAAATAAAACAAAAAAATGGAATCCAATTTTGTTGATTACGTTAAAATAATGTGCCGTTCAGGTCACGGAGGTCCCGGATCAAGACATTTCAGGCGCGAGAAATTTGCCCCAAAAGGTGGTCCTGATGGTGGCGATGGCGGACGTGGAGGGCATATTATCCTGCGTGGCAACAAGCAAATGTGGACCCTTCTGCATCTTAAATACAGGAAACACATCTATGCTGAATCCGGAGGATCAGGTGGTGCTTCGCGCAGTACGGGAAAGGATGGCGATGATGTGATCCTTGATGTACCACTCGGAACAATTGCCAAGGATGCAGAAACAGGGGAAGTGCTTTTTGAAATCAATAGTGATGGGGAAATGGTAATCCTTGCCAAAGGTGGGCGCGGTGGATTGGGAAATACAAACTTCAAATCGGCCACGATGCAGACGCCACGATTTGCACAACCTGGCGAAGATTTTGAAGAGGGATGGAAGATCCTTGAGCTTAAGATCCTTGCTGATGTTGGTTTGGTAGGGTTTCCGAATGCCGGAAAATCGACCCTGCTTTCGAAAGTATCTGCGGCAAAACCCGAAATTGCTGATTATCCGTTTACAACCCTTGTCCCGAACCTGGGCATTGTTGGATATCGCGACAACCAATCTTTTGTTATGGCCGATATTCCGGGTATTATTGAAGGTGCCCATGAAGGGAAAGGTTTGGGTTTAAGGTTTTTACGTCACATAGAAAGGAACTCGATCCTCTTGTTTTTGATTCCTGCCGATAGTAAAAACCATTATGAAGAATACCAGATCTTGTTGAACGAGCTCCAACAATTTAATCCCGATCTTCTCGATAAGCAACGGATCCTCGCGATTTCAAAAAGTGATCTTCTTGACAAGGTTCTCATGAATGACATCAGTAAAGAGTTGGAAGGGGTTCCGCACATCTTTTTTTCATCAATTACCGAAAGTGGGATAGTTACGCTTAAAGATATGATCTGGAAGTTGCTAAATTCATAAAATTCAGATAAATATGGAATTTCTTAATCTGTTGAAAGGCTGGGATAAAGATCTTCTTCTTTTTTTAAATGGCCATCACACCCCTTTGTGGGATTATACCATGACCTTGTTTACACTAACTCCAACATGGTTCCTTTTTTATGGCATGATCCTGATTACAATCGGAAAAAAATATGATAAGAAATCCATTTTGATTTTTGTGGCCGTAGCACTTTTGATTCTTTGTGCTGACCAGTTTTCAGGGGTACTGAAGCACTCAATCCAGCGTTTACGTCCATCGAATGACCCAGCAATCAGTCAACTGGTTCGGGTGTTTTTCGAAAAGGGAGGGGAATTCGGTTTTGTTTCTGCACATGCAGCCAATGCGTTTTCTTTTGCGACTTTCTCAATTTTATTGTTCAGGAACAGCCGTTATACCGCTTTTATTATTCCATGGGCAACCATGTTGGCTTACACCAGGGTCTATCTTGGTGTCCATTATCCAGGTGATATCCTGGGGGGTGCTATTTTGGGCGTCATTATTGGGATAATTATTTATAAATTACTGATAATGATTGAACTAAGGGTAAATCCTGTGAATCTCATGTCGAGAAACCACCTAAAGGATAAAGAGGCCAACCAAATCATTATAGTCGGAATTTTTGTGATTGTGATGTGCATCAGTATTGTAAGCCTTTTGCTTTCAAATCAGCTACTTGCTATTAAAGTTTAGTGTTTGGCAATTTACAATTATTCTAAATTTCAGGATCAGATCGCAATCCAAATTATCCCAACTAAGATCGCAAGCAATCCTCCGGTAACTGTGAACCATTTGAGAAAAGTCTGTTTATCTTTCAGGACAGATTGAAAGGCGACTAAGCCCAGAATAAATGCAAAAAGGATCATGGTTGTTATTGTACCGGCTGCAAAGGCTATAATATAAATTACTGACATCCATATAGTTGGTAAAGCAAGCGAAGGTAGAAGTGCAAACAGGTGGCTGAAACCCGCAAACCCATGAATGATACCAATGAGCAGAGCAGTAATCAAATTCTGCCTTATATTCCCAATATGCTTGTGCTCATGACCGGGACTGTCCTTATGTGTATGGCGGTGAATATGTGCATATAAAAAAGGTTGGGTATGAAAATGGGTATGAGGGCGGTTTCCGTGGGTATGTCGGATATAGATTTTTAATAGTGCCCATGATCCAATTCCGATCAGCAGGAATCCAACAATTTTATCGCTGTGTTTTGATATTGTTTCGATAGGAAGGACTTCTTTAAAAAGCAAAAATAGCAGACCAATCAGGAGGATTCCAAGTGTATGTCCGATACCCCAGGACATACCGATCATCCATGATTTTTTGTGACTATCTATTGCTAAAGGGGTTACGGCTGCCAGATGGTCGGGACCTGTAACAACATGTGCCACACTGGCAATGAATCCTGTAATAAATATCATCATGAGGGTCAATTTGAAAGCCAAAATAGTTATAATATTTATATCTTTACATATCTAAATTCAATAATTTTTGAAAAATATTACTGTTCAGGTTGTTATAACGGGATTAGTCCAGGGTGTGGGGTTCAGGCCTTTCGTCTATAGGATGGCATCAAAGTTTGGATTGCATGGATGGGTGAAAAACACGAATGAAAATGTGATCATTCGGATAACTGGTAATCATGAACAAATTGACAATTTTGTCGTTTCGCTCCGAAACGAAGCCCCACCGGCAGCATTTATCGAAAATATTTCACAAGAAGTTTTTGATTTTGAGGGTTTTAAGGATTTTCAAATTTTTGGAAGCCATAATGTTTCTCAAGAGATCACAGAGATAAGCCCGGATATAGCAGTTTGTAATGATTGCCTTGAAGATATTGAATTGATAAGTAATAGGTTGGATTATCCTTTTGTGAATTGTACCAATTGCGGACCCCGTTTCACAATTATCAACGACCTGCCATACGACCGTGCCAAAACAACAATGGGGTTTTTCCCTATGTGTCCAGATTGCCAAAAAGAGTATGAAACGATTACGGACCGAAGGTTTCATGCACAACCTATTGCCTGTTCCAAATGTGGGCCAAAGTATGTTTTATTTGAACCACCGGAATCAGTAGGAAAGGAAATAGTTGAAATAAAGGAAATAATAGAAATATTGGGCAGGATTTCACAAATTCTTGATAATGGAGGTGTTGTGGCCATTAAGGGTCTTGGTGGGATGCACCTTGCCTGCGATGCCTTCAATGAAGGGGC
>CAIYPA010000489.1 GCA_903927965.1 uncultured Bacteroidia bacterium | reverse complement strand
GCCCAGGATAAAGTGATCGACCAGATTGTTGCAGTTGTAGGAAGCAATCCTATCCTCAAATCGGATATTGAAACAGAGGCCATTCAAATGCAAGCGCAAGGTGTGACCTCTCAGGGTGACCAAAAGTGCGAAATTCTTGAACGGCTCCTTGAGCAGAAACTCCTTTTAGCTGAAGCAGAGCTTGATACAACTATCATTGTGACTGATAATCAGATCAATCAGCAAATGGATCGCCGTATGAGCTATTTCATCGAAAACATCGGTTCGGAAAAAGAGGTAGAGAAATATTTCAACAAGCCAATTGTTCAGTTGAAAGCTGAAATGAGTGAGACCATAAAAGAGCAGTTGAAGACTGAGCAGATGCAGGCAAAAATCATTCAGAAAATAACTGCCACCCCTTCGGAAGTAAGACAATTCTTCCGTCAGTTGCCGCAGAAGGAGATCCCGGAAATCGGTTCACAATTGGAATATTCCCAAATCACGGTCCTTCCTGCCATAACTGAAAAGGAAGACCTTGAAGTAAAGGCAAAATTGCGCGATTTCAAAAAAAGGGTCGAAAACGGCGACAACTTTGCGACACTTGCGATCTTGTATTCTGAGGATCCGGGCTCTGCACGTAATGGGGGAGAGATGGATTATGTAGGCAGAGGAATGTTGGATCCGGCGTTTGCGACTGAAGCATTTAACCTCAAGCCAAATCAAATTTCCAAAGTTGTCAAAAGCGAGTTTGGTTACCATATTATCCAGTTGATCGATCGTAAAGGTGAAAAAATCAAATGCCGTCATATCTTGTTAAGGGCAAAGGTTGATCCAAAAGAACTGATGACTGCAAAAAACCGGATCGACAGTCTTGCTGATTTTGTGCGTACAAATAAAATCACCTGGGACCAAGCGGCTTACCTATATTCATCGGATAAAAGTAGCAGGAATAACGGGGGCTTGGTGACATCACAAAAGAACGGTTCCTCAAAATTTGAAGTGAGCGAACTAGACCCTGACGTGAGCAAAGTCATCACTACGATGAACATTGGTGAAATATCACATTCATTCCTGACCCTTGACGACAAACAAAGGGAAGTTTACAAGATTATTAAACTGAATGGTAAATCAAAAGCCCATCAGGCCAATTTACAGGAAGATTATCAACACCTTAGTGACTTATTCATCGCAAAGAAAAAGGAAGAGACTTATCGTAAATGGATTGCCAAGCAACAGGCAAAGACTTATATCCATGTTGATGATTCGTATGCGAACTGTAATTTCAAATTGAAATCCTGGAAGAAGTAGATTAAACAATTTCACACGAAAGCGTGCGCCGACAAAAAAAAATTGCCTTTTTCCCATTGTTGTTTCTAACAGCAGTTGTATCGCTTTTTATCCAGGCTGTAAAACCTCAGGATCCTATAAAGAAACAACGTGTTGACATTGACAATGCCGATTTATATACCTATGATGCGGCAATTATTAAAAATGCCAACCGTTTGATCGGAAATGTGAGTTTCAGGCGCAATGAAGCCCTGATGTATTGTGACAGTGCTTATTCATACATCGACAGTAATCGGTTTATCGCATTTGGCCATGTACATATCGTTCAGGGCGATACCATTCATTTGTATGGCGATAAAATGTTCTACAATGGCGACCTGAGATTGGCCCAGTTGACCAAAAATGTCAAGCTGATCGACAAGTCCATCACGCTTACAACAGAGGCTCTCGATTTCGATCTCAAAACCAATGTCGGATACTACAACCACAAAGGGAAAATTATTGACACAGCCAACGTACTGACAAGTATAACCGGAAAGTATTATTCCAACGACAACATGTTTTTCTTCAAAGATTCTGTTGTTTTGACCAACAAGGACTTTATCCTTCGTGCCGATACCCTGAAATACAACAGCAAGACTGAAACAGCTTTTATCGTTGGTCCAACAACCATCACTGGTACAAAGAAGGACGGAGTGCTTTATAGTGAGCGCGGGTGGTACAAAACCAAACAAAACCTGGCAGAACTCTATAAAGCCTCGAAGATTACAAATAAATCGCAGGTCCTTGAAGGTGATACCCTTTTCTATGACAGGGCTACCGGTAATGGTCGTGGAAGGCATAGGGTAACCCTGACCGATACTACCAACAAGGTCGTAATCAAAGGTAAATTTGGGGTATATAACGAAAATACAAAGAGGGCATTTGTAACGGATTCAGCAATGTTTATTCAGTACGGCAAGAAGGACACCTTGTATATGCACGCCGACACACTTCTGACGATTCCCGATACTTCGAATGTTGAGCGCAAGGACGATAAATATTTCATGGCTTATAAAAACGTCAGGTTTTATAAAATTGATTTACAGGGACGTTGCGACTCCCTGGGATACAGGATGAAAGACTCCACACTTTTGATGTTTTACGATCCAGTCCTTTGGTCACAGCAGGATCAGATGGCTGCTGATAAAATTACGTTTGTTTCAAAAAATCCTGATCCTGATATCGCACGGCTCGAAAACAGCGCCTTTATTGTGATGTGCGAGGATTCTGTAAAGTTCAACCAGATATCTGGTAAATTAATTGTAGGTCAGATCTTTGATAGCAAACTCAGGGTCGCTGATGTAAATGGGAATGCCCAGACACTCTATTATTTAAAGGATAAAAACAAATATTCAGGTATGAATAGGCTGTTGAGCAGTAAGATAAAGTTGCACCTGACTGAAAATCAGATCGACAGTATCAGATTTTATCCCAAGCCAGAAGGCAAAACCTTTCCAATTAAAGAATTAAAACCAGAGGATACCAAACTTGATGGTTTCCGTTGGAGGATCACGGAAAAACCCATTAACCAAAACGACCTCTATCCGCTTGACGAAAAACGCAAAAAAAATGCAGGTCCCGTAATTACAAGACCTGCATCTTCAGATTGAAAACAAATGGTTAATATTCATCCTCATTAAAGAAGAAATCGTCCTTGCTTGGGTAGTCAGGCCAGATATCTTCGAT
>CAIYPA010000488.1 GCA_903927965.1 uncultured Bacteroidia bacterium | reverse complement strand
GGACTGTCCATTAATTGGTACCTCCTTGGTATCATAACCAATAAAGGAGAACTGGATTACATCCTTCTGGATATTGGCCGGAACAATCGAAAAGAGACCTTCATTGTTGGTTATCAAACCATTGGTTGTTCCTTTGATGACTACATTTGCACCCGGAATAGGTGTGTTTGTCTCATCGACCACTTTACCGGTTACTTTTTGGGCGTAAAGCTGAACGCCCACAAAAATGACCATCAGTGCCAACAAACAAACCTTCTTAAGAAAACTTTGCTTCATTTTCATCATAGCTAATTATTAAGTATATTTGAATTTATTGCAACTATTTGATATTGAATTCGATGGATGCCATAATAAATGGCCCGACCCCTTTTGCGTCATTGTCGCGGACAGGTTCCTTGATGTAATATTCGAAAGAACCATCACGGTAAGGATTGCCTCCCAAACCAGCCACGGAACAGCATTTCGTCAGGCTGATCGTTCCGTCCCCATTGTCTTTAATCAGATTTTTTAGGATGCCATTGTACCCTTTTACTGCAATAGTTTTGTAACTATCAGGTATATAGCCCTTCCGGGAAGCTTTTAACAAGGCGTAAACAAACATGGAAGAACATGTGGCTTCAAGGTAATTGCCTTCACGGTTTCCCTGATCCAGCACCTGGTACCACAAGCCGGTTTTGGGATCCTGGTATTTCTGGATTCCGACAACTACCTGATTCAGTATTTCAAGGATTTTGGCACGTCCCTTATGTTCCTTAGGTAAAAAATCGAGCACATCGACCAATGCCACAGCATACCAGCCCATCGCCCGTCCCCAGAAGTTGGGGGAGCAACCGGTTACAGGATTGGCCCATTTCTGGGTCTTGCTTTCGTCCCAGCCATGGTAATTCAAACCGACTTTGGGATCATACGTATGTTTATGGATTGTAACAAATTGATTGACAACATCGTCATAAAGTGCGGGTTCATTGAATTCTTTGGCATACTGGGCATAAAAAGGGGCACCCATGTACAAACCATCGAGCCACATCTGATTGGGATAACGCTGCTTGTGCCAGAAACCCCCTTCCGAGGTACGAGGTTGTGTTTTAAGTTGGTCGCGCAAAAGCAGGATCACTTTTTTGTACCGTTCATCTTTAGTTTTGTTGTAAAGGTCGAAAAGGAATTTACCGGAGTTCAGGCAGTCGATGTTGTATTCATCCACCTTGTATCCTGCAATATTTCCTGTGGCATCGATTATTTTATCGGCATACAATTTTGCATACTTATAATAGGTGTCATTTTGGGTCTCTTTATAAACAAGCATCATCGACTGGGCAATCAAACCCTGGGTATAGTTCCACACTGGTTTGGGGTTAAAGTCAACTGTCCAGGGTTCGGGAAACTGTTTCATTTCGGATTTGGCCATTTTGACCGCCATCTCCAAACCAACCGAATTTTCTTTAGTAGTTTGAGCGTTGCCTATGTGAGCAAGCGTAAGAAATCCAAAAAAGAACAACCAAAATTGCCTTAAATTTCCCATGTTAGTTTTGTTAATCGTTAATTCCAGTTTCCCATTTTTAACCGTCATTTCTGGGAGAAAGGACCAGTGCAAAAATAGGTTCAAGAGGGTTAATAAGGGTTAAAAACAGTACCATTCACAGGGGACAGGCGTAACAGAATAGGGCTGGATTTCCCAAAATGCGGGTGAGATTGGAACATCCGAAAAACTGAAAAAATCGTATTTTGCTAGAATATAGCCTATTAGCCATATTATGCAAGATCAGTTGGGAAATTTATAATGTTAAAAATTTATAAACAATATACCGCTGAGAAGGATTACCTTCTTTTGCAAAGATTTGATTTATAAGTTAAATTTGTAAATTGATTTTAAGTTATTGCTTAACAAAATTGCATATAAATTATGGATACAATGTTGATACAACTTATGAACCAAAAGGCCGCTGGACTTTTACACGAATTGGAAGAACTGAGCCTTATCAAAGTTTTAAAAGAGAATATAGATATAGCAACACCCAAATTGTCAGATAAATACAGGGGCATACTAAGTAAGGAAGAAGGGCAAAAACTGAACGATCATATTGATCAAATGAGAAAAGAATGGAAAAATATCTAATTGACACCAATGTTGTTTCTGATTACTTCGCTGCTTCATTTTCTGTTGATGGCTTGAATTTTATGGATACTGTTTTTGACTCAATTCCAACTATTTCTGTTATTACTCAAATCGAGTTACTTTGCTGGCAAACTGATCCTTTAACTGAGTTGAAAGTCAAGGAATTTATTGATGACAGTGCTATAATTGAAATCAGCCCTGATGTAGTAGGCAGGTGTGTAAATATTAGAAGAAGTAAAAAAATAAAAACGCCGGATGCTATTATTGCAGCCACTGCATTGGCATACAACTTAACGCTGATCACTAATAATGAAAAAGACTTTGTTCATATTAAAGGACTGAAAATTTGTAATCCGTATAAAATATAAAATGCTTTTATTTTCAATCATGACAACCTGAAATTTTTTTTGACATACTGAAAACACGCTGATCTGTTCCAACGAAAAAAGGGTGAAATTCACCCTTTTTTCGTAGATATTTTAATTCATCATTCCTGCCGGTTCAAATAAATGAAACAAGAATTCATTGGTTTCGCCTAATTATTTAACGGTCCATTCAGCGGAGTCATTTCCATCAGCAGTTTTTATTTCAACCAGATTTTTGCCAGATGACAACTTCACGTTTTTCCAAACTACCGTTGCATACGTATCAGTATTCATGGTTCCTACCTGTTTCCCATTGATAAAAAGTTTGGCCGAAGGAGCCGTGGTAAACACAATGATATCCGTGATGTTCTCTTTTCTCTCGGTATAGCGCTTCGAACAAAGGTGAGTCGTTTTTTCAGCCTTGTTCCAGTTGGCTTTGTAAAGGAAGAAAGCATCCTTCTTGGTTTTTCGGTCATAGGTTACCAAACCCTTGTCGTTCAGGTGATTTAAACCACCTGCCCTTTGAATGTTTGATCCAAAATCGAACATGTTCCAAACAAACGATCCCCAGATAAAATCTCTCTCGGTGATCATTTTTAAAGTACTTTGATGAATGGCAGTCTGTTTTTCTTCCGGATGCCAGGGCCCCCTTGAGGTAGGTCTTGGATCCTCTTCGGGAACAAATTGACCTACATGTTGGTTCGTATTGGCACCCCCACCATATTCGCTCAACCCAATTTTTGTATTGGGATTCTGTTTGTGCCAATTGTCGTAGTAGGTGGCAAAATCTTCCACTTTGTTATAGTACCAACCAAAGTACTTGTTCATTGCCATGGCGTCGGTAACGAAGTTGAAACTCCCCTCCTTGTCAGACGCCGCAACAGTCAGGCGGTATGGATCAAGGTTATGCGCCAGTTCATTGAGCCGGTCCAGAGTTGAATCAAAGTTGCCATTGATTTCATTGAACAATCCCCAAAAGCAAATTGAGGGGTGGTTGAAATTTTGTAAGATCATCTCCTGAAGCTGTATTTTCAGATTGTCTTCAAATTCTTTCGAGTCAACATAACTCCCAACAAACGGTATTTCCTCCCACACAACATATCCACGCTTGTCTGCTTCCCTGAACATGAACTGAGCCTGTGGGTAATGGGCCAGACGTAAGGCATTCACGCCCAACTCCCCGAAGAAATTAAAATCAGCAAGGTGGTTCTTCTCCGTTAACGCCGAGGCCAGACTGTCCCAATCCTGGTGACGGCAGACCCCTCTAAGTTTTAAATGTTCCCCGTTGAGGAAAAACCCCTTGTTGGCATCTACGTAGTAATTGCGTATCCCGATATTCTCTTCTACCCGGTCAATCTCTTTTCCTTTTCTCTTCAATACGGTCACCGTTTTATATAGATAGGGATCTTTAACGCCGTTCCATAAATGCGGGTTATCTATACCGACCTTGCATAGGACCCTGTTGTTGTTGATGTAAGGAATAGTCTGAGAAGATACAATGTTATTATCTTTTCCGAGGATTGAAAACTCTACTTCACACTCTTTGAAGTCCGATTTGGTGGATAAGTAGATTTCTGCCCTTAATTCGGCTCTTTTTTCCGTAGCGAGCAACTGACTGACAAATACGCCACATGAACCGAAGTAAACTGGGGAGATGCAGGCATCATCATCGGTAACGATCAGCCACGCATTACGGTACAAGCCTCCGTACATATTGAAGTCGCCCCCCTGAGGAGCAAGATCAAACCGCTGAGAATTGTCGCATATGACACTGACACTGTTGTTTTTGCCGTAATTCACACGGTCCGTTATCTCATAGGTGAAAGCAGTATAGCCACCTTTGTGTTCCCCCAGGTGGCTCGAATTGATGAATACGTTGGCTACACTTCCTGCCCCTTCAAACCTAAGGAAGATCCGTTTGCCTTTGTATTCGGCGGGTATTTCAATGTCTTTGCTGTAAGAGCCATATCCCCTGCGATAGCCGCCATCCGACATAAAATCGGTGCTGTTCCAGGTATGGGGCAGGTTTACAGTCGCCGAAGCATTCTGGGAACCACCCCAACCCAGTCCTCTCGGTGTCTGAATACCATTTGTGAATTTCCAGCTTTCGTTTATCGAAATTACCTCCCTTGCGAATGTGCTTGAGGTTGTAAAAACTACCTGAACAACCAAAAATGCCAGGATGAATAGATACTTTGTTTTCATTTGCTTATAGATTATTTATGCGAATTAATGGTTAAAACACTAATATTCAATTTATTAATTCAGTTCAATTACGATCCGGAAAATGATTTCTTAAGCCCTGAAATCATGGCAATTTATCGGTATGCAATGACTATGGAACCACGTTTTAAAATTATACAAATTTATGGATTTGCCAGTGACCATCCCAGATTGTGTTTTCCCGATATGGTGTTCTCTATAAACAACAAATCGTTTGAATATAGCATTTTTGTGACCAATTTCGCAAAAGAATCGGTGATAATGCGGAAATAGAAAAACGGAGATTGTAAGGTTACTTAGGCTAAAAATTTAACACATAGGTGCATAGGTTAAACACATTAGGCACATAGGTTTAAAAATAAAGGTAATCTATAGTCATGAACAAGACAGACTTCCCCAACTTTTTCATCTCCTATTGAGCCCTATGTGTTCTAAACCTATGTGCCTATGTGTTCTAAATCTATGTGCCTATGTGTTTTAACCTATTGATTCCTATGCGTTTAAAATTGCATGAAGTTCCTGTATATAAAGGATTCCCAAAATTCCCAACGATCAAAACATACGATTTTGTCTGGCTCGATTAACCCTTCTCCCCCTTGAATTTTTCGATGTACTCCGACGAGCTCATACCGAATTCCTGGCGGAAACATTTTCGGAAATGGGACAAATCCCTGAATCCCACTGCATAAGCCACTTCCGAAACGTTCATCTTCTTCTGTACCAACAACTGGGCAGCCCTCTTGAGCCGGATGTTGCGCACAAACTCCTTGACTGTCATTTCGGTAAGCGCATTCAACTTGCGGTAAAGCTGCATCCTGCTGACACCAATCTCGGTAGCAAACCTTTCAATGTCGAGGTCGGGATCGGCAATGTTTTTCTCGACAATGTCGATGGCCTTTTGCAGGAAACGTTCGTCAGGTGAATTGAGCAGCACATTCCTGGGCTGAAGTAACATTTCGCCAGTGTATTTTTTCTTGAGCGACTGCCGGACCGACAGGATATTTTCGACCTTGGTCTCAAGGATCACAAGATCAAAAGGCTTGGTAATGTAATCATCTGCCCCACAGTTCAAACCTTCAATTTCGTGTTCGCGGGAACCCAGTGCTGTGAGCAACAATATTGGAATATGGGACGTTCGTTCATCCTTCCGGATTTTCCGGCAAAACTCAAATCCATCCATCTCTGGCATCAAAACGTCACAAATTACAATGTCGGGTATTGTTTTCAGCGCCACGCCCCATCCTTCAACGCCATTCGCCGCTTCCAAAACATGATAGGCATGAACAAAATGGGATTTCACGAAATACCTGACATCCGCATTGTCGTCAACCAAAAGCATAATCTTTTGTCCTTCAATGATTTGCTCAGAAAGCTGATCCTCAGTACCTATATTTGGTTGCTCCAATAAGGAATCTGACGAACCCAAACCAGATTCGGGGTTGTTGAGTTGGGAAAGATCTTCGTATGGCAACTGTACCGTAAACTTCGACCCTTTACCTTCCTTGCTTTTGACAAAGATCTTCCCATGGTGAAGTTTCACCAATTCCTTCGTAAGGGCCAATCCAATCCCAGTGCCTGTTTGGGCTCCCCCTTCATCGACCCTAAAAAACCTGGTAAATATTTTTTCAAGGTTGGATTCCGCAATTCCGATTCCCGAATCTTTTACGGTAATTTCAATTATTTTCTTCTCCGACGGATCAACCGAAGAACCATTCTCATCAGGATCAAAAACCAGCGACAGGTTGACGGACACTTTCCCCCCTTTCCCTGAAAATTTTAACGCATTGGATAAGAGGTTGTTCATGATCTTGGCCAGTTTGTCGGTATCAAAATTGGTGACAATTGCCTTTTTAAGGGAGTTGAACTTTAATTCAATTTCTTTCTCTTCGGCAAATTTCCCGAAAGAGTCCACAATCCCCGAAAGATAAGAGACCAGATCTCCGCTTGAGAGGACCAGTTTCAGGTTACCTGTTTCAAGCTTGCGGAAATCAAGCAACTGATTGATCAACTGATGCAACTGTGTCGCATTGCGGTGCATCACCTCAACATGCCCCTGAAATTCACCCTCTGTTATCGTCTTTTTCCTCATCTTCTCCAACGGTCCCAGGATGAGCGTCAAAGGCGTCCTGATCTCATGCGAGATATTAGTATAAAACCGCAACTTCATCATATCGAGTTCGTGTAGTTTTTTGGCTTTGATCCGCTCAAAAACCAGGTCGTTCTTCATTTTTTGCTTGTTGAGCAGAAATGAAATCAATAGGTAAACCAAACCCAGGATCAATAGGATTGCCAAACTCCTGAACCATAAGGTTGCATAATAAGGTGTGCCAACTATTATTTTCAATGTCGGCCCCAAATTGCTCTCCTGCCGGTCGATCGAAACTGCTTTAATGCGAAATGTATATTCTCCTGGATCTATATTCGTATATGTTGCAGAACGATTGACAGATGGCTCGTTCCAATCTTTTTCGAACCCTTCAAGGTAGTAGGAATATTTAATTCCAAGACTATTGGCATAATCGAGGGACGTGAAGTCGATTGTGATGGAATTCTGATCGTATTTAAGCTCAACCTTGTCAGTTTCAGTGATGGATTTGGTCAGCACATCACTTTTCTGGTTTCCTATTCGGACACTCTTGTTAAAGATTTTGAAATCGGTGAGGATAATGGGTGCAAAATAATCTCCCGATTTTATCTTTGCCGGATCAAAAATATTGAACCCTGATATACCGCCAAAAAGCAATTCTCCGTTTGGTTCCCGAAACGCTGCACCATAGTTAAACTGGTTGTTTTGAAACCCGTTGATCAATGAGAAATTATGGAACCGTTCCTTTTCGGGATCGAATTTTGAAAGGCCATTGGTTGTGCTGATCCATAAAAAGTGGTCGTTGTCTTCGAGGATGGCAAGAGCCTGGTTATTGGCCAAACCGCTTTTTTCGGAATAGTACTTTATGGGACCATTTTCCCTTGAATAAAGGGCAATCCCCTTGTTTAAGGTTGCAATCCAAAACCGCTTTTTAGAATCTTCCAAAAGGTACCTTGTTGTTTCATCGTACCTGCTAATCTTTTGATTTACTGTATTATAGACAATCAATTCGTTCGCGCCAATCCACAAACAATGGTCACTGTCTTCGGCCAGCCAATTCACCTGCTGATTGTTCACAAGGTTTTTATAATGAACAAAACTTTTCGTTTTTGGATTAAATTTGTCAAGACCATTGGTTGTCCCGACCCAGATATCGTTGTTGCTGTCGCGAAGAAGTGCCCAAACGCGGTTCTCCGACAAGCTGTTCGGATCGTTTGGGTCGTTTTTATAATGCTCATATTTACCGGTTTTCCGATCCAACACATCAATGCCACCTAAAAATGTCCCGATCCAAAGGCGGTCCTTGCCATCGTCAAGTATCGCCTTGATGCAATTCCGCGACAAGGAATTCGGGTTGCCCTTTTGCGGCAGAAGGTATTTGAAACGCCCTGTTTTCCGGTCGAGAATATTGATCCCTCCACTTTCTGTACCAATCCACACCTCACTTTGGTTTTTCGGATCGATCCAGAATGCAAAGATCTCACTGCTGTTCAGATATCGGTCGTCTCCTGGCATTGATTTATAACCATGGATATTCTGCCGTTCCTCGATCAAAAAGTTGATCCCGCTACGGGTCCCAATCCAGACATCCCCTTTTGCATCGTGGGTAATGCACAAAATCGAATTGTTGACCAAACTTTTGGGTTCCCTCTCGTCATGGTAATAGGAGGCGGTCACCCCTTTTATTTTGTCATAGACATAAAGCCCACCCCTTGTACCAATCCAGTATTTCCCGTTCCGGTCTTTGGAAATGGCCCTTACCGTGTTGCTGCGCTCATTGTTCGGATCTATAACCACGTGGTGCGTTTCGAGAGTGGAGGGATCAACCGTGAACATTCCACTGGTATAGGTGCCGACCCAAACCGGACCCTCTTCGTCCCTCACGATCTCCCATATTTCCTGATCGGATGAATATCCTTGCGGGAAACTGACTTTTTCAGAAAGGTTTGTTTTCGGATTGTAAACATAAAGTCCACTGTTGGTGCCAATCCAGATCCTTCCAGTTCCATCAATATGCAAGACCCTGAAATAAGGCGAAAAGCCTGGAGGATTTGATGGTTTAACTTCGGAGAGAATTTTTTCATTTTCGATCCGGTAAAATCGGGTTTCGGTCCCTACCCATAAAAACCCTTCACGATCTTCGATGATTGAAGTAACTGAAACATCCCTGAATACCGGTTGATCTTTCCCGGCAAAAAAACGCTCGAAATTCTCCTTTTCACGGTTGAATTTGTTGAGCCCCCCATTTTCGGTTCCTATCCAGATCTGCCCCTTCCGGTCTTCATAAATTACCCTCACCAGATTCCCAATTAAACTGCACGAATCTTCAGGATTATTTTTGAATACCGTAAACCTGTATCCATCAAACCGGCAGACCCCTTGGGATGTGCCAAACCACATAAATCCTTTTTTATCCTGTAAAATACAGTGGATCTGATTATTGGACAAACCTTGTTCCTGCGAATAAAAATCAAAGCTCAGATTATTGACGATATCGATCCCTTCAGATTTCAGGGAGGGTAAATAAAGTAGCAAACAAAAAAACAGCAAACAATAGAACCTGGATGGCTTGGAAGCAGAAAATAGGCGTCCAAATCCTGAGGGGTAGAAATAAGACATGGTCTGAATATGCACCTAAAGTTTCGAATTTATGATTTTACTTCGTTGATTTTAAAAACATCAGCATAGACAATTTTATCTGTCTCATCCGACTGTTCTATCCTCTCTTTATAGTCCGCGGGGAGGGACATGCTCTTCGGTCCACGTTCGTATTCCTCAATAATCACAACGAAAGGTGCACTTTTGTATTTGCCTGGCAATTTAAAATCCCTGGTTACCTTAAACCGGTTTCCAGATATATCTCTGGCTGTCAATTGAATATCGACTTTTTCGTCTTCGAGTTTCTGTTTCGACAAACCATCATCAATCACTCCGAACACAGGTTGCGCAATCCGGCTGTCGAGTAAACTAATATGGAAGTAATTAAAAATTCCATATGATGGCAGTGCTTCCTGATAGATCAGCCCTTCGATTGTTACCGTGAACTTTGAATTGACATCTTCTTTCTTGAATTGGATTGTTGTTTGCCGATCGGGCATCAACTGGATCATCTCTGCTAAAACAACATGTGAAAGGCAACAATCAAACTGTGCTTTTCTGACCGAATGTGGCTGATAGCGTGCCAAAGCCAGTTTGATAAACGGGAAATACATATTTTTCGGATTGATCGCCAAATCGCAGAACCATTGCTGCCGGCTTTCATCGAAATGCACAGGATAAGCGACTGCATTGGCTATTAAATCCGGTTTGTCGGGATATTCAAGGTTATTATCAATAACCGGATTCAACCTGAAATCAGTCGGTTTTGGAGTGATCTGATCGGGTTGGCCCGAATTATGCAATGGATCGAGGCCCCAATAAGTATAGTTCATTGTGTATTCACGGGCAGAATCAACCAATATGCTCGCAAGGCTGATCTCGGCTGAGGGTGGAGGAAGTATAACAGCAAGCATTTCATCAGCCCCTGTTGAAAACCATGGGCGTTTCAGGAAAACCCGGAGACCGCCACCTAATCTTTGATGGCGTATCGTATTCTCATTTTGTGATTTGCGCCATTCAAAAGTAGGAATTACATAGTCAATTTCGGGAATAGACGGACGGACAGTACTCAATATATTGATTTTTTCGACCATCTTGCTTTCACGAGTAGTAGGAGGATTGGCGAAATTGGTCAATATTTTATCGAAATATTCACGGTAACGCGAAGCTGCAACGATCCTGAAATCGACCCAATGATGTTTTGTATCGTCAAAATTGATCACCAATGGATCGAAACGCAGATCAATCCCTTTAATAAAGTTAAACTTGGACTCTGCAATATCGAACTTCAGATTGTTGACCAGGGTATTCTTTGCCGAAAGCTTGGTCTGCTGGAGCGTGTCAAATGCCGTTGACTGCTTCTTATAAAGGATATTTACTTTTGACGCATCGGGTTGGGGATTTGCTTTAAATTCGACTTCGGTTTTTACTTTCATGTCCTTAATGGGCTGAAAAACCATTCTGGGATTCTTTTCCAGCTCAAGTTTTGGGACTGCGGGGACGGATCCCCTTGTGATCAAGTCGTCATGATAATGTATTTCCTGGTCGCGGATAGAACTGCTCCTCTGTGATTTTTTTATCTCAACAGATATGGCATCATCAAGCGGATCTGTCCATTTGGCCTGAAATTCAACTTTTTCGGTACTTTCACCATGCACCGAGAATCTGATATTGATCCTTGCTATGGTCTCACCAAAATCCCGGTCAGGTATAAGTGCTTTAATAACAGGTTCTTCCACAGGTTGTTGGACGGCATGTACAAGTTCGATTTCCCTTGAAGGGCTAACCATCCAATGCTGACCAATCCTGGCCAATTTTTCCAAGGCATTGTAGTTGATGGGTGAGCTTTCTTTGACCATCTGCCAGACCGCAGAAAGTTCCTTCATATCTTTTTCGCGCCAAAAGGTGCTGATTCTAAGCCTTGTACGATATCCCTGTGGTAGATAAACAGTAAAAACCCTGTTCGGTGCATCCCAAGTTGAATGAAGTACACCTTCTTCGAGTCTGATAGTCAATGGTTTCGCATTGTACCAGTCGGAAGGGATATCCATATTGGTATTGGTTGCGGAAACTTCATCATTGGAATAAAACCCAAAAAGACGTGGAACAAATTCGGAGGTATGGGTAGTTTCGTAACCTTCGGCCAGGAAAATGGCAACTCCTGCTGCCATAGGGTCGGGAAGATAGATGACCTTAACATCCGAAGGTTTATAAATCACCTCTTTGTTTTCCTTGCTTTTCTCATAAAGTCCCTCATGACTGGTTATGATTTCGTATATTGTTGCTGCTGCATCCGGAAAATCACCCATCGCCTTTTCAAACATTCCGTGAGTCTCAGCCATCAGCTGACTATTTTTGGGCGGAAGTAAAAATCGTTGAGAATAATTGTCCAGTTTGTTTCCTTTAATCGAAAATTTGTCCTCATAAACAGCGGTCGAGGTGTCAAAATTACTGCGGATGACCATTCTTTCTGCAAATTCACCATCTTTTAATTCATTGCCTGTAAGCATGATAGGACCTGATAATGGTTCATAACGCATATACCGGATACCGCTGATCACCGTCTCGGCAACATCTTCAGAGAGTTGGGTCAATGGAACACTGTTTCCTGCCAGGTCAACTGCCCTGATCCTTACACAGTACTCCCTTCCAAATCGCAATTTTGGCAAAGTTCCGGGAACGATTTTCGTTTGTACGTTGATCCTGAATTCACTTTCCGGGTTAAAGGCATATTTTGTCTCCTCCATTGCCTTGTTCTCATGGACAAAATCACGTTTTACCTTTTCTCCCTCTTTTAATTTGTAATCGTTGGCTTCGTTGATGGCATAACCAGGCTTTCCAACCGAGAGACTCCACCCTTCCCAACGGGCAAGTGTTTCGGATATAAAAATATCATCCGGATCATTGGGGTCCTCGGCCACGGCCAGTTCAATAAACCCTTCATCGGGTTCAATTCCATCGATTGCATGGGGAGTATTGCTTTTATCAAACCATTTATATTCATCGAGGCGAAAGTGAAGTGAATACCATTTTTCAGGATCGCGTGTATAAGCAATGTCCATCCGGTATCCCTGAATTATATCAGACGAGTAAAGGGAAAAATCGGGCATTTTAACCTTAAAAACAGGGCTTATTGGGGCATTGGTCAATATGCTGGACTGCAATACTTTATTGTCGTTGAATACCTTAAAAATATGTTCGGCCATCCCGTTTTTTACAATGGCTATCCCAGCCGATCTCATTGATGGAAGTCCTTCATCCACTGGAGTTTCAATAAAATTAATTTTCTTTTTGTCAAGATTATGGCTAACAGAAAGTTTCGATTTTACATTGAAATATTTGACTACCTGATGAACTTTGTTTTCAGCCATATTGCTCGCCTTTAAGGCCACACCATCTGTATCGAGCTGAACAACCGAAAAGTCATCCGTATTGATCTTCACAAAGCCCCGCTTGAAAATCGAATCCGTTCGATCGGCTGCATAGAATCCGCTTTTGGTGATCTCATAGGCAGTGGAAGGAAAGGATGTTGTACACTCTTTTTCTGTGAAGGTAAAGGAAGAGGGTTGTAACCGGATGTTCCCTGTAACAGGAATGGTGACAGAAAGTGCCACCTCAAAATCAAGTATATAACCAAGCTTCCGCATAATTTGAGGATAGCTGTTTGCAGCGGCGACAATGTCATGGAATTCAAATTCTGGTTTTTTGATGATAAAGGGTACAATTTTGACCTTTTCACGGTCCAATTTATGAAAATTTCGGAATTGAGAAATGTCCAAAACGGGGTTGATTTGTTTCGATCCGGGAATAAAACGGAATTTTTGGAGGTTAAACCGTATATCGTTGGGCGGCAACCTACTAACAATCGGTTTTTTTGTTTTGTCAAAATTTTTCATCCGATTGTTGTTGACATTGAAGAGCTCATTCTCATCGATCTTAATCGGTGAAAAAAGGCCAAAACGTTCTTCATCAATAAATTTGTCAGCAGAGACTAAATTTATTGAATCTTCAATCGCTGCCAGTGTATAGTTTTTCAATACGAAATCCTTGACATGCCGCATCGGAAAGGAGTTGATCCTTTTGAGGGTGAGGTCCTCCTGAACAAACTTATTCACACGTATATCACCGAATAACAGTTTTTTATACAAGTCGCTATTTATTTTCGTTTTTTGAAGTTCACCCGGAAGAGCCAGAGCGCTACTGTTGAACTCAAAAACATATTTATTGTTCATGATTCTGTCAGGCCAATTGAGTATATCTTCAAAATCAGATAGTTTACCGTTGGAAACAGACTCCAGGCGTATTGTTACATAAACCGATAGCTGAAGGTAGTTATGCCCATCGCGAACGATCCGCTGATGAGGCAATACCGTAAATATTAATTCCTGTGACATATCTTGTTGTTTATAAATCGTTGGTTTTCAATCAATCTGCTAATTAGCTATATTTAATAAAAGGAATCTCACCCTGCAAATGCAAGACAATATTGCTTCCAGTCTTCCAATTCGATCATTTGTGAAAATTTTGGGTCAGCATCGGCACCTGCAATTTCCCGCCGTACAGTCATAGAGACCGTTTTACTAAAGAAGAGCACTTCCACCTTTACTTTCAAAGTGGCCTCTCCTTCAATCCGCTGGACTTTCCCACCTTCGAGGACGGCTGTCAGGGCAAGGTAGAATTCGAGCGATAAGGTGATAATTCCCAAAATGGAAAGCCTGCCATTTATTCTGATGTAACCGGTGAGGGTAACATCAGTTGTATCTTCACCATTTTTGGTTACAGCCTCAACCTTGAAGTAAAATCCTCCCATTACGGATACGCTTCCGGAGGCAACGCCAATATTCAGGGAAAGCGATGCCCCAAATTCAAAAGCAGCTTCAACGGACTGTATGCCATGAAGCGTACTTACAAGTAAAAAGTAACCACCACCACCAAAACAAGAGACTGTAAGCAGGAAAGGATTTTCGCGGGTAGCGAAATTGAATGCCAGGGTCAGTGGTGCCCCTGTAAAGGGCAGGGTGATGCTGGCACCCAACATCATGTTGGTTATTGAACAAACACCAACTTCTACACTCGGGATGCTGATGTTGAATCCTGCTGTTATTCCGGTTGGACTCAGATCGATAAAAGGACCATCGTCAGAAAATCCGGTGCTTGGGATGATACTTTGCAGACTGTTCACAAACGAGAGGGCTCCCTTAAAGGCGATCGGATCATTCGCATCAATATCTACCTTTACATCTGTTTTCTGGGATGAACCGGATCTGAATTCAATGTAATTGAATTTGACCGAAAGCAAAGGTACAATGTCAATGGTGAATTTCTCAAAACGGGCCAACCCGTTAAGTGAAGCAGGGATAGTCGAATCGAATGGTTTGACAAATTTTGTGCTGATTGTAAGCGCTGTTTTATGGTCGGTTACCTGCACCTTAAGTAAATCAGCGATGATTGTCATGTCGTTGCTGGCCAGCTCGGGATTCCACTTATATTCTGCATAAAAGGCCGATTCGGTAAGATAGGTCTTTAAATTAGGAATTCGGGGTGTATTGCTGTTCAATGCTGCGATCAACTCCTTGACTTTATCTTCGATGTTTTTCTTAAAAGCGGCCATTTGCGAAGTAATATCTTCTTTGGTCTCTTTTGCCTGATTTTCAAGGTATAAGATTTCATCTTTAATACTTTCAATTTCATCTCTTATCTTTTTGACAGCATTGATCATACTATCAAACGATCCGCCCAAACTGGAGTCAGTTGGAAACAAGTCAAAAATATCGATCACACCAAATATTTTTGCCGATGGAAGGGAATCCCCAATTTTCTCAAAAAATTTAGAGGCATTAAAAACTAGTTTCTTCAGATCTTCAACATCACCGCCAATGGGTCCCTGCAATTTGCTTAACCCGGTAATGTTCATGTTTGGTGAAATAAATCCCCCCGATTTGTCGGTTCCGCCCGAAAAGTCAAGCACTGCATCGGTCACTTTTGCAAAAACCATCCCATCATTTTGATCATCTTCAAGGGTGATTGATGCAACTTTGCGATTCCCGGTAAGTTCTTCCACCTGTTTCAGGTAAATTTTGGAAGATTGCATCATCGGATGAAATTTCAGTTCCCCTAAACCCGTCGCAGGGTATTTTTGTGCACCAAACTCAAGGGTATCGGTCTCGAATAATGTATCGCCCTCAACAAGTGATTCGGCATACCCTATTTTCTGTCCATTAAATGGAATATTCGTAAATTTGGTTTTCTTGTTATATTCTGCGATAACTCCTCCAATTTCATTGAGATCGCGTGCAATACCTGTTTCTGTAAAAACCAGTGGCATCCTGATCTTGTGATCAATCCCTTCTTTGTCTGTTGCAACCACATTAAATTTAAAACCTTCCTTCCCAACATTGATATAAAAATTATAACTTGATGATTTAATGATAGTTGATTCGGTGGGGTTATCAATATCTGGTGTGAATGGGGTATCGATCCGAATCGACTGGAACGGAAACCGGATAAATTTATTCGCAGGATCGACGCGGGGATAAAGGACTTCCTTCTCAAGCACTACGATATACATCCTCTGCCGGCAAATGGCTGCTTTTGTAGCTTTGTTAAACTTGCGTTCTGTCACTTTCACCAGCACTGCCCGGTGTCCGACAGGAAAAAGGTAACCTTTCTTCACGATTTTTACATAGTGGTCCCTTCCCAATGTTGCACGATGTTCCCATTCTACAATGTTGAGATAGGTATCGGCAGGAACAGGGACATTGAAAAAGGCATGCCAGTCGATGTACGCACCTAAGGAGGTAAGCATCAACATTTTAACAGGGACAGCAACCGGCTGGTAATCAGGAATATAATAATTTGATGTTTCGTGGACCAATTTGATGCGGTCGTCAGCATCGAGCGAAGCCATGAACGGCAAATTCTTGTAATCTTTTTTGTAGGCTTTTGGCAATTTTGCAGGATCAGGCCATTCCCTTATTCCGTCATAAGCCCATAATGCCCTGATTGTCTGTAACTTTTCAAGATGATAAAAGATAACCTTCCCGTTTTTCAATTTGGTGCCCATCCTGCTGTGCCACAATTCGACGATTTCTCCCTTCCCCAAGAAAAGCGGGTCAAAAACCCTGTTGTTCTGGTTGAGTTGTAAAGTATTTGTTGTGACCCTTTCATCTACATCACGGGTTTCAAGCTCAATTTTATGAGTAAAATCACTTACCTGATTAGGCGAGATATAGAGTAAGGCAGGAGCTTCGATCGAAGTACTTGTATCGGGAATTGGCCCAACACTGAGGTCAATCTTATTAATAACGGCAATGTTAAATTCAGGTGCAAGTGTGAATGATTTTTCGGATTTTAACAATTTGTCGAGTACCGAAGCTACATAGATATTTTGGTTTTGGGCCCTAACTTTTTGGTTTGAAGCCATCATTACGGCATAGTGATCTTGCTTGGTATTACGATCAATAAATTTTGTAGTCGCTTCAATAGTTGCAGTATTCGTTACTGAAACAGCCCCTGATGGATAGGCCACGGGGCCTACTGTGTAAGATTCAACTTTAGCCCATGCGCGGGGATGGACACGAAGGTTATACTTCGACCAATCCAATAACCCTTCCACAATTAAAGGAAAACCGGCATGACCAACAGGCAGTTCATAAACAAGTCGGCTCTTTTTGGCACGAATTTGCCTGACCGGAAGTGGTATATTACCAGGCCCTGAAGAAGTTCCATCTTTAGCCTGAATATTTGAAGCCTCAAAGAATGCCTCTTCCAACGTATGTTGCGATTGAAACCAGACAACAACAATTCCAACTTCCTTAGGATTGGCCAACTCCACATAAGGAGCCTCTCCCCGGTTTGAAAACTTAAAATTATGAAGTTCGAACTCCAATAAAATCAAATCTTCCGGGCGAAGAAATTTAATTTTTAAAGCTTGTTTTGGGAGAAAATTTACTTCTTCGAAACCAATCTTCATTTTGGAAACATTTTCGACCTGCTCGCGTTTGATTTTATTGAGTTTAATAGGATCCTGTGGTGAACCGGAATTTTCGGGTTTTTGGGGATTAATGCTTACAGGCTGGGGATTACTATATTTGGAGACCAGGGCAATTGCATCGCTGATATAAGGTTGGAAAGCCCTCATCCGGGGTTCAAAAAAATGGTCGGTTATCTGACTATTTGTCCCAAAGGCTTCAAAAACAGGAATTTTCTCATCGTTAATAAAATTGAAAGAACCTAATTTGTTGGTTATCCATTGTCCATTGTTCGCCAGGCTTCCCGAAAGGTAGAAATCAGGATCGGCCCCCATTTGATATTCCGAAAAATAGAGGTATTTTTCAAAGCTAAATTCATTGTTCAAACGCTTTTCAGGTAAAAAGGAAAGTGACCCTTTTTCTTCCAAAACCCAAAAAGCCGAATGATCGTCACCATTTTCAGATCCCAAAAAAATAAAATTCAAATCAGGAGCATGGTAATTGGCCTTTAAGTGGTTGCTTTCATAGAATTTAATGTTCTCAATATATCGTCTCCAACCCACAAATTCTGGAATTGTAAGACCTGTAAAATTTAAACCCTGACTTATTTCCAATAAATCCGGTATCTGTTTGTTGGTAGAAAGATAAGCCAGATCAGAATTATAGGTCTCGCCATTCAGAACAGTAGAAATATTCCCTTTGCCTTCGATTTCACAATTCCATTTGTGGTCGATTTTGATTGAACACTCTCCGATAACAGAAACATTGTCAACATTATTTAATTTCTTAATAATCAAGTCGTTGATTATCCCCTTTTCTAATTTCACCTTACCATCCAGCCAATCGATAAAATTGAGTTTTTCATTGATTCCGAATTCAGGAATTACGATTTGCATTTTCCACTCCATTCTTTCGTAAGTGATCGTTGCCTCCAACGAAAAACAGAGGTTGGTATTTATTAGGCCAAGATGTTCTGCATGAAGCAAATAGCCATTGGATGATTCCTTTAAGCTTAGAGAATATCCTTTGTTGAAGTGTTCATTCGAAATTGACCAAACCAATACATCCTTTCGCAAAACTGCAAATTGATTATCTGAAAACCTGATTTCAAAGGGTCTGAAGGTGATTGTCTTGATGGATTCAGCAATCGGATTGGCACTTAAGGCAAAAAAACCGACATTCTTAATAAATTTCCGTCTTCCTGATCCTTCGGTGGAAACTGGTTGCGCGGTAGCAACTAACGTTCTGGCTTGCTTAAGATTGAATAGTTTCATGCGTTTATAGGAATCAAAGGGTAATTACACACAATTTCTGCAATGAAAAATGGTAACTCAATATAGCTCCTCATGAGGTGCTATCTCCAATGGGAATGACTTTCCTAAAAGTAAAGTATTTTTACGATTGGAATTTAAACCTTAAAACTACAATTTTATTTTCGAAATTCAAACCAGGGATCTTTTTTATTTTATGGGCAGTAGGTAGATGTCAGATGCCGGCACAAACACAAAAGCCCGGTGACTTAGTCCCGGGCTTCTATATTTTATTTCCACTTTAATTTAATATTCGGGCAGAAGGAAATCCCTTCGACCAAAAAAATACAGATCAACCAATTACTTTGTTGAATCGCGTACTGCCTGAGGAAAATTAGGAACCTGTGTTGGATCCTGCATCTGCGGAACCATCTCCTCTATTCCGGATTTCTTCTGTTCCCCGCGGGAAGGTAAGAAAGCCGTGGCACCTATCGTAAGGACTACCAATGCGATCGCAAGGAACCATGTTGCTTTTTCCAGGAAATCGGTTGTCCGACGCACTCCCATCACCTGATTTGAACTTGAGAATGAGGATGTAAGGCCACCACCTTTTGAGTTCTGAACCAAGACTATCAGTACTAAAAGGATACAAACAATAAAAATGATAACAATAATAAAATTGTACATTGGACTACTTATTAATCAGATTTGTAATTTCTTCAATTTGACGCGCAAAATAAACACTTTTTTCGGGATATTTCAAACTTAATCTTTGAAAGGCTGTAATCGATTTTTGATATAATCCTTGTTTCATGTAGATTTTTGCCAATGTTTCGGTGATGAACTCCTCCCCTTCTTCAGAACTATCGGCCAGTTTATCAGCACCTTTTGTTCTTTCTGAATCCACTTGTTGCCTGACGACAAAAGGTGGGTTTTCCTTAATAAACCGATCTATAAGATCATCTTTTTGTTCAGGTTCGTTAACCTTTTCTTTTTTTACAGATAAATGTCCGATCTCCATGGCGAGTTCTGCCAGGGGTTTTGGCGTTTCGGTTTCGCCTTCCCCGAACACATAAGGCTTGTTGGAGTGTTCAAAATTGAGCAGGTCGATACGGTTGCTATCCGGTTGCTTCTTGTTTAAAACCAATTGATCGCTGTTTTGAACTCTTTCAGTTTGACCATCAGATAACTCGAAATAAAGTTGCTCTTCAATGTCCAATACACGGTTTTCTTCCACAGGACCAGACTTGATTTGTTTTGAAGGTCCTGAATTCAAAAGGTGAAAAAGGATTGTACGGTCTGCGGCATAAACTGCACAAGTTTTCAATTGACCGTCAAACCGGAAATTGTGTTCCTGCTGCAAATTTCTGACATAGAGCAAGTGGGCACTCTGAAAATAAGGGTATTCATCCAGAATCTCCCTGAGTTCCCCGAGGGTCCGTTCGTTAAGTGCGAATGGATCATTAACGTATCGCAACAATTGATCCCGGGTCATTGACATAGGGCAACATTTATTACTGGATTAAAAATTCGCCACCGATTTGTTGAAAATATCTTCAATCAACTGCTCCACAATAACATCCACTGCATCATTTTCAATCTCATTTAAGGACCGGGTGCTTTCCCAGTCATAGTAGGCAGAAAATGAGGTGTTAAAATCCTGTTCGTGGTCTTTATTGTTTGTAAAAACAACTTTTACAGTCACTGTTAACCTGTTCATTGAGGCAAAATCCCTTCCCTGATCGCTTTGCTGGATTGACAAAGGCCGCACTTCATATCCCGTAATCTCGCCCGAAAACTCAAGGTCTCCCTGTTCACGCTCCATTGTCAAACCAGTTTCGTTGACGAACTTGTCTTTCATTTTTTCGGTGAAAGTTTGGCTCAGCATCGGGTTGACAACACGCGCCCTGTTCGTAAAGAAATCAATGAATACGGACTTAACTTCGGGTGATATTGAGGCACCAGTAAAGGAATAGCCAATCTTACAGGCATTTACAATGGCTGCCAATGCAATGATGCAACAAAATGAAACTAAAAGTCTGAAAGTTCGGGTTGCCATTGATTATCCGATATTATATTCTTTAATTTTTCGATAGAGTGTCCTTTCCGATATTCCAAGCTCGCGAGCTGCCAATTTACGTTTGCCATTGTGTTTCTCAAGCGATTTGCGGATCATTTCGATCTCCTTATCCGATAATGACAACGATTCTTCGACAAACTCTTCCGTATCCTGTATATTATCGCGTACAGAATTTTTTAGAATCACAGGGGACGGGTAAGTTGGTTGGGGCGAGATAAAATCCTCTTCCACTTCATGATATAACTTCCTGAATAACTGGGAACTATCCTCCTGTGTTTTGGGAGTCTTCCCACTCTCCATGACCTCATGAACCAACTTCTTCAGGTCGTTCATATCCTTTTTCATGTCAAAAAGGATTTTATATAGTATCTCACGTTCACTGCTGAAAGTTTTTTCATCGAATCCTTTATTGTAAAGTGCGGGCAAAACTTCCATATTTTCCGAAGGGAGGTAATGGATAAGCTTCGCGGCTGAGATGTCCCTTTCGGTTTCGATAATCGATATTTGCTCCGTAATATTTTTCAATTGCCTTACATTGCCTGGCCAACGGTAATTGAGCATCACCTTTTGAGCATCTTCGGTGAGCCTGATAGATGGCATCTTGTATTTTTCGGCAAAATCGCTGGCAAATTTCCTGAACAACAACAATACATCACCCGAACGCTCACGAAGTGGGGCTATTTTTATGGGTACAGTATTCAGTCGATAATAGAGATCCTCGCGGAACTGCCCTTCCCTGATCGCTTTTGTCAGGTCAACATTGGTCGCAGCAATTACACGGACATTGGTTTTCTGAACCTGTGAGGATCCAACCCTGATAAATTCACCCGATTCGAGGACTCTTAACAAACGCACCTGGGTGGAAAGTGGAAGCTCCCCAATTTCATCAAGGAATAGTGTGCCACCGTCAGTAACTTCAAAATATCCCTTCCTGTCGTTCATTGCCCCAGTAAAGGAACCCTTTTCGTGCCCGAACAACTCAGAATCAATGGTTCCCTCGGGAATGGCCCCGCAGTTGACTGCAATGTATTTTCCATGCTTACGATGCGAGTAGCTATGGATGATCTGTGGAAAAGACTCCTTTCCAACACCACTCTCACCACTGATCAAAACTGACAGATCGGTTGGCGCCACTTGAATTGCAACCTCTATTGCACGGGTCAATTCTGCGGCATTTCCTATAATCCCAAACCGTTGTTTTATCTCCTGAATATCCATGTCAATACTTACAAAATTTCGGATTACAAATTTATAATTAATCCGGGAATTACCTTGCTTTATCTTTCAGCCATTCATGTCACCGAATTTAGGTTATTCTGGCATTAAATTTTGCTCCCAATCCATAAAAAAATATTGATTTGTATATTCTGAAAAGACATTAAGTTACTTTTACGAAAAAATTAAATTAACCAAATGAATTTTATTGGAATTATACCTGCCCGTTTTGCTTCGACCCGTTTTCCTGGAAAGCCTTTGGCTGACATTTTGGGCAAAACAATGATTCAACGTGTTTATGAACAAGCCTCCAAAGCAATCGATGATGTTTGGGTTGCGACCGATGATACCCGAATTTTTGATGTGGTCAAAGCGTTTGGAGGGAACGTGGTGATGACTTCTACCGAACACCGGAGTGGAACAGACCGCTGTGCCGAAGCAATTCAGAAAATTACCGTAATCACAGGTCGGCAATTTGATGTGGTGATTAATGTCCAGGGCGACGAACCCTTCATTCAACCTAAGCACATCCCTTTGATAAAGGATTGTTTCCTCCATTCCCCAGATACGGAGATCGCTACCTTAATACAACCAATCCTTGTCCCGGAACATATTTTCATGACAGATATGGTCAAGGTCGTTCTTGACAATGAGGCAAATGCAATCTATTTCAGCCGGTCACCAATTCCTCATATCGTACGGGTTGATCCATCCGAATGGCTTAATTATGCCACCTTTTATGGCCATCTTGGGCTTTATGCATATCACACAAGAACGTTGCTCAAACTTTCAAAACTTATCCCAGGAATACTTGAGAAAGTTGAATCGCTGGAACAATTGCGTTGGCTGGAGAATGGATTTAAGATTAAAACCTGCCTTACGGATTCCGATAATTTTGGAATCGATACTCCGGAAGACCTTGAAAAGGTAATTGCAGCTGGGATCGATAAATATTACCTGTAATTCCGGATAGTTTATTAAATTTGTGAAATTACAGAAGTTTAACCGTTTGTTATGAAAATGAAAGTTGTTCAGGATGATCCCTATCTCCAACCCTTTGAGGATAGCTTCATTCGTTGGGAAACAAAATTAAAGGCTAAGGAATCTGAGATTTTATCCAATGTAAATCTCATCGACTTTGCCTCGGGACATCTCTATTTTGGTCTCTTTAAGGAAAAAAAGAAATGGGTCATCAGGGATTGGGCCCCGAATGCAACAAAAATCTATTTAATCGGGTCGTTTAACAATTGGCAGGAATCCGCTGATTTTGAGCTTCATAATATTGGGAATGGTTGCTGGGAGCTGTATCTTGCTAACCACATTCTTAACCATGGCGATTTGTATGCATTTTCGGTTTATTGGAATGGCGGAAATGGCAAAAGGATACCAGCTTGGGCCCGACGCGTTGTTCAGGACGACAATACCCTGATTTTTAACGCACAGGTTTGGGACCCGATGGAAAAATACAATTGGATCAACCCCCGGTTTAAAAGGGAAACAGAAGCTCCCATTATTTACGAAGCCCATGTTGGGATGGGAGGGGAAGAACCCCGGGTACACACATACAACGAGTTCAGAAGGGATATTCTCCCTCGGATCAAAACAGGCGGTTATAACACACTTCAGTTGATGGCAATACCCGAACATCCATATTATGGAAGTTTTGGTTATCACGTATCAAGTTTTTTTGCTGCCTCTTCAAGATTTGGAACACCTGAAGAATTGAAGCAACTGATCGACGAAGCCCATGGCATGGGCATTTCGGTAGTTATGGACCTTGTTCATTCACATGCGGTTAAAAATGTTACCGAAGGTTTGGGAAGTTATGACGGAACCCGCTACCAGTTTTTTCACGATGGGGCACGTGGGGAACATCCTGCATGGGATTCCTATTGCTTCAACTACAACAAAAACGATGTCCTTCATTTTCTTCTCTCGAATATACGGTTCTGGCTCGAAGAATACAAATTTGATGGATTCCGCTTTGATGGAGTCACGAGTATGATCTATTTCGATCATGGGTTGGGTAAAGCATTCACCAATTATGGCGACTATTTCACCCCCAACATTGACGATGAGGCCATCGTCTATTTTAAACTTGCCAATCGATTGATCCATGATTACAGTCCAGGTGCATTGTCAATAGCGGAAGACATGAGCGGACTTCCAGGTCTTGCAACCCCTCTTATAAATGGTGGACTTGGATTTGACTACAGGATGTCAATGGGAGTACCTGATTATTGGATTAAAGTGATCAAAGAACTCCCCGATGAAGCGTGGAACGTAGGACAGATTTTTCATGAGCTAACAAGTCACCGTGCCGATGAAAAAGTAGTCAGTTATGCCGAAAGCCACGATCAGGCAATGGTTGGAGATAAAACCATTATATTCAGACTATTAGATAAAGAGATGTATTTTAGTATGCGCAAAGATCAACCAAATCTGGCTGTTGATCGTGGTATCGCATTGCATAAAATGATTAGGTTAGCCACCTTAAGTTGCGCAGGCGGAGCATATCTGAATTTTATGGGCAACGAATTTGGGCACCCTGAATGGATTGATTTTCCACGCGAAGGGAACAATTGGTCGTACCAACATGCGCGAAGAATCTGGAGCATCTCTGAAAACCCCGAACTTCGTTATCATTGGTTGCTTGACTTTGACCGCGATATGATCAATCTTGCGAAAAATGAAAGACTTCTTGAAGATCCAACTATTCAATGGATTACCGACAATCCTTCGGATCAGGTCCTTGTTTTTGCCCGGAAAGATCTTCTCTTTATTTTCAATTTTAACCCTTCCACCTCCTTTGAAGGATACGGGTTTCAGATTCAACCTTCCAAATATAAAATTATCCTCCATACCGATGCCCATGCTTATGGTGGATTTAATCGGATTGACGATAGGATGACCTATTATTCAATGCCCGAAGCAGGCCTTGGTTCGACCCACTACCTGAAGGTCTATCTACCATCAAGAACAGCGATAGTAATGAAGAAACAACCCTTTAAAAGTGTCCGTTAAAAAAAAATTCTCTTTCAATGAGGGTATATACAATTGGTGAGACAACCTATGATATTTTGTTTTTTAACGGTTTGCTTATAGGTTCGTGCAGTGGTGGAAGTGCCTTCAACTCATCTGTTTCATTGGGGAGATGTGGCCTGCCGGTTAGCTTGGTCACTACTTTCGGGTATGATCAGGTTGGAGATTTGTCAATGGAATTTTTAAAGAGCAATGGTGTTGGCTGCGATTTCATCAAAAGGTTTGATGGACAATCGCGTATTGCATTGGCTTTTATTGATCGTGACAAAAATGCCGACTATTCATTCTATCAGGCATCTAAAGACGTTGTTCCTGAATATCCGGATACGCAAAAAATGGATATTGTCCTTTTAGGATCTTCTTTTGCGATCAGGGACAACGGAAGGGAAAACTTGTTGTCTTTTCTTAAAAAAGTTAAAGAGGTTGGAGGCCTGGTCATTTACGATCCCAATGCACGGCAACGGTTAACTGATAAACCCGAACTACTCAAAAAAACACTCGAAAATTTTGAGTTGGCTTCCATTATCAAAGGTTCTGATCAGGATTTCAAGAATATTTTTGGACTTGAAGATGGACAAAGCGTCTATGACCGAATTTCTGAATTTGGGCAAAAATGTCTGTTTTATACCAAGGGATCTTTGGGGGCTGAACTTTTCGTACAAAATATTCATTTAGATATTCCGGTTCCAAAAATTAAGGTGGAAAGTACCATTGGTGCTGGCGATAATTTTTCGGCTGGAATTGTTTATGGTCTTTATAAACGCATGAATAAAGGATTATCATATTTCTCCTTTGGCCTGAAAGATTGGACGGAAATCCTTAATTCAGGTTTATTGTTTTCGACTGAAGTTTGTGGTTCAACCGAAAACTATTTGCCGAGGGAAAGTGTTAATCAACGAAATTTGAGAATAAATATCAATCAAATCAATCAATTTGATTCAATAATTTGAACATTTACCATGATAAAGTTTATAATATTTTAACTTTGCAAATTGATTTATGAAATATGAACAATTACCCGCCATATAACACACTTATTCTGGTTACACAGGAACTTGAAAAAGACCTGGGGTCTATCATTTCCCGTTATCCAAAAGATAAGGTGTTCTTAGTGACAGAGCAGACCTGTGATGATTTGTGTGTGCCGTTGATTACCCAAACCCCTGGATTCGGCAACTTTAAAAAGGTTGTTGTACCTTCGGGGGAGGAGAATAAGAAACTTTCAACGGTCGAAAAAATCTGGCTTTTTTTAAGTCAGAACGGAGCTGACAGAAAATCACTTGTCGTGAACCTTGGTGGTGGTATGATTACAGATCTTGGAGGGTTTGCCGCTTCAACAATGAAAAGGGGAATGGATTTTGTTAATATTCCGACCACATTATTATCCCAAGTTGATGCTTCAGTCGGAGGAAAGACAGGTTTTAACTTTAACGGGCTTAAGAATGAGATCGGTGTGATCAATCAGCCTACAAATGTATTTATTGATACGAGATTTCTTCAAACAATTGATAATCATAATTTTATTTCTGGTTATGCAGAAATGGTCAAGCATGGATTGATTGCCGATGCTGAACATTTGGATGAAGTTAGAAATTATGATCTTTATAATCGCGATTATTCACTGCTCAGTAAAATTATAGGCGATTCTGTGGCTATAAAAGACTCTTTTGTGTTTCGCGACCCATTTGAAATGGGTATCCGAAAAGCACTTAATTTCGGACATACCGCCGGACACGCCTTCGAGAGTTTCGCGATGTTGTCCGAAAATCCTCTCCTTCATGGCTTTGCTGTTGCTTACGGAATGATCGTTGAACTCTACCTTTCGCATGTAAAATGCAACCTTCTGGCGGAAACCCTCAATCAGTATTGCTATTGGCTGCTTGATGTTTTCGGAAAATATCCAATCGAAGAATCACAGTTTGAGGCCTTGTATCAATTCATGACCCACGATAAAAAGAACGAGAAAGGAGCTATTAATTTTACTTTAATCCCATCAGTCGGCAAAGTGACGATCAATCAAATTTGTGACAAAGATCTAATATTTGAAGCTTTAAGGTTTTTCAAACATTTGACTGAGTAAATGTCTTTATGATATACCAGATAACGAAACCGGATAAAAAACTTATTGGGAAAATTTCTCTTCCCTCCTCAAAAAGCATAAGCAATCGGATTCTAATTATCAATGCCTTAAGCTATTCGCCTTATTTAATTGATAATCTATCGGATAGTGATGACACTAAAATAATGGAGCAAGTCCTGAATGGGGCAAGTAATCATTTTGATATCGGTCATGCAGGAACAGCCATGCGGTTTCTTACCGCTTTTCTTTCAAAAATAGTTGGGGAATGGACGTTGACAGGATCAGAAAGGATGCGGCAACGTCCTATCGGCATTTTAGTCGAAGCATTGAGAAAACTTGGTGCTTTAATTGAATATACCCATCAGGAGGGATTCCCTCCGCTTCGAATCGTTGGTACGGCTTTAAAAGGGGGTGTGATCGAACTTGACGGCAGCATAAGCAGTCAATACATTTCTGCATTGCTGATGATCGCACCAACTGTCCAGGGAGGATTGACCTTAAAACTTCGGAACCAAATCACATCAAAGCCATACATTGACCTGACTTTAAAGCTGATGGAGGAATTTGGAATCCATTATTGCTGGAATGGAAATGAAATAAAGATTAACGAACAAACTTATCAACCGGTAAAATATTCAGTCGAAGCAGACTGGTCGGGAGCATCATATTGGTATTCGATGGCTGCCCTTGCAGACGAATGTAACCTTTTGTTAAAAGGGCTCCGCCTGAACAGCCTTCAGGGTGATTCTATGCAGGCGGAATGGTTCGGCAAATATTTTGGCATCCGATCAAAACAGGAAGGGAACAATATACGACTTACAAAAGTTAAAAATCCGGATATTAAGAAATTAGAAATTGATTTTATTGAAAATCCGGATATTGCACAAACTTTTGTTGTTCTGTCGGTCTGCAAAAAAATCCCTTTCATTTTTAGCGGATTGGCCACTTTAAAGATTAAAGAGACCGACCGGATCAAGGCACTCCAGGTTGAATTGATGAAATTTGGAGCGTTTCTTACCGAACCATCCAATGGCAAACTTGCCTGGGACGGAACCTTTGATCCGTTCATAGAAACTAGACATCCTGTTATCATGACCTATCATGACCATCGCATGGCTTTGGCATTTGCTCCTGCCGCAATGGCTTTCCCTGCAATCACCATCGATAACCCTTCGGTAATCACAAAATCGTATCCTCAATATTGGGACGACCTGAAAAACCTGGGATTTACGATTAATGAAATTTAAGCAAAATACTACCTTTATTGCTAAATTTTAATGATATGCCATTTCAGAACTATATTCCTGAAGCATTCGTCCGGTTTCTTTTGGTGCTGGTTTTCTCACTGATCATCGGACTGGAGCAACGCCGCCACCATATTTCCGAAAATGAGGACCTCCTTTTTGGTACTGACCGGACATTCACGTTTATCGGGCTTTTGGGTTATGTCCTCTTCATCGCCAATACCCAATCGTATATTCCATTTCTGGCAGGGTTTCTGGTTATCGGGTTTCTTTTGGGAATCAACTATTTTCAGAAAATCAGCCAGCACAGCAATTACGGGCTCACAACTTCCATATTGGCGTTGCTGACCTATTGTCTCCCGATCATGGTTTTTACGCAACCAGTTTGGCTCGTTCTTGCCTTTGTAGTTGTTATACTGATACTTACAGAGCTGAAGCCCCATTTTATCTCCATCGCGAAAAAAGCTTCCGAAGAGGAATATATCACCCTTGCGAAATTTATCGCATTTGCGGGTGTCATCTTACCGTTGCTACCTGACCAGCCCATTTCTGCCCAGATACCCATTTCGCCTTATCGTCTATGGTTGGCTGTTGTAGTTGTCTCCGGAATCTCGTACATTAGCTATCTTCTGAGAAAATTTGTTTTCCCCGATTCCGGTATTATCCTTACCGGAATACTTGGTGGATTGTACAGCAGCACAGCAACAACGATGATCATTGCACGTCATGAAAAGGAAGGGACAATCGAAAACAATGCTGTATCGGCCATTATGGTCTCAACAGGCATGATGTACCTCAGGATCATCTTTCTGGCTTTTCTTTTTAACACGACAATTTCAAGGGTGATTACGATTCCATTACTTATCCTATTCGTAATCAGTATGTTGCTATCGAAATTTTCCTTAATCCGAAAATCTGGAATCATTCCGATCGAAACCGAAAATAAAATCATTACAGGGAATAGGAACCCGCTCGAACTAAAAACAGCAGCTATTTTTGGGGTACTTTTTATCTTTTTTGCCGTGATCACCGATTATGTCATAAAAACCTATGGAAATTCGGGTGTAACTACGCTGGCTTATATTGTGGGAGTTACCGACATAGATCCATTTTTACTTAACCTGTTGCAACATAACACAATAGCAGAATTAATTGCAGGCATGGCCATTATCAATGCGACAAACAGCAACAACCTCCTGAAAATGGTTTATGCAATAACTTTGGGCAGTAAAGCAATAAGGAAAAGCCTGATCCTGAATTTTTCAGTATTGATATTTTCTGGATTCATAGTTTCAATTATAGTTAATTATCTAGTAAAAGTTTGATAACTTTATCTATATCAAATCCATGAAAAGAAAATACCATGTACTTTTATTGTCTTTTACCAGCGACAAGTATTGCTGACCCTTCTTCTACCGTATTTATTGCGAAAACTCTCCTTTCCCGGAATGTTAAAACTAATCATCAGCTCATATGTTCCTGAATTCACCTGGGATGAATGAAAAGTTGTAAGGTCATAAGCCATTCCAATTTTTATAGGAGCAAACCGTTCATCACGGAACGGATAAATCTGAAAAAGAAAACCAAAAGAATTATTATACCGATAAGTTGCACCCAGACAAAAAACATCGTAGAAAATTGCATTAATGTTTATATCAATTAGCGCAGGATTATTTTCATTCCATCGGTAGAAAATATTTGGTTTCAATTTAAAGTTGTCTTTAAAGATTTCGCAACCAAACATCCCATAAAAATTCAGGTCATTGTGATACAGGGGAGACCCGGTATCCGTAGTAATGGTGTTTTTTAGAAGTTTAGGTACCGAAATGCCTAAAAAATATTTTTCAGCACTAAATAGGACACCAGTACCAATATTGGGCTGAAATTTTCCTGTAATATCCTGAATTGCTAGTGGATCGTTCGGGTCATGTGTCGTAAGTTCGCTTACGAAAGCTTTATAAAAATTACCGCCTCCCATTATACCAAGGGAACAGTTTATTGCATCGCTGACCGGAAAGTGATAAGCAAAATCAAAATAAACAGCATCCTGGCGTACTGGCCCATATTTGTCATGAATCACAGAAAGCCCAACACCCATATTATATTCCGAAAACGGAACCTGTGCAGTAAACGTAGTTGTTTCAGGGGCGCCATCAAAACCGACCCATTGCTGACGACTTAACAGGGTGAAGTTATAATTGTCCGACATGCCAATATATGCAGGCTGAAATGTCAGTAAATTATTCATATACTGTGTATAGACAGGATCTTGCTGGCCAAAACCCTTAAATGGAATAAGCATCACAATTAATAAGGCCAATCCTATTCGAGATTTTTGATTGTATAGCATTTTGTTTTTCAAGGTAGATATTTTTAATTGCAAGCTGCTCCATTAATATGAGATGTAGATAAAACCTTTTATCTTTTGGGTAGTCCCCCCAAGACTAAGTATATAGTAATAGACACCGGGTGAAACAAGTTGATTGTTGTAGAACTTGGATAAAGTGAATCTACAATCCCAGTCATTCTTATAATCATTGCTTGAGAACACCGGTTCACCTGAACGTGTAAAGATGGATATCTGCGAATTTGGGAAGTTTTTCAAACCATCAATCTCAAAATTATCATTTAACCCATCCCCATTCGGAGTAAGCAATTTTGGAATTGTTGGAATCATTTTAACATAGACAACCTGAAAACAGGAATCTTGTAAACCTGCAAGGTCAGTGACAACCCATTTTACACGTGTTGGAGTTCCTATTTTGAAAAATTCAGGTGCATTGTTTGTAAGACTGGCTATTCCACAATTATCTTCAACATGTGGTTTTGACAACTCCACTACTGCAGTAGTCGGGGCATTTTGACCAGAACTATTTGCATCGGCCTGTAATACAATGGTTACCGTTTCTGTTTTGCAGGAAATCGTAGGTGGTATATTGTCCAGGACTTTTATTTCAACACTATCTTTAACTGCACAGGTTTTGGCATCAAGGGTCACGACTGCCCATCCTTTTTTAAGCCTTACGGCTGATCTGCCAGATTGAGCAGGAGTGGTTTTCCATTCATAAGTATGTGCAGCAAAAACAGTCTGGGTATTGCTACCGTTGATGTAGTCCACGACAGCCTCCCCATTGGCATCATCGCCACAAAGTATATTTGTTGGAGTGATATGGATTTTTAACTGAGGGTTATCCTTTAAAATGGTATCCTTCTTTAACGTACATCCGCTTGCATCCTTGATCAATATAGAATAATTATCCGATTTGATGTTTGAAAATGTATAAGAGGTGTTGTTAGAAGTCTGAGCCGGCAGAACATTCAATTGATAGGATACAGGAGTTGTTGCATTGTTAACATCTACCTTTATTGATCCATTGGCAACTCCGCTACATTGTGGTGATACCATAGTCAATGTAACCACCAATGGATATCTCGGTTCGACCACCACGGGTTGTATTGTTGAACATCTTCCACTGCCTGTAGCACCTCTGATATAATAAGTTCCGATACTCACTGCCTCCGGCTTTGGAACAGGATTCGTTGCAAGCGCATCCATATAATATTTAAAGATCAAGCCCTGAGTTGAACCGGTTGTGACAGCAGGAAGGGTTAAATCAACAGTTCCGTTACAATTAGGAACATATTGTTTCGTGGTTTTAACCAGAGGTGCCGAAACAACTACAATATTTATTGGAGCAACAGCACATTTACCTCCCGGGGTGGTGTAGGTGATTGTATGAGTTCCAGCACCTGCCCTATCAGGATAGAAAGTATTTCCTTGCACAGTAAAACCACTAAATGTACCTCCTGAGGGAACAGCAGTAAGTGTAATCGGTCCGTCACTTGCACAATATGGACCATAAGTTCCAGTAAATCCAGCCGTGTTAACGACCAGGTTCTGGATCGTATCGTCAGTACATCCGGCAGTTGTTGTTACCTTTAAGCTAACATTATAACTTGAAGAGCCTGGTACAAAAAGATGCGGAGGTCCGTTAGGATTATCTGAAGGAGTGATCGAAACAACTTTTGAACCATCGCCATAATCCCAATCCCATTTCGATATATAGCTGTTAAATCCTGCCCGCACAAAGGACCTGTCAGTGAAACTAACAGGCGTATCGATGCATCTTAACTCTGAGAATGTGTAATCCGCTACTGGTTTTGGGCTCACCACTATTTGTTTTTCGGCTGTGGCACTACACCCATTCGAATCAACTACATCCAGTTTGACCGTGAAGGGGCCATAAGTTTTATAAGTGTGCGGGAACATATCTGAAGCAGATGACTGTTTCAAACTGGAACCATCGCCAAAATACCAATTATTCGATACAATTGCAGTTCCTGAGGGAGCAGATGAATTATTGGTAAAGTCTAATGATTGCCCTTCACATTTGATAGTAGCCATAGTAAAATCAGCAGCCAATTTAGGCTTGATAACCACATCTAACTTGACAAACGTATTTTGACAGCCATTTCTATTGGTGACAACTAATGTCACTTTATAGGTCCCATCAGTAGAAAACAAATGGGATGGATTCTGTAACGTTGAACCATTATTCGGACTGGAAGGATCACCAAAATTCCATTCCCACTTCACGATATCACCACTTCCATTCGTCTGGGACAAATCCGTAAACGAAACCGGAATATTGCTGCATGGCGAGTTATATGTGAAGCCAGCCTTAGACTGGTTATAAAGATTAACACTTAAAGTATCTGTTATTTTGCAACCTTCTGCCGTTTCGACCGTTAAGGACGTGTGGTAAGGATCTGGTTTGCTATAGGAATGCGAAACATTCGGATCGCTCAGGAAATTGACCACTGTACTGTTGTTATCTCCGAAGTTATAAGTCCATTTCACTATAGACCCGGCAGATGTGGAAGATTGATTGTTGAAATAAACAGTATTTTTTGTACAATCTGTAACTGTTGCGTTGTATTTAACAACTGGTAACGAATTTACAATAAGCGGATTATCAACGGTGGCAGAACATCCCGAAAGATCCTTAACCGTTAGTTTGGTGGTAAAGGTCCCTGTACCGGTAAATGGATGCACAACTGTCGCCTTTTCTGAGGTACCTCCATCTCCAAATTCCCAAAACCATAAACCTATTGTTTTGATATCCATTTTTGTTGGATCAGGTGCGAAGGTAACCAACTCGTTCAGGCAAGGTTGGGTAAATGTAAACCCAACAGTGGGTATTGCTTTAACGGTTATTGTTTTAACTGTGGTGGCATAACATTTACTGGAATTCTGGACAGTTAAGCTCACATTGTAATCGCCTGCTTTACCAAATGCATGGGTTGGATTCTGTGATACAGAGGTATTGTTTGTTCCGCTTGCAGGATCATCAAAGTTCCAACTCCAGGGTTGCAAACTGTTGCCAGTCCCTATCTGGGAGGTATTTGTGAATTGAACAGCCTGACCCTGGCACAAAACTGCCGGTACATCAAAACTAGCCCCAGGAGCCTTTGCTATTGGGATAACTTTTGGAAATACATTACTACATCCAAGATTGGAATAAACAGTTAATTTTACATTTGCACTTGGAACCTGATCAGAATATAAGTGACTAACATTCAGCTTACCTGGATAATTTATGGCCTCTTTATTCCCATCACCATAATCCCATTCCCATTTATTAATATAACCATTTGTTACTCTTGATTGATCGGTGAAATCAATTACATTATTGCTGCAAACTGGTGTGCTGTTTATAAAGAACGCAGAGGGTACATGACCCAATGTAAGGTTCAAGTCGTCCTTAGCTTCATTTCCACAATTATCTGAGACTGTCAGTGTTAAAACTACACTTCCAATATTCATATCCGCCTGGCTTGGGAAGTAAATGGCATCCAGCAAAAATTTATTGAAGAATGAACCGGTTCCGGAAGTTGTCCATTTGAAATTTGTAGCATTGGTAGCTAGAGCTTTAGAAAGTTTGTAAGGAACAAGATCACAAATTACATCATCTGGTCCGGCATTAACAGTTGGGGAAGTAATGGCAATTGCAACCTCATCCGTATTTACAGTCTGATCGGGATTACAATAAACATCGGTTTCTGTCAATCTGAATTTTGTATTGACTAGAATAGGACCTGTTGTATAAACGAGACTATTATATCCGGATCCTTGAGTAGAAGTTATCCAACCTCCGTTTACAAATTCCTGCCATTGATATCTGATAATTGACCCGCTTCCTCCTGTCGGAGCAGTCCCAGTCAGAACGACTGAACCACCATAACAAATAGTTAAAACATTGGAAGTTGTAGATCCTTTTGTCAATTCTCCATAAACAATAATGGTTGCCTCTTTCGAGTAGTCTGTTTGATTTGGAGCGCACATCAAATCTGTTACTGCCAACCGATAGGTAGTACTCTGTGTTAGCTGACCGGTATTGTAAGTTGTTGAATTGGCTCCAGGAATGGCATTCCACTGTTTTTTGGTATCATCATAGGATTGCCACTGGTATTTGAAGTTATTGCTCCCGCCCGTTACTCCTGAAGAAGTCAACAACTGGGACTCTTTATAGCAAATGGTTGCTTTATCAGGGGCGATAATCCCTGGATTCAGTTTGTCTAATACAGTGATAGTAACATCATTGGTCTTATCAGTTTTATAAGGTTTACAATACGTATCGGTCTGTACTAACCTGAAATAGGTAGTTACAAAAAGCGCCCCTGTGCTGAATGACAGTGAAGTCGAACCCTGGGTTATAACATCATTCCACACAAGATTGTCGGTTGACGATTTCCACTGAAGTTTTAAATAATTGGCCCCACTGCCTCCTGTCGGATTTGTCCCCGTCAGGGTTGCGGATTCGCCGTAGCATACTGTCTGATTGGTCGTTGCAACTCCCGCCTTGAAAGGGGCGTGAACAGTAACTTTCACTGCATCAGTAGTTACGGTTTGTCCGGGGCTGCAAGACTTATCGTTCTGAATTAAATGATATTCAGTTGTCTCCGT
>CAIYPA010000487.1 GCA_903927965.1 uncultured Bacteroidia bacterium | reverse complement strand
GTATATTGTTTATAAATTTTTAACATTATAAATTTCCCAACTGATCTTGCATAATATGGCTAATAGGCTATATTCTAGCAAAATACGATTTTTTCAGTTTTTCCGATGTTCCAATCTCACCCGCATATTGGGAAATCCAGCCCTCCCCTGTTACGCCTGTCCCCTGTGATTGGTACAGTTTTTAACCCTTATTAACCCTCATGAACCTATTTTTGCACTGGTCCTTTCTCCCAGAAATGACGGTTAAAAATGGGAAACTGGAATTTACGATTAACAAAACTAACATGGGAAATTTAAGGCAATTTTGGTTGTTCTTTTTTGGATTTCTTACGCTTGTTCACACAGGCAACGCTCAAACTACTAAAGAAAATTCGGTTGGTTTGGAGATGGCGGTCAAAATGGCGGATTCCGAAATGAAACAGTTTCCAGAACCCTGGACTGTTGACTTTAACCCCAAACCTGTGTGGAATTATACACAGGGTTTGATTGCCCAATCAATGATGCTCGTCTATAAAGAGACCCAAAATGATACCTATTATAAGTATGCAAAACTGTATGCCGATAAAATGATCGACCCAACCGGAAATATTATTGGTTATAAGGTAGAAGAATACAATATCGATTGTGTGAACTCGGGGAAATTCCTTTTCGACCTCTACGAAAAAACTAAAGATGAAAGGTACAAAAAAGTGATTGTCCTTTTGCGCGACCAACTGAAAAGGCAACCCCGTACCTCGGAAGGTGGTTTCTGGCACAAGCAGCGTTATCCCAATCAGATGTGGCTCGATGGTTTGTACATGGGTGCCCCTTTTTATGCCCAGTATGCCAAAGAATTCAATGAACCCGCACTTTATGATGATGTTGTCAATCAATTTGTTACAATCCATAAACACACCTATGATCCCAAAGTGGGTTTGAATTACCATGGCTGGGACGAGAGCAAGACCCAAAAATGGGCCAATCCCGAAACCGGTTGCTCCCCAAACTTCTGGGGACGGGCGATGGGGTGGTATGCCGTTGCATTGGTCGATGTGCTCGATTATCTACCTCCGCAACACGCAGGGCGTGCCAAAATCCTTGAAATCCTGAACCAAGTTGTTGCCGGAATCCTGAAATATCAGGATCCCAAAACCGGCTTGTGGTACCAGGTGCTGGATCAGGGAAACCGTGAGGGCAATTACCTTGAAGCCACCTGCTCTTCCATGTTTGCTTACGCCTTGTTAAAAGCTTCCAGAAAAGGTTATATCACTGATAGTTATAAAACCACTGCGATAAAAGGGTACAATGGCATCCTAAAAAATCTGATTAAAGACAATGGTGATGGAACGATCAGCCTGACGAAATGCTGTTCAGTAGCCGGTTTGGGAGGCAATCCCTATCGTGATGGTTCTTTTGAATATTACGTCAAAGAACCTGTCCGCGACAATGACGCAAAAGGGGTCGGGCCATTTATCATGGCATCCATAGAATTCAATATCAAATAGTTGCAATAAAATCAAATATACTTAATAATTAGCGATGATGAAAATGAAGCAAAGTTTTCTTAAGAAGGTTTGTTTGTTGGCACTGATGGTCATCTTTGCGGGCGTTCAGCTTTACGCCCAAAAAGTAACCGGTAAAGTGGTTGATGAGACAAACACACCCATTCCGGGTGCAAATGTAGTCATAAAAGGAACAACCAATGGTTTGATAACCAACAATGAAGGTGTCTTTTCGATTGTTCCGGCCAATATGCAGAAGGATGTAATCCAGTTCTCTTTTATTGGTTATGATACCAAAGAGGTACCAATTAACGGACAGTCTGTAATTAATGTACAATTGACCGCCAGCACCCTGCAAATTGAAGAGGTGGTTGCCATTGGTTATGGTACAGTTAAAAAACGCGATGTAACAGGTTCGGTTGCGTCGGTTACCGGAAAGCAAATTGCTGCGATTCCTGTTTCCAACGTTGCACAAGCTCTCCAGGGACGTCTTCCCGGTGTGAATGTAAGTTCTCAGGACGGACGCCCCGATGCTACCATTTCCATTCGTGTGCGTGGGGGAGGTTCCATCTCACAAAGCAACGACCCGCTTATTTTGATCGACGGTGTTCCCGGCAACATCAGTGATGTTCCATCCGAAATGGTTGAAAGCATTGACGTGCTCAAGGATGCCTCTTCCACAGCGATTTTTGGTGCACGCGGTGCCAATGGGGTTATCCTCGTTACAACAAAAAGGGGAAAATCGGGCGATGTTACAGTGAGTTATAGCGGTTATGGAAAATTCAACACCCCAACAGGTTATCTTGCCACCTTAAACCCATACGATTATTTATCCTTCAAATGGGGGCTGCTTGATACCTATTTTGGATCAACATACACCACACCATTCCAAAAGTTGTTCGGTATAGGTGCATATACCGGCAGTAATTCGGCAGGTTTGGATGCATACAAAAATGTTGATCAATACGATGTGCAAAAAGATGTATATTTTAGTTCATTCTCTCAGAACCATGACCTGACAATTACGGGTGGAACTGACAAAACAAAAGTTATTGTAGGATTGGGCTACCTCGACGAAGATGGTATGAAACTGAACTCCTATTCCAAAAGAACTGTGGCATCTTTAAAGTTGGATCAGAAAATAGGTGATAACCTGGTCTTTAACCTGGACTTGCAGTACACAGATAAAAGTGCGATGGGCAATGAAAGCACAACAAGTGGTTACGGTTCATCCCTCTCCGGATCCTATCGTTTCCGTCCTATCGCCAAGATTGACATAAAGGGAGATCAGACTTTCCTGGGTGATGCTTCTCTGGGTGAAGAGATGTTTGTCATGGATGATATGTACAATCCTGTAAATGTGATCAAAGACCGTCAAAACCTGTTGTTGACGCAATCGATTCGCGGGACTGCCGGGTTGAACTGGAAAATTATCAAAGGTTTAAACTATCATTCTGAATTGACCCTTGCCCGCAATTATACGCAAAATAAGATTTGGAGAGGTCCTACACCTGCCAGCGGTAACGAGGTAAACTACAAGAACAGTGATGGATCACTTCTATATTCCGGTGATGCTGACTTTAGAAAAAATGATGCAAAGTCTTTGCGTTGGGTAAACACAATGGCCTATGAATTAAAACTGAAAGAGATTCACCGGCTCAATTTTTTGGTTGGTCAGGAAATAACCAACTCGGGCGGAACCAGCTTACGCATCTCAGGCCAAAAATATCCTGCCAATTTTACCATGGATAATGCGTTTGCAATGATCTCTCAATACGGAGCAAACCTGGTCGTTTCTTCGGGTGTGAGTACACCAAACCGCCTTCAGTCTTATTTCGGCAGGGCCAATTACTCGCTTATGGACAAGTACATGTTTGCCGCTACATTCCGCGCTGACGGTTCTTCCAACTTTTCTCCAGAACATCGATGGGGATACTTCCCTGCTGGTTCCTTTGCATGGCGCATTTCGCAGGAATCTTTCATGAAAAACATTAAAAATCTGGATGATTTGAAACTTCGCGTATCTTATGGTGAGGTAGGAAATGATGCCATCAGTGCTGACCAGTGGTCGCAATTGTGGGCAGCCACTACGGACACACGCTGGCAGTATGGCTTGAATAGGGTGCTTCAGCCTTCCTATGACCTGGCTTCAGCTCAATTGGCAAACCGCGATTTAAAATGGGAAACCACCATTACGAGAAACGTCGGTCTTGACTTTTCACTGTTTAAACATGTTTTGACCGGTACTATCGATGTATATCAAAACAGCACAAAAGACTTGTTGATGCTGACCGACATTCCGTCTATCACCGGATTTACAACCAGTTACGCCAATATTGGGCAGACCAGCAACAAAGGGGTTGAAATCTCTTTAACAGGTACGATCCTGAGGACCAAGGATTGGAACATAACCGCAAGCGCAAATATCAATTTTAACAAGGGCAACATCGACAAACTCGCTGACGGGATGCAAAGCGCTTATGGAACTCAATTCCTGCAATCGGGGATTCCGAATGCCGACTACAAATTGTTGGTAGGCAAACCTGTAGGTATCGTAATGGGTTACCAAAGGGATGGTTTAGGATACTATACCCCTGACGACTTCAATTTTGATAGTGCAACGAATACATACACGGTAAAAACTGGTGTTGCAGATCTTTCAAAATCGTTTGTCTCCTATCGTGCTGGTTTGGTTCCCGGTTCTCAGCAGGCTTATCCTGGTTTGCCAAAATTTGTAGATAATGTTAAGGATGGCGTAATTGACGATAAAGATATGGTCGAAATCGGCAACATGAATCCTAAAAACACCGGTGGTTTCAACGTCAATGCCGGCTACAAGAACTTCGATTTAGGCCTGTATTTTAACTGGAGCTATGGCAATGATATCTACAATGCCAATAAGTTGGCTACGCTGTTTAACGGCAACAAAGGTGGTGGTCTCTACGGAAATAAGCTGGCTATTGTGAAAGATTCCTATACAAATTACCAAATTCAGAACGGGACTCTGGTTAAGTTGATCACGCCTGACCAGTTGAATGCCGCCAATACGAATGCGACCGTACCGTCAACTTTCCTGCAACAAGGCTATGTTTCCGATATCGGTATCGAAGATGGTTCCTACCTTCGTCTCAATACAGTGACCGTGGGTTATACCTTACCAAAACAGGTGTTAAGCAAAGTAAAGGTAAGCAACATGCGCATCTATGGGTCCATCTATAATGCATTTACCCTGACTGGTTACTCAGGACTTGACCCAGATGTCAATACGAGTCAAAACGTAAATAGCTCACGCTATCCGACTCCCGGACTTGACTGGGGTACTTATCCCCGTGCCCGTCAGTTTGTGATTGGCTTAAATGTTACTTTCTAAATCGTATAATGGAAATCATCTTTAAAGAAAAACAATCATGAAAAAAATAGGAATATACAGTTTTTTGGCTCTGTTGCCGTTCATGTTTACAGGGTGCAAAGACTATCTGAATGTATCCAATGCAGGCCAGTCCGACGATGCCTTTGTTATGTCGAGTCCAGGCGAGGCATTTAAAGCATTATCGTGGGTTTATGCTGAATATCGCCAGAATGCGGCAGCCGGAGGAAACTACAACTGGCAGGACCCATTGGGATCGGATGCTGAATATATGAGTGAATATCCTTCTGTTAACAATGTCATCGCAAGATTGCAGCCCGGTGCAACTACGGTAAATACAGATATGGGTTTATACAATAGCTTAAACGTAGCGCTTGCCCGCGCTTCCCGCATTGCCGATCTGATTGGAGCAAAAGCTGAATATCTATCTGATGTAAAAGGAAGTGCTCCTACCGCTTGGACACAACTTTATGGTGAAGCGAAAACCTTAAGGGCTTATCTTGCCTGGGAATTGGTCCGTCACTTTGGGGATGTTCCTTATGGTTATGAAAATCAGGTGGTGACCACTTATACATTGACATCGCGCTTCGAAATAATGGATAAAATTCTTGCCGATGTTAAAGCCGTTGAAGGCAAAATGTATGTCCTGGGACAAGGTGGAATTACGGCAGAAAGAATCAGCCGCACTTTTGCCAATGCATTGATTGGCGAAATTGCCCTGCATGCAGGAAGCTGGCAAACCATTCGCACCGATATCAAGGGTTTGTATGGCACTGTAACGTTTGTCAACAAGGGTACGGATGATGCAACATGTGTTTATGCGCGTCGTACAGATTATCTGGACTATGTCAAGGTGGCTGAGCAATATCTGGGTGCTGCTGTGAACACCCAGAGCGGAACAGCAAAGTTGATTACAACCGATGCAAGGGCCGTCAATAATCCTTTCCAAAAACATTGGCAGGAAATCAACTCCAGGCGAATCAGCCAGGAATCTCTCTTTGAAATTGGTTGCGTACCGGGAGTTGGAAACAGTGAGTATGGATACAGTATGGCACGTCCAGGCTCCAACAGTTCAGTCAACTCATACTTAAATACTTTTGCCGCTATCCGTATCGTCCCTTCGTTCTTCTACAATGGTTATGAAACCGGTGACATGCGTCGTGACGTAAGCATGGTTGTAACCGGGAGCAACGCTGCCACCGGACAGGAAAACATTATTCCACTCGGAGTGGGTACCCGTATTGGCGGTGGGGGACCCAGTACCAACAAATGGGACAAGAACAGGGGGGACGTACCTTTATACACCAATGCCACATTCCGTTCTTCGGGTATCAACTATGTTGTATTGAGAATGGCCGATGTGATGCTTCTGCTTGCCGAGGCAAAAGCAGTCATAGGAACCGATGCTGCAGGTGCAATCGCATTGGTAAACCAAATTCGTGCAAGAGCGTTTGGTAATTCGAGCAAAAACATTTCCGGACTGTCGGGTGATGCATTGCTGGATGCCATCTACAACGAGCGCAAATTGGAACTTTTGGGCGAAGGGGCAATTCGCTGGGACATGATCCGTTCGGGTAAATTCAACGAAAGAGCCATTGCGATCCGCAAGGAAATGGCAGATATGACGGCAGGCCTTCAAGCCAATGGATACTATACATTCCCAAGCGGCAGGACCATCTCCAATTATATTTGGACAAAATATGTCCAGGTCGGTGGCAATGTTGCAACAGTTACGCAAACTCCTGTCGATACTGACCCGGCATTATACCCCGGATGGCGCGGTATCTACAATTGGGGGATTGCAGCCTACACGACTACTGCCAGAAATCTGGCCATTCAAGGCTTGTATAACTACATTGATCCTGCCGGGCCTGCAGCAGCTGCATTGGTAGCCAGTGGTTACACCAAAGTGAATTGGGGTATCACGGTTTGGAATGATGCAAATGCCAAAGCCATGTTAAATGCTGCAATTCTTGACGGTGTAGTTGGTCGTGAAACCAGCGCTCCACGGTACTTCCACCCCATGCCTTTAACAGTAATTGACCAATCGAAAGGGGCTGTAACGAATGGTTACGGATTGCCCAATAAATAAATACCTGATGTTGATGTGTTGATGTGAAAGCGCAAGGATTGCACTGTATTAAATTCCTATTTAGTCACTTTGTTAATCTTTGCGCTCTTTTTTTACATTTGCAATACATGGACGGTAATAATTTGGGTATTAAATTCAATGGAATGAAGGATCAAATACATAAGTAATAAGAATATTAAGATGTCATATTTCAATACCCCCGACCCCCAAAAGGGAGATTTGAATTTCAAGCTGATACAGAAAGTCCCGCCATTGCGGGATTAGGGGTAAAACACGACAATATTTACTTTTTAGTACTTATACAGGATTTTAAACAGATGAAAAAAAACGCCCGATTCCTTAAAACGCTTGTTGCCCTTTTGGTAGCTATTCATTTAGGTGGTTATTTGTTTGCCCAGGAGAAAGGATTCGCATCCATCAGCATGGAACCCTTTTCAGATAGTTCCCGACATTGGTATGGCATCAAAGACGATGGGAATATTGTCAATCCGGTTGCCAACCAACCAAAGTATCCGGAAACGGAAATCACAAAGATTGCCGACAATATCCTTCTTTATCAGCGAAATAACGGTGGTTGGCCCAAAAATTACGATATGCGGGCCATTCTTACACCTGCCCAAATTGAAAACCTGGTCAAAACCAAAAATCAACAGCACACCACCTTCGATAACTCGACAACCTATACCCATATTGAATATCTGGCCAAAGTTTACACGGTTACACATATCCAAAAATACAAAGATGCCTGTCTGAAAGGCCTTTCGTTTGTCTTTTCGGCCCAATATCCAAAGGGAGGCTGGCCACAGTTTTTTCCGTTGGAAAAGGGTTACAGCAGGCACATCACTTTTAACGATGGGGCTTTTATCGGGATTATGGATCTGCTCAAAAAGATAAACGACAATGATCCAACCTTTTCTTTCATTGGCAACGAGATCAGAAAACAGGCAAAAGAAGCATACGACAAAGGTTTGGAATGTATCCTCAAAATGCAGATTGTGAATCAGGGCAAACTGACTGCCTGGTGCCAGCAACACGATGAAATAACCCTTCAACCTGCATGGGCCAGGGCTTATGAAATGCCCTCTATTTGCAATGGTGAAAGCGTAGGAATTGTGATGCATCTGATGAGCATCGACAATCCTGATCAGAGAATTATCCATTCGGTTCAAAGCGCAATCAGATGGTTCAATGAATCAAGGATTTACAATACTCGGGTCAAAACCATTCAGGCTGCACCCGAGAAGACTCCTTATAAAATCAGTACTTCCGACCGGGTCGTGGTATCCGATTCGCTTGCCCCGGCGATCTGGACTCGTTTTTACGAAATTGGTACGGCGAGACCTTTATTTTCGGACCGTAACAGCAAGCTTCTTTATTCACTTGCGGAAGTCAGTCGCGAGCGCCGCGACGGGTACGGTTGGTACACCTACGCACCGCAACAGGCACTTGACAACTATCCAAAATGGCTAAAGAAAAACGCGCCACCACTTTCGGTTTCGGACAACAAACGTTATCTGATAACCAAGGGTCTCCCTTTTTTCTGGTTGGGCGATACCGGTTGGTTGTTGCTGAGCAAACTTAATCGGGAAGAAGTCGAAAAATATCTTGAAACAAGGAAAGAGCAGGGATTCAATGTGATACAGGTTATGGTGTTGCACAGCCTTTCAGAAGCAACTGTAAATGGGAAACCGGCTTTGATTGGAAAAAACCTGGCTGCTCCGAAGACTAATGATCTCAAAGCGAATTCAGAAAATAAGAAGGACGGCTATTGGGAAAATCTGGATCATGTAGTTGACCTCGCTTTTGAAAAAGGTTTGTATCTGGGCTTGGTTCCTGTTTGGGGCTCAAACGTGAAAGCCGGATTGGTCAATCAAAAGCAGGCAGAGGCTTATGCAAAGTTCCTGGCATTGCGATACAAGGACAAACCAAATATTGTATGGATGAACGGTGGCGATGTCAGGGGTGACGATTCCATTCAGATCTGGAATACCATCGGGAACACCCTTAAAAAGTACGATCTAAACCACTTGGTCACCTATCATCCTTTTGGGAGGACACAATCATCTGAATGGTTCCACAACGAGAAATGGCTCGATTTCAATATGTTCCAATCAGGCCACCGGCGATATGATCAGGATTCTACAGGAACCGGAAACCATTATGGAGAAGACAATTGGCGATATGTTCAATCCGATTATGCAAAGATTCCTGTAAAGCCAACTTTGGATGGCGAGCCTTCGTATGAAGGGATTCCACAGGGTTTACACGACACGTTGCAACCATTGTGGAAGGACAATGACGTTCGCCGGTATGCTTACTGGTCTGTTTTTTCGGGTGCCTGCGGTTTTACCTATGGAAATAGTGCTGTGATGCAGATGCACAAGAAAGGTGAAAAAACGGGGTCGTATGGCACCAAAGAAAGTTGGGAAGAGGCTATCAATGCACCAGGTGCAAAGCAGATGATTTTCCTCAAAGAGCTGATGTTGAAATACCATTTTGAGAATCTGGTACCAGATCAATCTGCAATTGTTAATCCGGGTGAACGATATAACCATCAGGTTGCTTTGAAATGGGATTCCTGCTTATTGATTTATACCTATAATGGCCGGCCGATCAATCTTCAATCGATTCCATTTGCGGGCAATCAATTGAAATACAACTGGTACAATCCCCGAAACGGGAAGTATTCAGAAGGTGGGAAAATGAATGGCAAGAAACTATTGGAATTTGATCCTCCCGGAAAAATGGAAGATGGGAATGACTGGGTTTTGATTGTAGAAATGGAATAGACTGTGTATCATTATATTGATAGTATTGAAACACATAGGCACGTAAGAAAAAAAACACAAAGGCACATAGGAATTACATTCGGATATCATGTTAAATATCAGTAAATTGAAGACATATTTTTTGTTTTTCATCTTTCTAACTATTTTCCCCCGGTTAGGTTTTGGCCAGACGGTTGTGCAAAAAGAGATTCCACGCGATACATCCTACACACCTTACCAGACATGGGTGAAGATCAGGAAGGAGTTTCCGCAGGCAGAAATTGTCAAACCCCATCTTCCGGATGGTGTGAAAGCCGAATATGAGGTTGTTTATACCACAATTCCTGCTACACCTTTTGGTAACCGCGATTTGCACCTCGATATTTTTCGTCCTGAGAAAACGGGGAGATATCCGGCATTGCTTCTTGTTCACGGAGGTGGATGGCGTTCCGGCAACAGGACAATGCAGGAACCTATGGCCCAGCAGATTGCAAATCAAGGTTATGTAACAGCAACCATTGAATACCGCTTATCTCCGGAGGCTATTTATCCGGCGGCCGTTTACGACCTGAAAGCAGCTATCCGGTTCTTGCGTTCAAACGCCATAAAGTATGGGATCGACTCAAATCGTATGGCGATTACCGGTAGTTCGGCAGGTGGTCAGTTGGCTGCATTAGTTGGGATGACTTCCAAGGTTAAAAAATTCGATGGAACTGAAGGAGACCTAAAAATTTCCACTAAGATTCAGGCAATCATTGATATGGATGGTATCCTTGATTTTGCCGATCCCAATGAGAGTGCAAAAGATATGGACCCGTCAAAACCTTCAGCCGGTGCGTGGTGGTTCGGAGCTACATTTAAACAAGCACCTGAAAAATGGGTGGAAGCATCGCCAATTCAATATGCAGGTAAGGACACCCCACCTATCTGTTTTATAAACAGTGCATTGCCAAGGTTTCATGCTAGCCGTGACAGTGTGATTACAATATTGAAAGCACATCAGATTTACACTGAGGTTCATACCTTGTCCAATACACCCCATCCGTTTTGGTTGTTCCATCCATGGTTTGAACCAACAGTTGGGTATATGGTGGCTTTTCTTGATAAAATTCTAAAACACAGTGAATCAAATGGTAAGAAATAGTATTTCTATAAGACTCCGCCCACTTATTTTCGTCGTTACGTTGATTTTCGCTGTTTTTCAAGTTTCTGCGCAGGATAAATTATCCATGACAGTTTCTAAGGATGGTAGCGGCGATTTCAGTTCGATCCAAAAGGCAATCGATGCCTGTAAAGCATTTCCGGATACCAGGATCACCATTTTTGTCAAAAACGGCATTTACAAGGAAAAGATAGTCGTCCCGTCTTGCAATACCAAACTTTCGATCATTGGTGAAAGTTCCGATAAAACAGTCCTAACTTTCGATGATTACTTTGATAAAATCAACCGTGGCAGGAACAGCACCTTTTATACTTACACCTTGCTGGTTCAGGCCAATGATTTTATTCTGGAAAATATCACGGTGGAAAATTCGGCCGGTCCTGTTGGACAGGCAGTTGCTTTGCATGTTGAGGGCGACAGATGCCTATTCCACAATTGCAGGATTTTGGGAAACCAGGACACACTGTATGCTGCAGGAAAATTGAGCCACCAGTATTTTGAAAATTGTATGATCGAAGGAACCACCGATTTTATATTCGGTGAAGCGACAGTCCTGTTCGAGAAATGCACAATTCATTGTAAAAGTAATTCTTACATCGCAGCCGCAAGTACCCCGCAGGGAAATCCGTTTGGATTTGTATTCCTGAATTGTAAACTCACAGCTTCTGAAAGTGCTAAAAAAGTCTATTTGGGCCGTCCATGGCGTATTTATGCGAGGGTGGCTTTCCTAAACTGTGAAATGGGTTCTTTTGTGGTCCCGGAAGGATGGCACAACTGGTCAAAGCCTGAGAGTGAAAAAACAACTCTTTTTGCAGAGTATAAAAATGGGGGGTCTGGTGCTTCAACGGCAAAACGTGTTCTATGGTCCATACAACTTTCTGACAGTGAAGCTTCAAAATATACAAAAGAAAATATTTTTGAATGGTCGGGTATGGATGTGCCATCCGAAATCAAATGGTATGACCATAAATTATAAATAACAACTAATCAATAGGTTATGAAATTTTCTAAATCGATCTTATTTTTTCTGGTTCCATTTCTGGTATCAGCTTTTGCAAGTGCTCAAATCAGCAATAAAACCGATAAAAGCACTGGTTTGTACGATGGCATTGAATTTCAAATGTCCCGCGTCAAGGAACCTGTCATTCCTGCAAATTCGGTTTCGATCATCGCGTATGGGGCAAAAAGTGGAGGACAGTTTCTGTGTACAACTGCATTTTCCAGTGCCATCGAAGCTTTATCCAAAAAAGGTGGCGGTCGCGTGATAATCCCACGTGGCACCTGGCTCACCGGTCCGATTACCTTAAAAAGCAATATCGAATTGCATACTGAAGCCGGTGCACTTGTGGTTTTCAGTACCGATAAAAACTTCTATCCCTTGGTATCTACCAATTTTGAAGGGTTTGATACCTACCGCTGTATGTCGCCAATCAATGGTCGTAACCTTGAAAATGTTGCAATTACAGGAAATGGGATTTTTGATGGCTCGGGAGACGTGTGGCGTGCTGTCAAAAAAGAAAAGCTGACCGAATCGCAGTGGAAAAAACTGGTTGCATCGGGTGGCATCGTCAGTGAAAATGGCAAAACATGGTATCCGTCACAGCAATTTATTGATGGGGAGAAGATTGCCGAAATGAATGTTCCCCGCTCGCTCAAAACTCAGGCAGAATTCGAAAAGATTAAAGATTTTCTCCGCCCGGTGATGGTGAGCCTGGTCTCGTGCAAGAAAGTGTTGCTGGATGGCCCGACTTTTCAAAACTCACCGGCATGGTGCATCCACCCATTGCTTTGTGAAGACCTTACAGTGAGGAATTTAACGGTTCGCAATCCTTGGTATTCCCAGAATGGGGATGGCATAGATATCGAATCGTGCAAAAATGCCATTGTCCACGACAGCAATTTTGATGTTGGCGACGATGCCATTTGTATCAAATCTGGAAAGGACAAAGAAGGGCGAGATAGGGGGATACCCACTGAAAATCTGATCGTTAAAAACTGTATCGTTTATCATGGGCATGGTGGGGTGACTGTTGGAAGCGAAATGTCGGGCGGGGTGCGCAATATGCACGTCTCCAACTGCACCTTTCTTGGGACGGATGTCGGATTGCGGTTTAAAAGCAACCGGGGCAGGGGAGGGGTTGTTGAAAACATCTATATCTCAAACATTGAGATGACAAACATCCCGACGCAGGCCATTTCGTTCAACCTTTATTACAGTGGAAAGTCGGCCTCAGAAGATATGGATGCCGGGACCACCGGACAACTTCCAAAGCTGTTGCCGGTTACGGAGGAGACCCCACAGTTCAAAAATATTTTTATTCGTGACGTGAATTGTAAGGGTGCTTTTCAGGGAATCTTCCTTCAGGGACTGCCCGAGATGAACCTTCAGAATATACAACTTTCTAATATCCAGATGGAAGCCGATTATGGGTTGATCTGCAGCGATGTCTCCGGGGTGAAGATCAAAAACCTTACTTTAATCACAAAGAAGGGACCAGTGGTTGATCTCAAAAACAGTACCGATTTATATATCGACGGGTTGTCATGTTCAAACGAACGATTGCCAATCATTCATATTTCAGGCTCCAGAACCGGTAAAATAACCTTTAAAAATTCGGGAGTTCTTGATGCCACGAAACAGGTAGTTGTTGAAAATGAGGTTAATAAAGATATGGTTCAGATAATTAAATAGCAGATAAGGTAATAAGGTTTAATAAGATGGTGGTCATATTGGCCTGTTACTAAGGTTAAAAAATTGAAAATAAGGTTTTTAAGCCTAAACAAACCTTATTTTTTCCATTTTTTTTAACCTTAGTAACCTACGAAAAACGCCCTACTCAAGCGGCGCAATCAGGAATTTCAAAAAAGCTCAAACGATCCATGCGCCGCAAAGCAACAACAAATCGAACATCCTGATCGAAATGGACTAAGCATGTATCCGATTCCAAAACAAATTGAGATTTGCTCAAAAATCAATCCCACATTTTTTTGCTTTTCTCATTCCCCTTCTTTAGATTTGAAAAATAATCCAAAAAATAAATTCCAACTAAAAGAACAAATCAAACAACAACACCCCTCACATGAAAAGAATCCTAACTATTTTGCTATTTGCCTTATTTACAGGCACTTTATTTGCACAATCGTTTACAATATCTGTAAAAGGAGTAAATATTGAAATGGTGGCCATTAAAGGCGGTACTTTCCAGATGGGAAGCAATGAAAGAAATAAAGAAACTAAAGATAATTTTGCAAAACCAATACATGCTGTAACTTTAAGTGATTTCAGTATTGGCAAAACAGAGGTGACACAATCCCAATGGAAGGCGGTTATAGGCTTCAACCCAAGCCATTTTAAAGGCGACAGCCTGCCTGTGGATTCCGTAAGCTGGGATGATGCCATTATCTATTGTAACCTACTGAACTTATATGCCGGCTTTTCTAAAGTTTATGATATTGGAGGAAATTTGTTGGACAAGGACGGCAACATTACAAACGATATCACCAAGGTTAAGGGTTTCCGACTGCCTACAGAAGCAGAATGGGAATATGCTGCAGGTGGTGCCTTTGGCCAAAAATATGCGGGCACCAATGTCGAAAGCAGCCTTGGTGACTACGCTTGGTATCAAGCAAACAACAACGGCACAACCCATGCAGTTGGAACCAAACAACCCAACAATTTTGGCTTATACGATATGAGCGGCAATGTTTTTGAGTGGACTAGTACTTGGTACAGTAGTTATAATAGCTCGCCTCAAAGCAATCCAATTGGTGCTTCATGGGGCTCACACTTTGTTATGCGTGGTGGTGCTTTTTGTTACCCCGCTTCAAACTGCCGCGTTTCTGATCGCTGGATCAGTCGCCCAAATATACGTTACCTCGCCCATGGTTTTAGGTTAGTTCGTTCCTTTTAGTTCATCATGTATATGCAATTTTGTTTGTTTTCCCATGGCGTTGCCATTGGTTTGTTGTTTCATCGTTTCCCAAGGTGTTGCCGTTGGGCTAGCGTATGCTGGGCTTTCAGCCTGTTGACCGAGCAGGGATGGTGAGGGTGCAAGACAAAATTGTTAGCACACAATCCCCCTCGTTTGTAACAGCTTGCTCCGATTTTTCGGAGAGGGGTTGATGGTTTGTCGTTTGTAACGATTATTGGCACAATTATAATTTTGGAAGCTCTTCCCTTTGGAATTGTCATTGCGAACCAAACTACAGTAAATTAACTGGTTAGCAGGTTCAATATGTTTGGTGAAGCAATCCCATGTTTGAAGCACGGTTAGGAACCTGTTTTTGGGACCGTGCCATGTTTGTAAAAGTTCAACCCACTTCGGGGCTGCCACTTCGACTTCGCTCAGTGTCCGGTCCCTGAGCGAAGCCGAAGGACCGGTTCCGTAAACAACACCGGGGGTTATTCAGATTAATCCACTTCGTGGCTTTCTTACGATTTGGTAATCAATGCAATAAGTTTATAAAGTTTAAAATTTGAAACCCGTTCACAATCTTTCCACGGTCAATTCCCCAGAGGGGACAAATCTGAATAACCCTAGGTAAGCGGTCCCGTAGCAAATCCCAGTCAATGCACAAAACGACCTTGGACCGCGCCACCCAGGGTAAAATGGCAAACACGAAAACCGTCCGCGAGCAAATGTTCGGAAAAGAGCAAATGTACCTTCGGACGGAACAGGGAATACTCTTAACAATCTGATTTGGAATCCCTAACATGTTTTTGGGATAGTTCTTCTTAGGATGGGATTGCTTTTCCGACGGGTCGGAACAAGTTGTCGTGCAGATGATT
>CAIYPA010000486.1 GCA_903927965.1 uncultured Bacteroidia bacterium | reverse complement strand
GTCAGCGGAATGTAAATATCGTTGTTCAGGTCACGGGCGGCCAGTTCACCCACTGTTTCTGTAAACAACGATTTGGTCTGCATGACACCGACCACTTCAAACCATTGGTCATCAAGCTTCACACTTTGCCCTACAGGGTTCTCATACCCGAATAATTCATGTGCCACACTTGCCCCAAGAAAACAGACCTTTAGCTGACGATCATAGTGGTCCTTATTGATGAACATCCCATTTCCAATCTCATAATTGAGTATGTTGACAATCGAAGGAGTAACCCCGATTACGGTGGATTTGGAAGATTTGTCACCGAATTTGGCATCAATTTTTTTCTCGGTCTGTGGAGCCACATCAAGTACCCCAGGAACAATCTCACTGATCACCTTGGCATCCGTTAGCGACAATCCCTGCGAGAACTTCATCCTTACCTGTTCAAGTTCTGCCTCGGTCAAATCTTTATCTCTGATAATTATATTGCTGATCCCCATATCCTTGTATTTGGCGATGGCTTGAAGTTTAGCCCCCTCACCGATCGATACCATCGTAATCACCGATGCCGTACCAAAAATAATCCCGAGCATCGTAAGAAAAGAACGGAACTTATGGTCAATAATACTCAGCGCGGCAATGGTTAAATTTTCGTTGAATTGCATGATCAGTTATTTAATTTGGTGAGTACTTTTTCGAAAGGAACAAGCTTCTGTCCCGGCTCCACATCCCCGGCGATGATCGTATGGTTGGTATTCGAAGGGCCGCTTTTGACTTCGACCTTGCGCGGTGAGCCGCTCCGGTCAAGAAAAACAAAACTGTGCCCTTTCTCTTTTAAAAGACAGTTGTTCGGTACAAAAATCCCATTCTCAGCCTCGTACAAAATATATTCACAACTGACGGTCATGCCCGGTTTAAGGCGCAAATCCGATTCGGAGATTTCGACAACCACATTGAATACTTTCTCTTTTTCCCGTGTAAAACAAATTTTGCTTATCTCTTTGATGAACCCGTTGAATGGGACCGAAGGGAGCGCATCGAGCCGGACCAGTACCTTCATCCCCGGTTTTACCTTACTGAATTCTACTTCATTGATATAGGTTTGGACCTTCATGTGGTTGATATCCGGGATACTTGCGATCATCTGGCCCTGGTAGGGCGAATCGCCCAACCTCCAGTTCTGTGGGTTTTCTGTGAAAATGTTCATCGAAACCTGAAAAATACCATCGGTTGGAGATTTGATCAGGAGCTGCTTCAAATTTTCCTTTGCACTTTGAAGGTCGTTTTTTCGCTGAAGAACTTTAATTTTCTGAATTTGCTGATCATGCTTTTCCAGGATGTAGGTCAGTTCCAGTTTGCGCTTAGCCTTTTTCAGTTTGATCGTTGCCTGTTGAAATTTCAGCTCTTTAATTTTCTTTTTCGATTCAGTATCAAATTTGCACCTGTCCAGTTCAAGCTTTTCAAGATCATATGCCGCCTGCTCATTTTTAACCTGGGATTTCAGCCCCTGAATATTTTCCTCGCTTTGCACCGTTTGCTTGTTGGCTGCTGCCAGTTCATTTTCGAGCTTGTCTTCCCCTTCAAGGATGTACTTGACAATGGATGATGGGTCGAGTTTGATGATCGAATCCCCTTTATGGACAATTTTACCATGTTCTGCCAGCCCGATAATTTTAAACTGGTAGCCATACTGATAAGCGATCCGTGGCATCTTGATATTGGATGCATTGATTGCTTCCAATTCTCCAGTCTCGGTGACCGAATGCCTGAATGTGCCCTTCATGACAGTAAATTCGGTGGATGCACCGTTGCCACATGCCATTGACAAAATGACAAGCAGCGTGTATATCAATACCCTGGTTCCACTATAGAAAACCAGGTGATCGTTGCGAAATCGTATTTTTTTAGTCATCATGGTGGTTTAAATAACTATTGGCCATTTGATTTGGATTTGCTTTCTCCTTTGCTTTCCCCTTTGCCTTCTTCCTTATTGAGGTATGGATCGGTCAATGCAAGTTCCTCATTTTCTTCCAATCCCTCTTTGACAACCACGAAATCGGTATTTACTGCGCCAATTTTGATGTCCTTCCGCTTAAAGCCGGAAGATGTTTTGACATAAACAAATTCACTTCCCTGTTCCTTAAAAATTGCCTCGACAGGGACGTACATCACCCCCTTCAATTCGTTGATCTTAATTTTACAACTCACGGTAAGGCCCGGCAAAAGACTGATCGTCTTGTTGTCGATCAAAATCTGAACTGGAAATATTTTTATTTTTGATTTGGAGTCCTTGTTCTGGGCGAGGTTGGCAATGGCAATCACTTTACCAGTAAAGATGGTATCAGAGTAGGCATCCGGCTTAATTTCAACTTTAAGACCGGGAAGGATCTTCGTGATATCGACCTCATTTATTTTTACCTCTGCCATCATTTCACTTAAATCGGGAAGCTCGATCAGTGTGGTCCCCGAATAAGGTTGATCCCCGACCTGCCATTTCTGGTTTGTCATCCAGTTGTCTTTCAGGATCGCGATACCAGGTCCAGGACTGATCACAAAAAGATCAGAAAGATAACCATTGGCATCATCCAGTGTGGCTTTCAATTGTTTCATGCTCAAGGTGCGCTGAAAGAGGTCTTCCTTTTGAATCTTCTTTCGGTTTTCTATTTGTTCCTTTGCCCGTTCGAGTGCTATATTGGCCGTTTCAAGTTTAAGGTTAATCTCCTTTTTGGTCACTTCCGACTCATAACTGGCCTGTTCAAAGTTGATTTTTGAGATTTTCTGGGAAATCTGGGTTATTTCAAGGTCAGATTCAAGGTCTTCAATTTCTGATTCTTGCGTTGCCTTGAGTTTTTCAAATTCTGCATTTGCAATTTCAAGCTGCTGCTGGGAGGTTATGATCGATTTCTTCAATTCTGACGCATCAAAAGTGATCACGGTGTCCCCTTTGTTTACCTCTTTGCCGTCGCTCACCATGTTTGTGATTTTAAGGCTTCCATAACGGTACGAGATATTGGGCGCGTTGATACTGACTGAATTCACTGACCGCACCGTGCCCTCCTCTGTTAGTTCCTCCGTAAAGGTACCCCGTTTGACAAATGTCGTCTGAACGTCCTGGACTACTTTTCCCGTGCAGGCGGCAAGGCCCAGAAAAATAAAAAGAATAATATTTTTGTTCATTATCAGATAATATTATAACTGTTTTTCAGTGTGTTAGAAAGATATGTTAATTTTTTATTGTCGATTTTTTTTGGATTGAATCGTGTTTGGCCAAACCGGGAGCATTGTTTTTATCATCTGTGGATTTCACCCCTTTTTTGATACGATTGTAGGGTGGCTCCATCAGGGCAATGGTCTCATTTCCCGAAAGTCCTTTTGAGATGATGCTGCGCGAATTGTTGGACAGGCCTGTCTCAATAACAACAGGCATAAATTTGTCATCCGCTGCCACATAAACAATTTTAAGGCTGTCCCTGCTAAAGACCGCTGCCGATGGTACAACGATGGTATCTTTCACCTGGTCAACAATTATCCGGCAGTTAGCACTAATGCCGGGCTTCATTTTAAGATGGCAACTGTCAACGCTGATGACCACCTCGTAGCTCTTGATTGCAGATTTCTCCCCATTGTTCTTTCCCGCAAGGGATTTCCTTTTTATTTTTCCTGTAGTATGAAGATTGTCAGCAGCATCCACACTGATCAGTACATTTTGGTTGTTCTGGATCCTTTTGTATTCAGCTTCCGGTACATTTACCGATACCTGCATCTGGTTCATGTCCGGAAACTGAAGTAATGGCGAATTGCTGAAAACACTACTTTTTTCCTCAATTTTACCACCCATTGTCCCGACCCCATTACCCATAAAATACATCAACGGGGCTTCGTAATGAATTACAATTCCATCATCGGGAGCCTTAAGGGTAAGTGAATTGACCTGGTCCTGAAATACCTTGATGCGGTTTTTTTGCATCATGATACGGGAACTCAACTGCGTAAGCTCCGATTTGTCGATCCGCTGTTGGGCTGCAACCTTTTTTTGAAGTTTCTTTTTTTCAACATTCACCTTTTCCATATCAAGCGAGATCAGTTGTTGCCTGATGGAGGGGACAAATTTCAGTTGAATCGAATCAAGCATGGTGATGGCAATCTGTGCCTTATTGGTTTCGACCTGCGCATTTAATACTGCATTTTCCATGGCATTGTCGGCTACCAGCTTTTTCATGTCAGCCTCCATCTTTTCGAGCTCAACATTAAATGTCTCAAGGTTGTACACGAGTTCAGGTGCTTCGAGAATGCAGATGGTATCTCCCTTTTTTACATGCTGTCCCTCTTTGGCAAGGTAAGCCACTGACATACCGGACGAGTTGATCCCCGGCGACATGATCATAACATTGTTCACCGCCTGTATCGTTCCGGTAGCATCAATTGCCTCGATGTAATCGGTTTTTTTCAGGTCATACGTGACAATACTTACTTTATTCCCGTTACAAGCGGAAAGAAACATAAATAACAGCATGACGTATATTAATTTTTTCTGCATCAATATATATGATTAAGAAAGGGGGTGAACAGTTGTGTGAATAGAATAAATTTCGTTGGCATAATTTTTTGAAATACGGTCATTATGAACATTAATAAATATTTTAGAATGTCGGATTAATCAAAAAAAACTCTTGTGCAAATGCGGTTCAACAGTACAAATCTTTAGTTATTTTATTGTACCAAATATTGACTATTTTTTTAGTTGTTGATTTGAACACATCGTTAATTATTGTTAATTAATTATAACATTTTAATCTGTTCAGAATCTGCCAATCTATTTGTAGCCGTAAATGTATTTTTCAACAAGTTTTGCTTTTACTTTTAATCCTTTCAAAGTAGTCGTTGTTTAGATTTGGGACCTGAACTATTTAAAGGGACTGATAGAGTAAAAAGAATCTTTAGCTTTGACGAAAAATTAATTTAAAAACAGCCGATGAACATTTTAAAGTATAAAATGGTTAAGTTGAACTTTGGAACGAAAACGGTGCGTTAATCAGGATAATTTAAATATCTATATACCAAATTATTATGAAGAGAATGGTTTTTCAGTACTTGACCCTGATTTCTATGTTGCTGCTCCTTTGCAGTTGGGGCGAAAAGGGACACTTCAAAATCAACAGCTCAGCCTCACAGTTCTTCCCAGCAAAGCTTAATAACTTTCGTGGTTGGTCAGAAGTACTTTCCGCGCATGGTTCTGATCCCGACAAAAGGAAAAGCATTGATCCAACTGAAGGGATCAAGCACTATATCGATATAGATGCTTATGATGATTTCAACAATGCACATAAGATTGTCGAAGGAAGGGATGAGGCTTTTGGCAAGTATGGAATTGATTTCATTAAAAAGAATGGGACGCTTCCTTGGGTGACCGATTCAACATACCATGTCCTGGTGAAAGAATTTAAAGCAAAGGAATGGTCAAAAGTTTTATTGACAGCAGCTGATCTTGGTCATTATGTTGGCGATGGGCATATGCCATTGCATTTAACTTTGAACTATGATGGACAACTTACCGAACAAAAGGGGATCCACAATAGGTACGAATCTAAAATGTTTGGGTTGTACGCCGATTCAATAATTGTCAAACGTTCCCGGTTGCATAAGGTTAGGGACGTAAGTCGATATGTTTTTGATTACATGTACATTAATTACCAATACAAGGATTCACTTTTAAATGCGGATAAGTTTGCCTACAAAAAAGCAAACCAGGAGTACAATGGTCTTTATTATCAAACCCTTTGGCAGAAAACGAAAGGATTTACCAATAAAATGATCGAAAGTTCCTCCAAATCATTGGCTGAATTAATACGACAGGCATGGATTGAAGCGGGGAGACCCAAAGTACCTAACGAAATATCGTTTTAAAATATTTTGAAACAATCAAATAGCAAAATGAAGGTTGACGTTTGGAGCGACATCATGTGCCCTTTCTGTTACATTGGCAAACGTCATTATGAAGCAGCCATCGAGCAATTTCCAAATGGCAAAGACAAAAGGGAAGGGCGATGAAGCTGAGGAGAGTTTATTCCGTGCCTATTATATTGATGGCAAAGATTTCGGCAACCATGCAGTGTTGGCTGAACTGGGGAAGAATATTGGCCTGACGGATAAGGACATTCTTGAGGCACTAACCAATGACGATTACGCTTATCGCGTGAATCAGGATATACAGGAAGCACAAAACTTAGGAATAAGGGGAGTTCCATTTTTTATCTTCAATAGCAAATATTCAATATCAGGAGCACAACCAATTGAAGTGTTTTTGAAGTGCCTCGAAAAATCTTTTACAGAATGGCAGAACATCAATCCGTATTCCAATTTGAAATTGGGGAATACAAGTGAGAATAAAAACAAACCTTAAAACATGGAATTATTGGATGCATCGAACTGGCGATATGCTACAAAGATGATGATTGGATAAGCTGTTTCTGAGGATAAAACTGAAAAATATTGGAAGTATCAATCACTGACTCCTGGACGGAATTTCAATCATGCAACAAAACCAGCATTCATTAGTTTTGGAATAGCTATTGCAGCTACCGCTGAATTGGATGTAGATTCAACACCTGTTGGAGGGTTCGACAATGCCAAATTGGATGTCCTTCTAAATCTTAAAGAAAAGGGTTTAAGAAGTGTTGTACTTCTACCTTTGGGCTATAGGGATTCTGAAAATGACTGGCTGGTAAATCTGAAGAAAATACGTACACCCATGGATCGGTTTATTACTGAAATTAAAATTGTTTGATTGCTTATGTTCGATAATAAAAGAATTGCCTTTTCACCTTTCAAGATGGAATCTGTCTGATCGCTTCGATATTATCGAGTTTATCGGTGATTCAAATTTTAAAGATCGAACAAAATAATATCATGTTTGAGCAAAATAGATCAATCTACTGAAACAGGATCGTATCAATTTTGACCCCTAAGTTGAAGCTTAAAATGTATTGGTTTAAAATCAACAGGTCGGTCAACATCACTATAATGAAATCAATTCACTACCAATTTTTTGTGTGCATTATTTTTCTCGGATTCATCTCTGTTGGGAATGGACAAAACCTCCTTCTGAAGCAGACGAATGAATCAGGTGTGTACAGAAAGGGTCAAAAGATTCAGGTTGCTCTATTTTCAAAGGATCCGGGAAAAGATTCCATTGAAATCAAAATATTGAGAAATTTCGGATTACAGTATTCAAAAAATAAGATACGATACGTCGGTGATTCACTTGTGATCTTTGAAGAAGTATCTGACAAACCAGGCAGCATTATAATTGAACTATCTACAAAATCTGAAACGACAAGTATTGGACTAATCGTTGACCCTGAGAATTTTAAGCCGGTAACAACGCGTCCTAAAGATTTTGATAAATTCTGGAATAACGAGAAAGCAGCCTTGCGATCACTACCGATGAAAGTAAAAGCCGTCGAAGTAGCTAGCAAAGAAACTGGGTATCGGTGTTTTGATATGGAAATTAATTGCACTGGTTCAAAACCGGCTCGTGGATATTTTGCTAAACCTGATTCAGCTAAAGCAAAAACTTTGCCGATTGTCGTTTATTTTCATGCCGCAGGTGTCAATCCAAATTGGGCCCGTTCGGAACCGGGGAATGCCATCCGGTATGCAACAATGGGAAAGGGAGCTCTGAGTTTTGACCTGAATGCTCATGGGATGTTAAACGGACAACCCGATGAATATTACAATTTGCTAAATGATGGCGAGTTAAAGGATTATCCAAAACAAGGTCTTGATAATAAGCAAAAAATATATTTTCGGGGGATGTATTTGAGAATAATCAGGACACTTGAATTCCTAACCAATCAGCCTGAATGGGACAGGAACCGAATACTGGTAATAGGGGAGAGTCAGGGCGGAGGGCAGGCTTTGGCCGCCGCAGGCCTGGATCATCGTGTAAGCGCAGTTGTTGCCACTGTACCTGCTATGTGCGATTGGGGCGGCTTTCTTGTAGAACGCAAAGACAGTTGGCCTTATCCATACGCCTCCAACTATGATAAATATCAGATATTGAATATATTGCCATATTTTGATGTAGTTCACCTACTTAAAGGATCAAAGGCCAAACTGGTTGTGGAGATAGGGTTGATTGATCAGAGTTGTCTATCGACAGCGATATATGCTGCTATCAATCAGGCAAAAGGTCCCAAAATTATATTTAACGTTCCTTACAGGGCTCATCATCTGACTCAGGAGTCCTACGGGAGATGTGGCAGAATAGTGTTAACAAACCAAAAGATCGTTTTATACTGAATTACCTGAAATAAAATGGTTTTATTCTTTTAGTAATAGATCTTTTATTCTTACCGAAATCATCTGACTAGTATTAAATCGAGCAAAATAGTATTATGCTTGAACAGAATATATTTAAAAATATCTGATCGTGGCATATACTTTTGAACCAGTTGGAAAGAACCAAATTAGACTTTTTGGATCATACAATAATCCTCTAATTTAGATGAGGAAAATTTCTTACAAATAGGATGATAATTGAAGGATGTTATTTAAAATTCATATAATAATTTTAATAAATCAAGTTGACAATATTAATTATAGATAATTATGTAAATAAAAATAATACTGCCTATGAGATAAGGAAAACTGACAAAAAGATACAGGTTTGCCAATAGACAAACCTGTAAACCATTGTGTTAATTGTTTAATTAATAGCGTCCTGTGATGTATTTATTGGCATTCATGCATCGTTTACGGGAGCTATCCAACATTTATCAAAAATATGAAAAAGAATCAAAAATTCGGAGAAAAAAAATTATTTAATGTACCATTGTTGAAAATACTGTCGATAATTAATTTGATTGTCGTTTTAGTTTGTTTTATGGGTCTTTCAGGTATCGCAGGCAACTACCTTGACGGAAATTTAAAGAACCCTGAGAATCTTTCCAACCCTTCCACTCAACAAGCTAAGAAAATCACAGGTAAAGTTACCGATAGTAAAGGAGCGACACTTCCTGGCGTCTCAGTTCTGGTTAAAGGAACAACAACAGGAGTAATAACTGATGTTGACGGAAACTATACCTTATCAAACGTCTCAGAAACTTCAATTCTTGTTTACTCATTTGTAGGCATGAGGACCAACGAGATCAAAAGTAGCGGTAAAACGGTTATTAATGTTGTGATGGAAGATGAAACCATCGGACTTGAGGAAGTTGTCGCAATTGGTTATGGGACCAGAAAAAGGAGTGATGTAACAGGAAGTGTATCTTCTATGAAATCGGAAGATATTAAAAAGTTACCAATAACACGTGTTGCAGAGGCTCTTCAGGGTAGTGCAACCGGGGTATCAGTTACCAGTTCTGGCGGGCAACCTGGCAGCACAATGAGGGTACGAGTCAGGGGAGTCAATTCAATAAATGGCAACAATGATCCATTGTACATCATTGATGGATTCCTTGGAGGCAATATTGACGGATTGAACTTGAATGATATTGAGGCCATGGAAGTACTTAAAGACGCTTCTGCAACTGCTATTTACGGATCAAGAGGCTCCAACGGCGTTATCCTAGTAACAACTAAATCAGGTAAAGCAGGTGATACCAAAGTGGAATTCGAAGCTAATTTATCCATCAACAGTCTTCCCAAAAAGCTTGATTTGATGAATGCTTTCCAATTTGCATCGTCGATAAACAGTATGTCCAAAGTTCCTCCGTTTTCCGATAGTCAAATCGCAACCTTTAAAACACAGAGCACCGATTGGCAGAATGAACTTTACCGTAATGCCTATGTAAAAAACTATCAGCTTTCTATTCGTGGGGGTAACAAAGACATCCGCTATTTTATTTCAGGAAACTATTCCGATCAACCAGGAATTATGCTAAATTCCGGTTGGAAAAAAAGTTCACTACGCTCCAACATTGATGTCAATCTTACAAAAAAGCTGAGCGTGAAATTAAACCTAACGGCTAATGAGACAAATGGGCACAATAACTCATGGGGCGGATTCAAGGGAGAACCTGAATCAACTGCTACACTTTTTAGCCCGCTCTCACCAGTTTATGATACCTCTGGAAACTACAATATCCTCTCTCCTTATGGCAGTATACTCAGAAACCCGGTCGCTATGGCTCAAAATGCTCAATTTGACCGAATTCTGGATAATTTAGAAGCAAATTTGTCCTTGAATTATGCTTTTAGTAATGATCTGAAATTAACTGTAAATGCCGGTATTGTAAAGAAACAAGGTGTAAATAGGAGTGTGAACAACCTGATCATGGGAGCAACTGTTTCTGCGGCATTCGAACAAACCAGACAGAACATATTTCAAAATAGTAATATCCTGACTTATAGCAAAGTGTTCAATGATATTCATTCACTGAATTTAAGTGCAGTTTATGAGCAACAGACTTGGGTTAACGATAACAACACGGGTAGTAGTGCTGCCATGACAACTGCAGCACTGGGGTACTATGGTTATTCACTTGGGACTCAAGCATTGGCAGCCAACTACAACAACGAAGCGCTTCAATCATTTTTGGGTCGTGTAAACTATAGTTTGATGAATAAATACTTGTTGACTTTAAGTGCACGTTCGGATGGTTCATCAAAATTTGCCGATGGAAACCGATATAGTGTTTTCCCGTCCTTGGCACTTGCCTGGAAAGCCAGTGAAGAACAGTTCATCAAAAGCTTAGGTTTCATCAATGATCTTAAAGTAAGGGCAAGTTGGGGAAAAACAGGTAATCAGGCAATAAGCCCTTACAGCACCTTAACATTGTTGAATACTAGTATCGGTTATCCGCTCGATGGAAATGCAAAAACACCTGCAGCAATTGTCGGAGCACCGGGAAATGACAAATTGAAATGGGAAACTACTTCAACCGTCAATGCAGGATTGGACGCTTCCTTACTTAAAAATAGGTTATTTTTCTCTTTTGATGCCTATCAAAAAACAACAAGTGATTTATTGCTAAAATCACCTCTCTCACAGTATGTAGGGGGAGGTACCTATTTGAATAACGTTGGTAGTGTGAGCAATAAAGGAATAGAGGTGACACTTGGAGGAATCCCATTGGTTATTGGTGATTTTAAATGGAAAACCTCAGTCAACCTTTCAATCAACAGAAACAAAATATTGGATCTGGGCAAGAATGCGG
>CAIYPA010000485.1 GCA_903927965.1 uncultured Bacteroidia bacterium | reverse complement strand
TATTGGGAGAACTGCCTCTATCCGAGTCTTAATAATGTCATTAGTTTCCATTGTCGTTTTCGACAAAGATAACTAAATAAATTCAATTATTGAGCATGTTATATATTGACAATTCCTTACTTGATCGAAAGGGACAAGCAATTTCAACAAAAATTTATCGTCTGATTGAAATATTGACACCCTTGTTTTCACCTCCAAACTTGTTGATCCGATAGGTAAACGACAGCATCACAAACCGGCCAATGCTATTGGAACGGATCTCGCGGAGGTAATTGAGCTCGCTGAAACGTTGTACTATCCGGTTTTTGTCGAGCAGGTCGAAACCCTTGACAGTAATCGTGCCACGCTTGTTTTTCATAATAAACCTGCTGATTTCGAAATTGACAACCGGAATGGTCAACGATTCGCCAAAACTTTTGTTCGAATAGTTGGTAATGTCGCTGTTCACCTCAAAATTCCATTTGTCGTTGGGGGTAAAACAGGCCATTCCAAACCACGAAATATCAAAGTAATTGTTGTTCAGGGACTTCTGCAGTGAGTAGGTCGAATGGGTCAGCGTGGCTTCAATCCCGGTGCTTACATCCCATTTTTCCTTTTTCCGGTTGTCGAAGCTTAGCGACCCTTTGTGCGTGAAGTTGACATTTTCATTGAATGCCTTGTTGATCAGGTTGATGCCTTTCGACCATCCTTCGGCAATGTTCAGGTGCATTTTGATCCCCAATGGACGGATGGGTGTAGAAAAGTCCACATTTCCGTTGAGGTCGTAGTCATTGTCAACATTGGTGAGGGTATTGACGAAACTCAGATTCGGGTTGATCGTGCGGTCCCAGTTGATCTTATTTTTTGTCAATGTGCCACTTAACGAAGTCATAACGGAGGTGAACGAAAATTGGTCGAAGATCATCCAGTGGGCATTCATCCGGTGGCGAATTTCGGGCTTCAGATTGGGATTGCCATAATAAATGGCCAACGGATTGAGGTTGTTCACCACAGGCAAAAGTTGGGAAACTGTTGGAAGACTGACCGACGATGAGTAAGTCGCCATTAATCTTCTACCTGTCTGGTATTCATATTCATACATAAAATAGGGAAGAAGATTGAGATAATTTTTGCTGCCCAATGTTGATTTGCTCAGGGTATTTTCGAGTTTTCCATTCTCAAGTTCCAGTGCAAGGGTAATTTTCGTCTTAGTCGTGTTGCGGATCAAGCTGATCTTGGGCCTGATCCAGTTGTAGCTCTTGCGAAATTCTGGGCTTAACGAATCGATCACAAGGTTATTTTGGAGCGGAAATCCCTGCGTACGGTCCAACGATTCAATAGTACCGCCAATGGTGACCTCAGGTTCCAGGTACAACCTGTTTCCAATTTTTTGTGTCAGGGTTGACCCTCCTGACCACGAAATATGATCGGTGATGTTGTCCTGAAACAGGTTGACCTGCCTTTCATTCCAGACACTGTTTTGGTACATGCTTGTCAGCGTGTTGATCAGGCTTTTGCTGGTTCCTTTGTTAATCATGAAATCACCTGAAAGTTTGAAGATGGATTTGCCATGGTTCAGTTTCGAAATGTACGACCCACTGGTGATACCCGAAAATCCATCTCCGCTACCGGAAGTCTGATTGACCAACGCGTTGACCGGCAACCCATTCTCATTGCTGAAAACATAAGAGGACCTATCGTTGTTACTATTTGACAATGAGATATTTCCATCAATAATGATATTTTTTGTGGAATCGATACGATTTCGCCATCCAAAATTGAAATTGTGGCCGTAATTTTTATCCGTTTCCGAAAGGGATTCGTCTTGTTCAAACGATTTGTTTGCAACATAATTCCAGCTCTTTGTGGTTTGTTCGAGTTCTTTTTTGGAGGATTTGCCCAAATAGGAGATAAAAACCCTGTCGTTAGGGGTGGTGGAGTAGGAAAAATTCAAACCACCTGCTCCTGAAGTATTCAGGCCTGAAACAGGTTCGCCAAAGTTGACCGGAAAGCTGCCATCGGAAGTGATGTTGATCCGCGTTGAACCTCCGCCATTGACCATCATTCCCATTCCGCCATTGAAATTCATGTAATCGTTGAACGAAAATCCAAACTGATTCACATTGTTGGTCATACCCAAAACAGCCGTTTGGGTTTTGTCGGTAAACCGGTACGCCTTGCCGTTCGCCTGATAATGACTGTTGACATCACCACCTGCCATTAGGCTTCCAAACACTCCTTTCTTCTTGTCTTCCCTCATTTTCAGGTTGATCACCTTTTGCCTTTCGCCGTCATCAATGCCTGTGAACATCGCTTCTTCCGACTTGCGGTCATAGACCTGAACTTTGTCCACCGCATCGGCAGGGACATTTTTCGTGGCCACTTTAGGGTCGTTTCCAAAAAATTCTTTTCCGTCAACATACAGTTTTTTCACATCCTCACCCATGGCTTTAATATTCCCTGCCCGATCGACCTCCAATCCCGGAAGTTTTTTCAGCAAGTCTTCGGTCACGGCATCGGGTTTCATTTTAAACGCGGCAGCATTGTATTCGATCGTGTCTTTGTTAATGGAGATCGGGACATAGCCACCGACCACATTTACCTCTTTGATTTGCTGTGATTTGACATTCAATGTTATTGCCCCAAGATTATTGTCAGTTACCGGCACTGAAATCTTCTTGTAAAGTGTCTGATAACCAATAAACGAAACTTGAAGGAGATAGTCCCCTTTTTTGATGTTCATGATTTCGAAATGGCCTTGTTTGTTGGTAATGCCAAAGGTTTGCATCGTCGAATCTGCCGGATTTAGCAAAACCACTGAACTATAGCACATTGGAGAACCATCGTTTGAAAATACATCCCCGGTTAACGAATGGTTTTGGGCAAAACTGGTCCAAGCGAAACCTGAAAAGATTACGGCCAAAAGGATTTTCATTTGTCGATCATTATTTTTGGATACGAATAAACACGGCGTTACCCCTGGCACCACCCGCAGGGCCGCCCATCTCTTTCATTTTCTCTTCCACGATCTTATCAAACTCCTCGTTTGTGACTTTTTTCCCCTTTTCAGGAATCACAATTTTATCCTTGGCAACCGGGGATAAATCGATGGTTTTGATGATTGTGACGTTCTTCCCCGAGTCGAGTTCGACAGATAAGATCAATCCGGGCAAACCTCCATATTTACCGGGTCCAGTCGAAACGGGAATGACCGGTGTAAACCAAGCCACCACTTTTTTGTCACCATCGGTGCATGTTGCTTCCTGACAAGGGTATTCCTGGATCATTTTCTGATTGCCGGTCATTTTCCATGAATAGGAGATGTCCCTGTCTATCAGGAATGTACGTGTCATAAACTCCTTCATTTCAATCTGCTTTTTCCCTGCAATGTCGGTATAAACCTTATTCTCAGGGTCTGCCATACGGACCATCACAGTGGCGCCTCCGGATTGCATGGTGACATCTTCCTGATCGGTTGCTTTTTTATTTTCGTACAAGGATTGATGACCGTTAAAGTAAAGGACCTTTGCCGATTTCCGTTCTTTGGGCATCATAGCGGCAAATTGCGCCGCCTCGCCCTCCATTTTGATCTCCATTTTGATTGTTTGCTCATATACAATGGTGCCGGAGGTGTTGTCCTGCGAGAAGGAGAGATACCCCGCCAACATTAACCCGATCAATAGCACAGTTTTCTTCATTTCTTTTTGTTTAATTTGACGGTAAAATAAAGGATTTTTATTCCAATTTTTAGTTAAGGAGTTGTTAAAGTTGACTTTTGCTCTGGTTAATATTTAATAGATTCTTCTTTGAGTCAACTCGTCTTTACCGGTTTAATGAACCAGATACGAACTCCATTTTAAAATTACCCGATAAATGTCCACCCTTTTTAATTTCGGGTCGCGGTCCTGTAAAGAAATGGCAGGAACCCGGTCCGTTAAGGCCGGCAATTAAAAATTGGATCTGGCTCCCGTCCACCCATGACCTTGCACTCTGTGAACCATCGGACTGAACAATGATTTCGGAATTCTGATTGTTCCTCAACGATGCCTTGAAAATGTGATCTTTGGTACTCCTGAAATCGTTGGTACCCAATTTATTGGCAAAGTCCTTCCAATCTCCGGACGGAGCTTTTTGAGGTACTTCCACATATTTCAAATCTACCGGAAGTGCTTTTGCCGATCCGTTTAAACGGTTAATATCTATTTCGGGATAAACAGTCCATAAACCCTTGCGGTCCCAGGTCAATTCGTCGAAAGAGCGTGGAAGTGTGAATAAAATTCCAAACTGCCTCAACAGGTTTTTGCCCGTGAAATTTACCAGTGCTTTAAAGTCGTAACTGACAGATAAAGTGCCATCGGAATTAAAAACAAGATCTTGTGAACCATCAAGCTTGTTCTCAAAAATTCCGTTGATGCTCACATGAACCGAACCATCCGAATTTTGAACAGCACTGATTGAATTGACTTTCAGAATTTCGCTCAAATTGTAATCAAGCGGTTTGATATCCTGGGTATAATTATTTACTGCAATTCCTGGCGCACCTCCGTCATCACCGTTAAACGGGATCAAGGTCATCTTTCCTCCATTGGTGATATAGGAATCGCTTGTCGTTGAGGTACAACTGAAAGTTCCATCATTTTTATTAACAGTAAACACAAGCTTGCCGGATTGAATATTGAAACTATTTGTGTTTTCTGTCAGAACAGGGTGAACTTTTATTTTGGATTTTGTTGGAAGTTTTGTTTCCCCAATCTGAATGATTTCTTCCTGGCAAACAAATCCACGCGGATCGGTAAAGGTCAGCTTTAAAAGACCAGACTTTGCGGCACCAGCCATATCCAGAATAGCAGCACCCTTTCTTAATGCGGCGATATTGGCATTCACTTTGAACACCCGAGAACCCATTTTTGCCTCTATTTTCAAATCATTAATATTCAATGTGTTGTATCTGTTTTCAATTTCTAATTTCAACTTTCCATTGACTACTTTGGCCGTTTCAAGATTTGTGATGATCACCGGTGCATACGATTTTTTCATACCGATGTACTCCGGTTTTTCACGACGCCAACCATCAATCGGCCCCCAGGGACCATAACCGCAGATCTGGTTTTCGGACAAATGAAAAATATCGTCAACACCCGACCAGATGGCACCGCCCAAACAAGCTGGATACCGATAGACGGAGTCCACCATTTGTTTGAGGGTATTTGCCCATGCATCGGAACGAACCGATGGATCGGTCTCCAATTCGCGGCGGGCATAACACTGCACGTGCATGTATTCGCCGAAAAGGGTGGGACGTGCTTTTTCCTTTTCACATTCTGCAGGTCCGTTCAAACCGGGATAGTGATAATTGGCAACATCGGCCTGACTTTTTGCGTTGTTGTAATTGCCCCAGCATTGGTCGTGAAAGGAAGTTGGCCGTGAAGTGTCCAGTTTTTTGACCTCGCTCAGGACCCTTTCCCACAAAGGGCTCCATCGGCTTTCATTTCCCAGCGACCAGATGATGATACAAGGATGTTGCCTTCCAGAGAGTACGTTTTCCATATTTGCCCGAACCATAAAAGGCAAGTATTTTGTGTCGAGATAATTCCATGTTTTCCAGATGGGACTTGCGCCATGTTCTATCCAACAAAGCGAGGATTCACTTTCGACAAACATCCCCAATTCGTCGCAAGCCTCCAGAAATTCTTCGGAAGGTGGATAATGCGAAGTGCGGATATAGTTGCAATTTCCTGCCCGGAACAGCTCCACATCCCTGCGGCAAAGGGCCGGGTTCAGGCTGCGACCGGTCAAGGGATAAACTTCGTGCCGGTTCACGCCCCTAAGTTTTGTGGGATTATTGTTCACAAACAATTGATTGCCAAGAATTTCCACCTGCCTAAACCCAATTTTCTGACGGTTGCATTGAAGTACTTTGCCATCAACAACAAGAGAAGTTGTCAGGACATACAAATTGGGATGTTCGGGATCCCATTTTTGCGGTGAATTTACCTGTAGTGAACAATTTATTTCACTACTACCCTGTCCAACAGGAATTTGAAAGGATGACTTATCAAGTGTGACAGTTTTACCATTCGGATCCACCAATTCAAAATGAAGCGAAGCCTGATTTAAAGTTGGATTACCAAAGTCAATTTTGCTTTTTATATTCAGCGCAGCATCTTTGAACATTTTGTCAAATTGGACACTCCATGAAAAATCTGAAATAGGAGTTGCAGGAACCGTAAAAAGTAGCACTTTTCTGAGGATTCCCCCAACCGGATGGGCCGCATATTGCGAAGTACAAGCCAATTGGTCTGAAATAGTCTCGCACTGTACATCCACTTCGAGGGTATTCTTCCCACTTTTCACGGCATCGGTAATGTCGAATTCAAAGGCAACAAAACTCCCTTCGTGCATTCCGACCGTTTTGCCGTTCACCTTGACCACGCCATTTGAACTGACCCCATAAAAACGGATTTTGACACGGTTGCCCTTCCAATCTTCAGGCACTGTAAACGATTTCCAATAGGTTGCCGTCTGGCCTTTAACAACCCGAAAGCCTTGCATCTCCCACTCACCGGGAACCTGGATATCTTTTGCTTTACTAATATCCTGATTCACAGGATTGAATTTCCATGTGCCATTCAACTCTGAAGTTTTTGCTATTTTAGTCCCTGTAACTGATTCAGGATTAGGTGTCAAAGTTGGGACTTCAAAATTCATTGAATGTACTATCTGCCTCAACGAATCCAAATTTTGGGAATAAGCAAAATTTGAAATAGATGGGAAAAGGGAAATAAATAGAAATAAATGGAAATAAGGAAATAGGGAGATAGTTGGAAATAAAGAAATAAATGGAAATATTTTATTCGTTCTTCCAATATAATGGTTTTTCATAAAGATTTGATATTAAATAGTTTGTGATGATATTGGTTCCTGGATCTTGAAAACATGGGTGCTGGACCTTTTTGGGGAAAAGCATTGAAAAAGTTAAAATCAATATTGAAGTCAAAATGATATACTTCATAACCAATGATTTAATGACGATTAAGATTGTCACATATAACCTCTGCGAAAATCAGCGTGATCTGCGGGAAATAATTTCTAAAATTCTCCCGCAGATTTCGCTGATTAACGCAGAATTCGGAATTTGTTCATCCTTTTTATAAAAATAATCAGGAAGTATTTACAAAATCCTTTTATAACTGATCAACAGCGATGCCGGTTTCTGCGGGATCGTCAGGTCAAAATCCTTCATCAGTTCAGCTCCCTTCTTCTGGATCCGCAGTCCATAATCTTCATAAAACAATTCATAAGTAGAGTCGGGTTCAAGTCCATGGAGTTTGGTTTTAATTGTTTCGCTGACGCTTCCACCCCTGCGGAATGCAATCACGATCCCATCCGACTGTTTGGTCCTGTTCAATTGATAAGCCAACCAGACATTGTCGCTCGTATTGTTCCTGCTTTCGGTCAATGGGTAATAATCACCATAAAAATAGGGACGAAGTTCCTTATAATCCTGGATCCGTTTCTGGATAGCCGGGATTGGTTCCGACTCCCTTCCTGTCACTTCCCAATTCAAAACAGCAGTGCCACCCAACCCCGACCTGAAAGTGTAACTGTCTGTCTTGTAGATTGCTGTACCATGGATTGGGAGATAATAATTCAAACCGTAGGTATGGCACTGATAGCCATTGGGTTCGCCATACTGGTAATCGGTTCGCCAAAGCGGTGCACTTCGCGAAGTAGTTTCCAAGTCGATGCGACGTCCCCCACTGGCACAGTTGTCGATCAACAGTTTTGGGAAACGAACCAGCAAACTGTCCCAGTAAGCATAAAGACCCTCAATATGCCTGATTTCAGGGATCCCGATGCGGTCGGGCTTGTTTCTTGCTTCCCAATAGGGCATCGGGTCAAAATTGAAATCCTGACGGTAGTAGTCGATCCCTTCTTTTTTGATCATGTCCGAAATATGGTTGGTCAGCCATAAACGGGCAGCGGCATTCCCAAGATCAAAGAGGAAATTGTCGTTTCCGGGAAGTTTAACGAGCCATTCAGGATGCTCCCTGTCGAGCTCGGTTCCAGGGCGCACACGTTCGGGCTCGAACCAAACCATAAATTTGGCCCCGACAGCATGGACAGCATCTGAAACAGGTTTCAGTCCATTAGGAAATCTTTCCTTATCGACCGACCAGTTGCCCACATTCTGCCACCATTCGCCATTCTTCTTGTCCCATCCACATCCAGTGTACCATCCCGCATCAAGCCAGAAAAGTTCAGGAAGTGCCTTGAACTGTTTGCACCTGTTGACGATGGCTATCGCGTAATCGGCTGTTAAACAATTGTATTCGCCACATGGGGCGGGATCGCCATAATCGAAGCTTCCCGAAAGAGGATATTCTGCAAATGTCCCGTTGATTTTCCGCGAATGGTGGTTAAGGACAAACTGCCTGAACAGGTTATGGCCCTTCATTTGTTCTTCCCCGTTCCAGAACAACAGACAAATTTTGGGTGTTCGGATCTCCTCCTTTGGATAGAGGGTCAGCTTCATCCTTTCCATACCCGACTTTAACGAGATCGTTTTTTCATCCGATTGAAGCACATTGGCAAACCATTTGCCTGTCCACCCAACCGCCACAATGATTCCCTGACTTGGAGAAGTCCCGATATTGAAAAATGGGAAGGCGGTATTATCGGATGAGCGGCCACCAGTAGGGGTCATATAAATGCTTTTGCCAATTTCAAGCTTTTTATCAACAGGCTGGAAATCATTTCGTTCAGCATTGCTCCCTTTGCTCTGACGCAGCAGGAACGCAACCTTCTCCTCGCTGCTAAATGACTTGTCAATCACATTGGCTTTCTCCAGTAAAGGCGTATTCTTAGAGGAGTTATTGTAAAAATGTAATGTCCATTCCACAGCTGGGAAATCATTAAATAGGATTACGTTACATTTCACGACAAGGTTACTTTGCGGGTCGGTGTAGGTATAAACGGTCTCCTCGACATTGGGTGCTGCACCTTTACTCTTTTCGGTGCCATACTTCCAATTTTTAATGAAAGCATCCGACTTTTTCCCACCATAAACGAACGAAAAAGGTGGAATACTTCCTTTAGCAAATTGCTGTTCCACCCACTGCCGTACGTCTGAAATGTTGACTGGGGTTTTAGCCTGTATTTGTCCGTATGTTGAACCACTAATTCCCAAAATAGTGGTAACAATCAACACAATAAGCAAATGGCTCAAACTGACTTGAATTTTGATTTTGGCTCTTTTCATCTTCCTGGTAGTTAATTGATTATACAAACATGGAAATGGAGGTACAAGATAAGTAATGTTTTTGTAAATTTGGGAAAAAATAAAATTATGGAAATGCTTGTAAAAGATAGTTTTAATACTTTGTCGAATGCACAGTTTGAAATTCTTAAGATGTTTTCAAAGCCTATGAACAATAAGGATCTCACTGAATTAAAGCAACTTTTAAAAGATTTTTTATCCAAAAGAATTGATGATGAAGTCGATGAAATTTGGGATGCTAGAGAATTAAGTCAGGAAAAATTAGACAGTGTTTTGAATACACATGTGAATCGTCACAAATGAAAATTGTTCTCGATACCAATTGTTTACTGGTAATAATTCCCAAATTGTCAAAATATCGAAAGGTATATGATTTAATTCGTGAAGGGAAAATTACATTGGCAGTTACTACCGAAATTCTTGCTGAGTATGAAGAGCAATTAAGCAATTTTTATTCTGAAACAGTTGCTCAGAATGTTATTAGGCAAATCATTGAATTACAGTCAACCGAATTAAAAACAGTTTTTTACTCCTGGAATTTAATAACAAAAGACCCTGATGACAATAAATTTGTTGATTGCTCAATTGGTGCCAGTGCTGAGTTAATTGTTACAAACGATAGGCATTTCAAAGAACTTGACAAAATCGACTTTCCCAAAGTGAGATATTTAAAACTGGAGAAATTTTGTAAATTGCTGTAATTCTTTCTATTATATTTTTGCGAAATTCTGATCTACTTTACCTTTTTGAAATGGGTATTAAACATATCACAGCAAGGGGAATAAAGGTCAAGGGTATCGTTATGCAATTGGATATATGAACTGCTCACTACTGTATTTCCAGGACTTAAAGCTGAAATAAAATCAACAAACAATTCACTATCTGTTTGATTTTTTATGGAGATTTTGCCGGTGGAAATCAAACTGTCGTTGCGGACAATTCCATAAATACCATAAGGTTTGATTACCAAATGACTATAAGTTGGCGTATAGCCTTGTCCTGAAAATCCACCTGATGTTCCGGTTACTTTCCATGTCCCATAAAGTCCCATGTATTTTGGGTTGATGATTTCTGAGGAATAATATTTAAATGGTTGTATTTATCGCAGCTCTTTCCCAAATATACGGAAACGCTTATATACCTTGCCTCCAAGGATTTCCATTTCTGCTCGTATCTTGGTGTTGGTTTCCAGTTCGAGATGGGAATCGATCGTGGTCTTGCCAAGTTTCCAGGCCGATTCGAGCATCCTCACGCCCATCATCACGTCAAGCCCTTTGCCCCGGTAAGCAGGGTCAATTCCGCCCAGCAACAAAACCAATTGCTTCGATTTCCGGGCGGCCGCAAAGATTTTGAAAATCCCGAAAGGGATCAGCTTTCCTTTTGCTTTACGGATCCCATCCCCAATGTCGGACATTCCAATGACAAAAGCGATCACTCTATTTTGCTCATTGACAATAATTTTGATAAAACGAGGATTGATCAGGAAAAGGTACCGGTTGGCAAAATCGTCCATTTCGGCATCCGTAAATGGGATAAAACCAAAGATTTCGGTGAAAGTTTCGTTCAGCAAATGAAGTACAGGATGGATATAAGGTTTGACCTTTCGTCTGGAAGTAAATTCCAATACCTTTAAACCGGGATTCCTTAAAATGGCACGCTCCTGTATTTCTGTATAGAACGCAGGGATGGGATTGGGAATATTGATCTGATAAACCACACAATCAACTTCTTTTACATAGCCATTCTGTTCGACCAATGCGGTCTGATAGGGGAAATTGCAATTCGAGGAGATGACAGGTGGCTCAGTAAAGCCTTCGATCAGAAGCCCTTGCGGATCCTTGTCAGAAAAGGCGAGAGGCCCTACCAACCTATCCATTTTCCTCTCCTTTGCCCAGTTTTCAACGGCAGAAAGCAAAGCAGAGGCAACCTCCTGATCGTCCCATGTTTCAAAGAATGCAAACCGCGCATTATTTTCGTTGTGGGACTCATTGTATTTATGATGGATAATCCCCATGATGCGCCCAACGACTTTGTTTGCTCGGATTGCAAGCAATAGTGTTGTATCGCAGAACTGGAAGGACTTGTTTTTCTTCGGGTCAAAAAATTCCCAATCGTCCATGTAAATTGAAGGGACCCAATTTTTATGGTCTTTGTGAACTTGCGCAGGCAGGTAAATGAATTTCCGAAGATCGCTTTTCGTTTTCACTTCAAAAATATCAATTTTCTGAAGTTGTTCAGTATGAGATGATTTCTTATCCATTAATATCGTTATTTATGTCAAACCTTAAATAAAGGCAAAGTAAAAATAAATTCGCTTCCCTTTCCCAATTCGCTCTTTACCCCAATATGCCCACCGTGCTTTTCGACAAATTCTTTGCACAGCAACAGCCCCAAACCTGTCCCACCTTCCTTTTCGGTTCCGGCAGTGCTAACTTTTTCACTGATCTTGAATAGCTTACCGATTATTACAGGGTCAATCCCGACTCCGTTGTCTATCACTGAGATAGAGACCTGATGATCGTCACGATGGGCAACAACGTTTATGTTTCCACCCTTGTTCGTGTATTTGATCGAGTTGGTGATCAAATTGCGCAATATTGTGCTAACCATGTTACGGTCAACGAATACATCAAAATCTTCCGATAATTCAAAGCTGAGCGAAATATTTTTATTCAAGGCAATGCCCTGGGTAATCTCCGATGCATTGTCAAAAATACTTTTTAAGGATGTCCGTTCCTGTCTGAATTCGATTTTGCCAGTCTGCGTCCTCGCCCATTCAAGCAGGTTCTCCAACAATTTATAGGCACTCTTTGCCGAGGTATTGATTGTGGTCACCATTTTAAAGAGTTTTTCCGGAGATATATTACCCAAATTAGTCAGGAGTAAATCGGAAAAGCCCAGAATACTGTTAAACGGGTTCTTAAGATCATGTGCTATAATCGAGAAGAATTTGTCTTTCGTTGCATTCAATTCATTCAGTGCTTCGTTGATTTTGGAAATTTCCCCGTTTTGCTCCTGGATTTTTGCTTCTGCCTCTTTCAAGGCTGTAATGTCGGTATCAATTGCTACCAGGTTAATAATATCACCCTTATCATTCAGAACAGGTGAAAGCGAAGTATGAATCCAAATGGTTTGTCCCGATCTGGTCGTACTCTTTGATGAATAATTAACTGGTTGTTTGTTTGAAATGCTCTTTTCCGTCATTTCCCGAATCTGCTGGTTGGCACTTGCCTGTATAATATTGGTTCCGAATAATTTAGTGAATTCATCCGGTGAATAGCCAAAAAGACGTGAAAAGGCATTGTTGAACCATTGAAAATTGCCTTCTGCATCCATGATAAAAATGGCATTGCTCGTCTCGGAAGCAACAATCGAGAGCTTTCTCAATTCGTTTTTTTGTGTTGTAAGAAGCTGGTTGGTCTTAATTTTTTGAAAATAAGAACGTAGGATAACAACAACAAGGACAACCATGATTAAGATAACCGTTAAGGCAAAATATAAAATCAGCCTCTCCTGTTTTGATTTCTGGGCCTGCAAATCGGCTTTCTTCTGTTGTTTCAATTCTGCTGCCTGCTTTTCCTTTTCAAATTTGTAGGTGTATTCGAGTCCGGTTATTTTTTGTATGTTCTTTTTGCTGAAAATACTGTCGTTTAATTGCTTGAATGATTTAAAGGCTTCATAAGCTTTTTGATAATTGTTTTTAGCGGCATATATTTCGGAAAGTTGCTCATAGTTCATTTTTTGATATTCAAGTAAATCGAGTTCCTTGGCGATGGCAAAACTTGTGAGTGTCTGTTCAAGGGCTTTGCTGTAGTTTTTTTGTTTGAGGTTGACTGCTCCAAGGTTTAAATAGGTCTCGCAAATCGTATTTTTCATCCCCAACTTTTCGGAAAGAGCTAATGATTTGTGAAAATATTCCAATGCCTGGGAGAAATTGGTCTGCTTCTGATAGATCACCCCGATGTTGTTCAGACAAACAGGCAGGCTTGATGTATTCTTTAATTCCTCGCCGATTTTTAAAGCTTTTTGGTAATATTCAAGAGCCTTGTCCAATTTTTCCTGCTTTTCATAAATCAATCCCATATTGTTGTAGCATCCGGCGATTCTATTCTTATCATCAAGTCCAACATTGATTTCCAGTGCTTTGCTGTGATAATCAAGAGCCATCTGGTAGTTTTCCTGTTTGATATAGGCTATTCCAATGTTCATATAACATGCAGCAATTTCTCTCTTATCCCCTGACTCTTCCGCCGATTTCAAGGTTTTTTGGAAATTTTCCAGAGCCAGTGGACTATTGCCCTGTGCATTATGGATAATACCCAGGATATTCAGACAAAAGGAAAGTTGTGGTTTATCCCCGATTTCTTCAGCAATTTTTGCCGATTTTTGAATGTAGTTAAGTGCCTCTGGATATTTTTGGTGGATATAGTAAATGAATCCGATATTTTTACCCGAGTTAAGGATCTCAGGTACATATGCAATTTCCTCAGCAATTTTCAACGATTTCAGATAAAATTCACTGGAAGTTGTATAATCAGCTTTATCCCGATAATAAGCTGCGAGCAAACTCAGGCTTATGGCTTTTCCTTTCTGATAATTAAGACTATCTGATATTTTAAACGATTCAGTGGAAAATTGAATGCTCTTTTCATTATCGGATGTAAGTAGCTGTGAGGCAGCATCATTCAATAATTGTACCCTTATGGTATCCTTTTGCGGATAATTTTTGATCAGGTTTTCAAGCCTGTCGATATCCTGAGCCAATAGGAGGATTGGAAGGAAAAGCAAATTGACCACAATAAAAACCATTTTAGTCATCTGGAATAGTTTTAGCTAAGAATCAAATTGTTATGCGCTAAAATAAAATAAGGGTAAACCGACGGAAATATCCCTAAACTATTTTAGTCCCTCAAAAATAATTGATTGTGTTTAATTATTAGGGTTAAGTGAAAATAAATTCACTTCAATTTCATTTGCAGGAGTTTAAGTGTGTGTTGCAATCCGGTATTATTTCCCCATCCCATATGGCCAGGGATAACATATTCAGGTGACGGATATCTTTTCAGGACTTTTTTGACCGATTGTTCCCACTCGGTTGGATTGGCATCTGCCAAATTCCCAAGGTCTTTGCTCTCGGTACTTTTCACAAAACAACCACCATAAAGAACCTTTTCTTTATCAAACCAGATAACGATATTGTCTTTGGTATGCCCTTCGCCAGGATAATAGGTTTCAAATTTGTGGTTCCCCACCACAAAGGATGTGTCTTTCAAAAAGTAGTATTGGGCTTGTTTCGCGTTGTATTTTTTGCACAAATCCCAGGTCTGCTTGGATGTAAAGGTTTTGACACCATTGATCCTTAAGAATTCAAGGCCGGCAGTCCTGTCATCATGATAATGAGTTGAAATACAAAGGACAACATTCTTTTTGTGCCGAATTCTGATGCTGTCGAGCAATGGCTGGAATTGGGTGGAGTCCCACGGCGTGTCGAAAAGAACGACCCCTTTCGTGGTTACCATGTACATGCTGTTTGACGGATACCTGTTACCGCTCAGGTCTTGATAGGTTGTATAAATATAAAAATCGCCGATAAGGTGTGAAATTTCCAGACTGGACTTAATAGTCTGTCCGGAAAGTCCAGTAAGGATAAAAAGGAGCAACAAAGTGATTGTAGTATTTCGCATATGACCTTGAATAATTGAAAACTGATTGTGGTTATCTATGAGGTGCAAAGATAATCAGAACAACTATTACCCAAAGTTATGCAGAGGTTATCCCCTTATTTTGTCCAGTATCCTGTTTAGTTCCTGAACCTCTTCCAAAGTTAGGTTCTGCAAGAGCGTATCCGTTTTCTTTTCACAATCAAACATCGCTTCTATAAAGGCCAGTCCGGCAACTGTAATTTCAACATCTTTCTGCCTCCGGTCATCGGCATTTTCATTTCTTTCAACAAACCCTTTTTCGAATAGTTTATCGACAATCCGGCTGACATCCGAATTTTTGTCCAGCATCCGGTCTTTCAAAAACCCTATAGATACAGGCCCTTCGGAACGATAACCGCGCAAAACCCTCAAAACATTGTATTGTGGTTCAGTTACCTTATGTTTTTTAAGATGTTGCAAAAACTGGTAACTCAACTGGTTCACAGTATAAGTCAAATTGATGATCCCACGGTGGTAATCGTTCCGAAAGCGCCCTTTTACTTCTTCGTCAATCTTCATTTACCAATCTGTTAATTTTAAACCATTCATTTGTTCAGGACTGGCGAATTTGCCATACGCACTGAACAGGTAAAGGGCTGTCAGTAAACCTGCTATAACCCATCCAACTATTTTTCTTGTCTTGCTGATTTCTGTGTTCATATTATAAAAGAATTATTGGATTTTTTGTTTCCATGATTAAACAACCGATGCAATCTGGTCAAAACCAAGTCTCGGGCGACGAGGATAAAGGGATTTGCTTTGATCAAAATATCCCATTGTAATGGTCATTACAACTGTTTCGTTTTCTGCCAGAGCGAATTCTTTTTTGATCCCGTCGAAGTCGATACCGCTCATCGGATGTGTGTCAACCCCAAACTCCTGTGCCGCAAACATAACCGACATGGCCAACAATCCGGTATTGCTTTCTGCAAATTTCAGCTTCCGGTCTTCACTTGTCCCATACAAATAGGCAGCAGCACCCTTTGCCCCATCGACCATTTGCTGATTTCCGCCAACAGATTGCAACATCTCTGCCCAAACAGGATTGTTGTCGTTCCAGCCATCTTTATTTCCAATGAGGATTAATGTTACTGAGGCTTCGGTCACCTTCTCCTGGTTGTTGGACAATTTTTTTAACTTCTCTTTTGCCTCTTCGCTCTCAACAACGATGATTCTCCAGGGTTGGAGGTTAAATGCTGAGGGTGCCAGTACGGCAAGATCAATTATTTCTTTAACCAATTGTATTTCAATCTTTTTTGTTGTATCAAAAAAATTTACCGAGCGTCTTTCTTTAAATGCGTTTGAAATTTCCATTCTGTTGTAATTTTAAATTTAATGTTGTGCAAACATACGTCTAAACATTGTATGTTGCAACAAATAAATAAGAAAAATTTTCAAAAATTTTTCTTATTTATTTGTACGTCTGGAGACAATTTACATATGCCTATTATATAGATACTTAACCAATTTTGACCGATGTCATGGTCAATGACCCTGCAACAGTTTTATCGTTGAAGATACTTAGTTTCTCGTTCTTTTCCTGTAATGCGAGGATATAAAGCAATGGCAGGAAGTGTTCGGGGGTTGGAATTGCAAGGTTAAAAGCACTTCCCTGCGCTTTATAGTTGACCAGTTCCTTATGGTTTCCGTCTATGATAAACTTTTTCATTTTATTATCGGCTTCGATGGCCCAGTCAAACCCATATCCTATGGTATTCAATTTATCCCAGGCTACCATCCTGAGGTTGTGGACAAGGTTCCCGCTACCAATAATCAAAACACCCTTGTTCCGCAACGATGCCAATTCTTTGCCCAACTCGTAATGATATTGTGGCGACTGATAATAATCGAGGCTCAACTGGACAACAGGGATATCGGCATTTGGATACAACCTTCTGATGATGCTCCATGCTCCATGGTCCAGGCCCCATTTCTCATCCAAACCCACTTCTGTTTTTTTAATAGTATCCTTGGTCTCTTTGGCGAGTTCAGGACTTCCTGGAGCCGGATAATGCACATCGAACAATTCTTTTGGAAAACCGCCAAAATCGTGGATCGTGGTTGGTTTTTCCATAGCCGTGACCAAAGTACCCCTTGTTTCCCAATGGGCAGAAATACACAAAATGGCATTCGGTTTTGGAAGTGTATTTCCAACATTTCGCCAGCCAGTTACGAATTCATTCTCCTCTATGGCGTTCATGGGGCTTCCATGACCTATGAATAACACAGGCATCTTTTCTGTATTGCCCAATTCTTTCGTAAACATATTTAATCCTTTCAGTTTTGTCACCGATCCAGCTATTGCAGCCAAAGCGATGGTCTGTAAAAAGTATTTTCTTTTCATCATAAAAAAATCATGACCTTTGATTACATCCATCAATGGTCATGATTCGGCACATTTAAGATCAATTACAAATTTCTGTGCGTACCATCACAAAATGGTGCATTCTTTGATTTCTTACATCCGCATAAATAAGCCGGACCTGTTTCTTTTGCATTAAATGACAAAGGCAAGAATTCGGTTCCCTTATGTGAACCATCACAAAATGGTTGGTTACTACTTTGGCCACATGCACACCAATAGTATTCTTTACCGGTTTCCAATTCCACAACATAAGGTGCTTTCTGAGCAATTTTCGGTTCCATAATCTCTTTTTTAAAATTGTTAAAATATAAATTTACTGAAATGCTTTACCTAACTTCAAATTCATAGACAAAAGTACGTGGTCTGTTAAGAGCATGGGTAATAGGATTAAGAAAATAAGTATTGAAATCAGGAAATAAGACGGCTCATCTCTTCCTGGAACTCTGAGGGAGTTTGTCCTGTTTTCTTTTTAAAAACTGAGGAAAAGTAGGCTTTTTCATTATAACCAAGCTCGAATGCAATTTCAGAAATTGTCTTATCTGTTGAAATCAGAAGATTCTTGGCTTCTATAAGTTTTCGTGTTTCAATTAATTCTGTAACACTTAATTGCAGAATATTCTGACAAATCAGGTTCAGATTTCGTGACGACATAAATAATTTACCGGCATAAAATTCAGCGCCTTCAGGTCTGCGGAAATTCTCTTCGAGGATCATCAAAAAATTTCTGAAGGTAGTGTTTTGATTCTTTTGGGAACTGTTTTCAATGGGTTGTAGTTTTTTTCGTTGTGATTCGATCATCGTGAACAATGCACTGAGCAAATGCCTTATGATAGAATAATCAGGGACAACCTCCAATTTTTCGGAAAACATCATGTCACACAGCATAACCATCCGGTCGAAACATTTGCCCTCATGCATTTGAATACTTGCGTGATCGTGATAATAGGAATACAGGCGAAAAGTAATTTCGGGAATAAATTCGCTTTTGAACCTAATAACCCAAATACTGCATTTGCTTTCCACAACCAACGGAAAGACCCGGTGCATCTTGCCTTTTGTAACAAAGGATATATACGGTGAGCTGAATGTCTGTGATTTAAAATCGATAAAATGTTCCATATCCCCTTCCATCCCGATAATCAATTCTTCATAGTCATGAATATGAGGGATTTCCGGTTCAGAGATGATTTTTTCAATCTCTTCAAGGTTTAAACGATTGATGTCAAAAATCTCTTTCATCCAATTGAAAAGATTTTCAACTTAATTGGTTTTTAATCTGAGCGTTTTATCAATCCATTCGAATAAAGGTGCCATCCATTCCTCAGTCGGAAGTTTGAGCACAAACCCATGGTTTCCTGAAGGGTAAAGGTGCATTTCGGCTAAAACTTTATTCCGAACCAGTGCCTGATAGAAACGAATACTGTTGTCAACAGGAACCACGGAATCATCGCCGGTATGGGTGAGCCAGGTTGGTGGCGTCTTTTCAGTAACCTGCAATTCATTGGAAAATAGATTGATCTGATCAATCGAAGGGTTTGCTCCCATAAGGTTCTTTCGCGAACCAGTATGGGTCAGCCCATCGGTCATACTGATTACAGGATAGACAAGGATCATAAAATCTGGGCGAAGATTTGTATTCTCATCATTAGGAATATACGACTTTTCAAAATGGGTACCGGCAGTCGAAGCAAGGTGTCCTCCTGCTGAAAAGCCCATAATCCCAATTTTTCCGGGATCGATGTTCCATTCTTTTGCCCGCTCCCTTACAGTTTTGATCGCCTGTTGTGCATCCTGCAACGGGCCAATGGATTTATCTATCATTATTGAATCACTTGGCAATCTGTACTTCAGAATAAAAGCAGCAATTCCTTTCTGCAAAAATGCATTGGCAATGATTGTCCCTTCGAGCCGGTAACTCTCAATGCCATATCCACCACCAGGACAAATGATTACAGCAGTACACGGAGTTTTTGAGGCTTCGGGCAGATAAACCGCCAAAGTTGGTAGGGATATGCTCCGATATCCTACAAGTGTCCCATTGTTCTCCATTTTTATCTCCTTTATGGAGTTGGGGATTGAGTTCGGAATTTCACCCTTATAAAGTGGGATGGTTTGCTGGGCATGCAAACCCAAAGTTGATAAAACCAATCCAAGAATAAGTACTTTTTTCATTTAATATGCTCTTTGACTATATTTTAATCCGGGACAAATTATGTTTTAAAACTTCAGCGAAAATCTGCGAAATCTGCGGGCAAAAATTCTTTAATTTCCCGCAGATTCCGCTAATCGCCGCAGAAATTTCCTGATCGACAACTCATTCAATTTTTCAGTTTCTTACTTAGATCGGGAATGATTTGATCCAAGGCTTTTTTTGCATCCACATATTTGGACAAATCCCTAAGTGCAATCACTTTAAAATGGTTGTCCGAAAGGTATTGTAAATAGGACTCAAAGAGTTCAGGGGGAGTTGTCACCCACGGATGTTCGAGATCGGGAACCCCATGGATTGTGAGGACAACAACCTTTCCTTCTTTGGCTTCACCAAAGGATGCCATCATAACGGCCTTATTCTCCGAATTCATTGCCCAGCTTGGTATCAGCATCGGATGATCGGTCAAAGGATCGTAAGGCCTTGACCCTCCCGCACGGGCAAACAGATAACCTTTTTCTTTCAATATCCCAATAGCCTGTATATTAAGGTCATATCCGGGATATGCAAATGTAACCGGATGAGGAATTTTCATCGAATCGCATTTGTGTTCGATATACTCGAGTTCCGATTTAAATTGATCCGCCGTGAGTTTTGTTGGTCCCTTGTGCAACCGGGTGTGGTTGGCAATTTCAAAACCCATCAGGTCCAGTTGTTTGATCTGTCGCCAATTCATGTATTTTGAAGTGTCGGCAAAATTGGGTGGGAATTCACAGACAAAGAACGTCGCACCAAAACCAAATTTTTTCAGAAGGGGCGCAACGATACTGTATTGGCTTGCCGTGGCATCGTCAAAAGTAAGGACAACCAATTTTTCGGGTACCCTGGATTTGTGCGATTTGGCAAAAACAGAAAAGCCTGGAAAAGTAAGAAGCAGGCACACTATGAAAAAAAATATTACGGTACGCTGTACCTTTTGGCTTTCAATTTTGTTCATTGTTACAAATATCAACGGTCCTCTGGACCTAAAAACACCATTAAAACATTATTCCACAGAAATTTCATCAACGAACAGCCACACATTTTTCCCTTCGGTCATTGTCCCTTTTGGGCCTTTGCCAAAATTGGTGGCGACAACTTTTACAAATCCGGCTTTTACGGGTTTGAAGGTCACTGAAAAATTCTTTAACAGCTTCTCGCCCGATAATGGATCAGCATCGTTGAGGGCTTCGCCAACTTTCTGAAATTTCAGGCCATCCTCCGAAACGAAAAATTCTACTTTTTTGGGAAACAAAATCCATGCGCCAACGTTTTGTAATGCTCCTGCTGAGACAGTGGATATTTCAGTTTGTTGCTGTAAATCTACATCAACCTCCATATTCGTTCCTTCCCATCCCTGCCACTCGCCATCGGAATGGTTGGTGGTGCCACGGATGCCGTTTACAAGCGAATAATCGCCGGAACCTTTGTAATGTTTGTTGAATGGAATAATATATTTTACCGGTTTGACAGTGGCTTTGTTGATGTTAAACGATTGACTGATCGATTTTGCAACCGAAACTCCGTTTACAACAGGAATGGCTTTCAATACCGATGATTTGGTGAGTAAAACCGGCTCAGTGTATAATGGAGAATGAACTGTTGGTTCAGAACCATCAGTGGTAAAACGAATCTCAACTCCTGAAAGTTCACTGCTCAACGTAATGGCCAATTGTTTCTTCACTTCATCGAAATGAGTTTTGGCAGAAACTTTGAACGCACTTTTTGCATAATTAATGCCCATCTGGTCATAGCGGTTCATCATCAACTGAATACGCCGTGAAAAATCGTTCCAGTTGCGAACCTCTTTAGGACTCCACAAAGCTTCGGACAGTGCCGCCAACCTTGGGAAAGTCATGTATTCGGCATGTTTAAAATTGGGCACATATTCGGTCCAAAGGTTGGCCTGGCCCCCTAATATGTGTTTGGCACCTTCAACACTCAGTTCGGGTGGAACCGGATTGAAATTGTAAACTTTGCTCAAAGGTAGATATCCTCCGATTGCCAGTGGCTCCTGATCCATAGGTCCCTGGTAATAATCGATGTAACAATCTGATGTTGGAGTCATTACGACATCATGGCCCACATTGGCAGCTTCTATCCCACCCTGGAATCCACGCCAGCTCATCACTGTTGCTTCGGCAGGTAGGCCTCCTTCGATAATTTCGTCCCAACCTATCAGGACTTTGTTCTTTGAATTGACGAATTTCTCGATCCGTTTGATAAAATAACTTTGCAATTCACCCACATTTTTCAGCCCTTCAGTTTTTATCCGTTTTTGACAGAGCGGGCATTTCGCCCATTCGGTTTTGGTCGCTTCGTCACCACCAATATGGATGTATTTTGATGGGAAAAGATCCATCACTTCTGTCAGGACATCCTGCATAAAGAGGAATGTTGAATCTTTTCCGGCACAATAGATGTCGGTAATTGGCCAGACACCACCCGGAAGGACAGTAAATGGCCCACCTGTGCAGGACAATTGTGGATAGGCAGCCAAAGCAGCATTTGCATGTGCGGGCATTTCAATTTCAGGAAGCACGGTAACAAAACGGCTTTGCGCATAAGCCACGATCTCTTTGATGTCTTCCTGAGTATAAAAACCACCGTAAGTTGCTTTTTCACCAGCAGCTTGTTTTGGGCGGGAGTTCCAGTGTTTGTCTTCGCGGTCAACGCGCCAGGCACCAATCTCAGTCAGTTTGGGGTACTTTTTTATTTCGATGCGCCACCCCTGATCATCGGTCAGGTGAAAATGCAACGTGTTGATTTTGTGTAGTGCCAGATAGTCGATCATCTGAAGTACATCCTTTTTTGGAAAGAAATGACGTGCCACATCCAACATATAACCCCTCCATTTGAACTGTGGACTATCCGAAATAGAGACAACGGGTACGCTCCAATCCGCAATCTCAAGTTTTTTAGTGCTTTCGATCCCCACCGGCAACAATTGACGTAAAGTTTGAATGGCATAAAAGAACCCTGCAGGTTGGGCCGCTTTGATTTCAATCCGGTCTGTTTTTACTTCAAGGGCATAAGCTTCGGCACCCAAAGATGGATCGGTTTTGAAAAGCACCTGGTTTGAACTTTCAGAGCCACCTGTGGAAACCTTCAATTTCCAATCGGCTGCCTTTTGGAACCCTTCGGCAAAATAGGCTGCAATCTTTTGTTGTTCAGCATTTTCGACAACAAATTCAGTGTTTTGGCTAAACCTGAAAGATGATTCGCTAAGGGTCATTTTCTGAGGCTGCGGAATAACTGCCACCTCTTTGGGATTGAAAGATTTGGTTGGTTTACAACTTCCCAACCCAAAAACGACGGCCAATATCATTAAGCCGGAGAATAGTTTACTCATAATGTTAATTAATTAATTGTTAGTATGTTCGTTAATTAGCTTCTCAATTACTTCGATGCTTTTTTCAAAACGCCAAGCACCCGATCATCAACATGCCCAAACAATGAAACCCCTGATGCACCATTTGCCATTGCTGTTTTTATACCTTGTTCCAACTCTTCATCTGATTTAAAATCCGGTATGAAAAGTCCGGCATAAAGCGGAAATTTCCCGCATAGGAAGTGGATGCCCTCTTCGACTGCATCGCCGATCCACCTGACCGGTTCGCGATAAAAACCGTGATAAATCATGGGACATACGCCATCCAGTTTCCAGTTGGTCCAATCCTGCCTCACGATACGCCGGGCAATTTCGGGAGTTGGAAACACCGCTGCTGTGACAACTTTATGCGATTGGTGCGCCACGTCCGCCAATTGGTTAACGACATTGTTGATCAGGTCGTACCGGAACTTGCGCCAGGAAGGGCTTTGGTCGGGGTGTTCCAATTTTAATGGGTCGGTCCCATATTTTGCCTCATAATTCTTCCTACAGGTTTCGCAGTAACAGAAGTCGTACTCTGGCAATTCTCGCGACTGGTCAATTTTATAGTTTTTCCAAAGATTGACCGGTAGAATGACATCGCAAAAACGGATATAATCGAGATGGATACCGTCCACATTTGGCTTACTTAAAATCTCTTTAACCTGAACTTTAAGGTATTGAAGTACTTCAGGTTTTGAAGGGCACAACCAACGATAGTAACCCACATAAGGAGGATTTATGGCACAGGATTTTCCTTCACGACTGACCGCATACCAATCGGGGTGTTTTTCAAGCAACTCCTTCTCGCCCCGGTTCATCGTCCACATCCAGCGATGGGCTTCCAAACCGGCTGCTTTGGCCATCCTAAAGTGAAGTTCGCTATCGTTTTCGAAAAACATTCCCCTGATTCCGGCATCAAAAAACTTCGTGTACTTGTCCTTTAGCGTTTTTTCGTCTTCCTTTTTATTTGGGTTTTCCCATACCCAATGTTTTGGAACTGATTTTTTTTCCTTCGCAGAAACAGGCATGGCCATGGATGACTGGGCTCCGATCAATCCGATCCCGGATAGCAGAGACGATTTTATAAAATCCCTTTTCTTCATATTGTAAATCTTTACTTTAAAGTTGTATTTGAAAACTGAAGTGTTCCCCATTTTTCAGGAATGTGCATATTGATTTTCCCAATCGGGTTCCAAACCCAATTGTTTTCAGCCTGGAAACGTCCGGTATGGGGATTTATTACTTTACGGTACAAACCATTCACTATGATTGTATTCCATTCAACCCGCGAGAAGTCGATTTTCCAAACACTTCCTTCTCTTGGATTTGGGATTTTTCCTTTGCTTTCCAGACATTCAAAAGGTATAGCAACCTCAACCGTCCATTTTTTATCCTTATCCGTTGGATTGTTCAAAGTCCCATCGACCGAAACGGCACTTTTAAAACCATGGGCGTCCCAGCCTATATCCGCCCTGCCCCCATTGTTGTAGGATTTTGGGAGGAACAGGTCGAATAGCGTATTGCAGGCATTCAGTTCAAACTCAAAGTAGTTTTCTGTGTCGCAATCGGGATCGATAAAAATCTCAAAATCATTTTCATGAAATACGATCTGATCGTGTGTTTTGTAATAACACCAGATATTTGGCTCTTCCAGTTCGGCCAGAATATATAAGTAGTGATTGTTCCACAGCATCTTAACCCTTGTCTTTAAGGCTGGTAAAGGCATTCGAAGGCCTTCAATGTCAACAAAATCATCGGTCCATGCAGCATTGCCCCACGAAGGGTCGTCAGCCTTCCCGTCAATCAGGATAGGACCTCCAGATTTATTTACGATATAATTGTGGGACGGAACGAATAGCGATTCGTATAAATCGTTGAAATACTGAGCTTTGGCAAATACCGGCAGCAAACAGAAAACAATTGCAACTTGGATGACAGTTTTATTCTTTCTCATCAGTCACGGTTTCGGATTAAACTGAAGAATAGTGATTTTACATATTGCTTCAAAAATAGTTAAAATTTATACATTTGTGAAACACAAAAAATCGAACATCATGAAACGACTTATTTACCTTTTCTTGTTGGTATGTACCTCTCTGCCGGTTCTTGCCCAACATGAAGAACAAAAGTATTTTCCCGATCCTGATCCAAAGATCCGTCAACGCATCGAAGAGTGGCAGGACATCAAATTCGGACTTTTGATGCATTGGGGCACCTATAGCCAGTGGGGAATCGTTGAGTCGTGGTCGATTTGCCCCGAGGACGAAGGGTGGTGCATCCCTGACACCGTGAAAGATTATTTTGCCTACAAAAAGCAGTACGAAAATCTTGCGAAAACGTTCAACCCAACCAAATTTGATCCCGAAAGGTGGGCCAAAGCTGCGAAAGATGCCGGGATGAAATATGTCGTCTTTACAACCAAGCACCATGATGGTTATTGCATGTTCGACAGCAAATACACCGATTACAAAATCACCGGTAAGGAAACACCCTTTCATACAAATCCGAGGGCAGATGTGACAAAGGAGATCTTCAATGCATTCAGGAACGAGGGGTTGTGGGTTGGAGCCTATTTTTCCAAACCCGATTGGCACAATACCGATTATTGGTGGCCACAGTTTCCACCACTCGACAGGAACGTGAATTATGACCCTGTCAGATATCCTGAAAGATGGAACCAGTATGTGAACTTTACCCACAACCAGGTGATGGAACTTTGCACCAATTATGGGAAAATCGACCTTTTGTGGTTTGATGGAGGCTGGGTCCAGAAAAATGAAGTAAAGGGAGAAGCCCCCAATATTCCGGGGTTTATCGTAAAAAAGCCTTACAATCAAGATGTTAAAATGGATGAACTCGTTACAAAAATCCGTTCGAAACAACCTCTTGCCATTGTGGTCGACAGGGCTGTTGAAGGCAAAAACCAGAATTACCTCACGCCTGAAAACCGGGTTCCCGACAAATTATTGCCCTATCCATGGGAATCTTGTATGATTTTGGGTGGCGGCTGGTCCTTTTCGTTCAAGGCCAAAATGATGCCGACCGGGCAACTGATCCATATGCTCAACGACATTGTGGCCAAGGGAGGCAACCTCTTGCTGAACATCGGTCCCGGACCTGATGGAACCTGGTATGATGAAGCTTACAGCCGGTTGGCGGAGATTGGCACATGGATGAAAATAAATGGTGATGCGATTTATGGGACTCGCCCCATTGCGCCATACAACGATGGGAAACTTAGGTTTACCAAAGGCAAGGATGGTTCTGCGAATGTGATTTATTTATTGGCCGAAAACGAGAAGTTGCCTGCTGAAATTCAGGTGAAGGGTTTTGTTCCTGAGAAAGGTGCGAAAATTACGATGCTGGGCAAAAAAGGTTCGTCGTTGAAATGGAAAGCTGGTGAAAAAGGTTTTACCATTTCGGTTCCCGAATCGATTATAAATTCAGCTCCTTCAATCTATGCGGTCACATTTAAGGTGGGGAAGGTGAGCAGTTTGTAAAACGCGACTGGCTGCTGGCAACTTGCTGCTGGGGGCTGACACCTAAAAAGTTTGGGTGCTACTTATTCTCTTGCCTCAGCCTCCGGTTAAAACCAGAGGTTATTATAGGGCAACTCCTACGGAGTTACTTTTCAAATTGCATTTCGCGAACAGCCACCCTGGCTTCGCCACCACTCCAATGGAAGGGAATCTCCGGGCGAGATTGTTTTTTTGAAAATTGGAAAGACATAAAATGATGAAATTTAATTAACTTTGCAATATTCCTAATATCATTTGCAATGTATTTGGCACCATTGAATTACGACAGGTATTTTAAAAAAGTGTTCTCGGAAACGAGGATCGCCAAACGCTTTTTGGAAGATTTCTTTGATGTCGAGATCGCCGAAATGGAACTTTTGCCTACAAAACACAAGATTACCGATGATGCTACAGCAGTGGAATTCGACTTCAGGTGCAAAATTGGCGACAACTTTGTGATCATCGACATGCAGCAATGGTTCAAGACCGACATTGTTAAGCGTTTCTACATGTACCATTCAATGAACACCGTTTTGCAACTCGAGAAAATGCCGGACAAGAGCATCGACCTGGAAGAGAACAGGAAGCGCGACATCAAAGACTACGACAAGCTGATACCGGTGATCACACTTATCTGGCTGGCCGATGACGACCTGAATTTTAAGGATGACTTTGTTAGCTACATGATGACAGGCGAAGTCGTCAACGACTTTATCAAAAACAAAAACATTTGGCGGGAGGATAATATACTTGAGTTAATTGCCGAGCGGGAGAAATGCCTCGAAATCATCAATAACAAAACACGCAAACTTGATTTTCTTGGAAAGAATAAGCTGATCTATGCCTTTCAGCCCAATATTGTCAGGAACAAAAAATACAGCAAATATCTCAAATGGTTCGAATTGGCTGAAAAGACCAGGAATAAATTGAACGAAAAAGGGTGGTTTGATGAATACCTGAAGGACGAAATATTTGTCGAGATCATCAAAAGGATCAATATAGAATCTTTCGAACAGGTTGACTGGGAATACATAACCGATTATGAAAAATTCAGGGAAAAGGTGAAAAGGTACGAGCAGGTATTTTTTGACGATGGTAAAGAACAAGGTATTGAACAAGGTATTGAAATTGGGATAGAAAGGGGAATAGAATTAGAACGTACCCGTAATGCCATTGAAACTGTTATAAAAGGCATTAAAGCCGGCTTATCAAATGAAATACTAAAATTGATGACAGATTTAACCGATGACCAAATAGACGAATTAAGATAAAACCACCAACTATTCCTATATTTGCCCATCCCCTTCCGCAGTCCGGCAGGTTCTAACATCAAATTCTATGGCAAACAAATTTTTTTCTATTATCCTCATTTGCATGGCCTTAACTTCATGCACAAAAAAGGAGCCCCTAATTCAAAGTTCTGAACGCAAGGCTGATATTCAGCGGATGCTGACCATCCAAAAAGATTTGACGTCCAAAAGCCTGGTTCCCATCTGGGATATTTTTAAGCAAAAACTTTCGGACAATGAAAAGGAGGCCCTGGAGTTTTTATATGCATATATGCCGTTGAGCGACCTCGCCGACTACAAACCGGAATTCTTCCTTAAAAACGCAAGGTTAAGTTTGCAAGCCAGACAGGAGATGCCATGGGGAAAGACGATTCCCGAAGGGGAATTTCTCCACTTCGTGTTGCCATCGAGGGTGAACAACGAAAATATGGACAATTTCAGGGAAGTGATGTACCCCGAAATCAAAGAGCGCATTAAAGGCTTGGGAATGAAGGAGGCTGCACTGGAAATCAATCACTGGTGCCACGAAAAAGTGAGCTATCGTGGGACCGATTCACGTACAAGTGCCCCGCTAAGCACGATCAAAAAAACATTTGGACGATGTGGCGAAGAATCGACCTTTACGGTTTCGGCAATGCGGACAGCGGGAATCCCTGCCCGTCAGGTTTATACGCCACGTTGGGCACATTCGGATGATAACCATGCCTGGGTAGAGGTTTGGATCGATGGCAAATGGAGCTACCTCGGTGCATGTGAGCCGGATGTTGACCTGAACATGGGTTGGTTTACGGAACCTTCTAAACGTGTGATGCTGGTCCATACACGGGCTTATGGCCACTATTTTGGAACCGAGCGGGTGATCATTGCCTCAGACCGTTTTTCGGAGCTGAACCTGACATCAAACTATGCAACGGTTAAAGATGTTACAATTTCTGTAAAGAATAGTGACGGGACTCCAGCCGACAGTGCAAAAGTGGAATTCCAATTGTACAATTATGCTGAATATTACCCAATAGCCACCGAATTTACCAACTCAAAAGGATTGACCGGGATCAATACTGGGATGGGCGACCTGATTATCTGGACCTCCAAAAACGGAAAATTCGGTTATCAGAAACTATCTGTACCAGAGAAAGATACGGTCAAACTTGTACTTAATCAAACTACCCCTGAAAACAAGGGTGAACAGTTCGACCTGATCCCGCCACATACAAAAAAAATTACCCAAACCGTATCTGAGGCTGCTCGTAAAGGGAACGACAAGCATATGGCCAATGAGGATTCGATCCGTAATGCCTATATGAAGACGTTTAAAGATTCGGCCTGGATAGCCAGTTTTGCAAAAAAAACGAAACTCCCGTTTGACTCTATTTCGAGGATGATCAAACTAAGTTACGGCAATTGGGATCAAATCTCGCTTTATCTTGAGAAAAACAATTCAGAATACCGCAGTACCGTTCTTTCGATGGCCAGTCAACTGGCAGATAAAGATTTAAGTGATGCACCGGAATCGATGCTGACCGACCATCTCGTAAGCACGCAGGAGGCAGGCTCGAAAAATTTGGTGACTGATAAGGAATTATTTACGAAGTATGTCCTTAACCCACGCATTGCACTCGAAAACCTGAGTTCATGGCGCGGTTTTTTGCGGTCGGCTTTTGGAGCTGAGATGGAAAAAGCGGCACATACCGATGTTTCGGTTTTGACCGATTGGATCCGTAAAAACATTACAATCAATACGATAGCCAACAAACATTCACGGGCTCCACTTACACCGATTGGGGTTTACAATCTTAGGGTTGCCGACCCTGATTCGAGGGATATTTTCTTTGTGGCATCCTGCCGTTCGTTTGGGATTCCAGCACGCCTCAATCCTGAAACCCGGATCCCCGAGTACAACAAGAATGGCGAATGGATCCGTGCAAGTTTCGATCTGGCCATGGCGACCCAACCTGAGAAGGGCTTGCTGAAACTAACCGAAAAAAACAATCCGGTTGTGCCTCAGTATTCATTGCATTATACCATTGGAATCCTGAGGGATGGATTTTACCGGACACTTGATTTCCCGGAAGGTCAAAAAATCAACAATTCGGATCAGCCTGTATCATTGGAAGTTGGCCAATATGCACTGGTCACCGGAAACCGTCTCGAAGATGGGTCGGTGTTGAGCCAGATGACCTTCTTTGCCATTGAAAAAGGGAAATTAACCACTATGCCCGTAGAACTTCGCAAACAATCGGGCGAGCTCAAACCTTCTGGCAAGTTGGATATGACAAAATTGAACCTTCAAAAAACAGGTGCTGCAAAACCAGCAAGCCTCTTATCCCTTGTAAACGGCAACTATTCGGTTCTTGTGTTGCTCGATCCCGACAAGGAACCCTCTAAACACATCCTCAACGATTTGGGGCCGTATGTCGATCATTTCAATAAATGGGGCGGTCAATTTGTTTTTGCGATTCCTGCCGAAAAAGCAGGACAGGCCGGAGTCTTGAAAACCTATCAGCTTCCAGCGAAAATGGAAACAGGGATCGACCTGGATGACAATATACTAAAATCTATTTCTGTTGTTTATGGCGAAGGTCTGAAAGATAAACTGCCGCTTGTGTTGTTTTGCGATGGAGCTGGGAACGTTTACCTGTTCTCATCCGGATACAAAATCGGCATTGGTGAGCAATTGCTGAAGGTAATTTCAGCTGTTCAGGCCAATCCAAAAATGACCGTTGCTAAAATATTGTGTAAGTGATAATTCAAGACGTGTTTAAATATTGTTCATATCAACTTATTATATTTGAAAAATTCGTTCTGATGTGAAAACAAGAATTTTTTGTTCTTTAATATTTTTGCTTTTCACAAGGTCTATTTATTGCCAACCGATAGACTTTGGTAAATATCAGCTTTGCTATGATATGTATTGGAGATGTCATTTCCAGAACTTAATTGAATTAAAAAGTGACAGCTCTTATACCTTTGAATATAGGGATGACACACAATGGGATTCAACTCATGGAAAATGGAAAATCCTGCATGACTTTTTAGTTTTAACCCCGGATTCAATTCCTGATACAATTAAGGTCACTCATGTTTTTGAGTCAATAAATAAAAAGAACCTGAATAACCTAATCAACATCAATGAGAGTTTTAAAGGCATTTCAGGGTTAAATGTGGCAATTTTTCACAATGGAATAAAAAGATCTTTTGTGACTGATTCAATCGGCGAGATCCAGTATTCCGGACAAGTAACTGACAGTATTGCTTTTGCAATAAAAGGACGTGAATTAAAAATTATTCCTAGGAAAATGGTAATATCCTCCCTAATTGATATAACAATTGATTCAAATTTTAAAGATCTTATATATCAACAACTTGGTACAAACAAAATAATGATTCAAAACGGAAGAATGGTTGTCAGGTACCGAGACGGAGAAAATGGTAAATTAAAGACTGAATTTTTTCAAAAACTGATTAATTAAATTTTTCAGGTTCTTTAGCCTGATTTGACCAATAAAAATTATTCCTGAAGATTGCCCCTGTAAACGACCCACCTATAAAGCGTTCGCTTGGTACCGTTAATGAGAAACGATTATTTTCAAAAATAAAATCGGGATAGTTTCCCGGTTCGAAGTTGACGCAATAGCCTTGATCATTGACGATTGTATTGTTATAGGCTTTGAAACCTTTCATGGGAACAGCAGAAGGATCGCACCACATCAGGATACCACATTTCCCGTTTTTTGAACCATCATTGTAGCTTGCGTTGTAACGGATTGTGTTGTTAGCCCATGCTGTTGCCCCTGCATATTGAAAAATCCCATAGCCAGCCCCTTCGTTGTGGGCCGAATAATTGTATTGCATGACCGAATTGGTGATCCCACCGTCAAAATCAAAGCCTCCGCCATCCTTTCCTTTTGCCGAAGTTTTGTTGTGATGGGAGTAACAATATTGTATGGTGATGCTGTCGCTCTGATAGGCCCAAATCCCTACCGGACCGTTCCCATCGCGGGGCATGTCCCATCCGTTGTTCATGGCCTCACAATATTCGATCATCCCGTTAGTGACACCCCCGATCAGGATCCCATTACCAGAATGGTTGTTTTTGACAACCGGACAACCCGCATTATTTTCGGCGATACAATTGGCAATGTAAACATTACAAAAAGTCTTTCCC
>CAIYPA010000484.1 GCA_903927965.1 uncultured Bacteroidia bacterium | reverse complement strand
TTTTAAAGATGATATTGATTATATCTGACATCAATGATAAACATGCTGATCAGGTTGAATCTATTTTGCAAATAAATTCAGCTACCTATTCACGGTTAAACCTTGATGCCGATTCTTTGCTTTGTACTTTGGTTAGATATGAGGAAGATTCACTAAAAATTGAAGGACCTAATTGTCATTTTTCGACTAAGGAAATTGAGGCTGTTTGGAATAGGAGTTCAAGAATAGAGCAATTTGAAAAAAATAATTGGAGACTATATGATGACTATGTGAATTGGAAGGAGAAATGTAACCGGACACTGGAAGGACTCTTTTCATCCCTGAAATCCACAAAATGGTTGAATTTCAATACTGAATTTTACACAGATAACCATTTTCGGCAATTTACAATTTCGAAAAATGTAGGTTTAAAGTGGCCGTCATTCATCTGTTCAAATGACATTAACTATCTCAATAGTTTTTTTGAGTATAAGCGCGACCGGATTTTAAAGTTAATGAGCCAAAATTGTACAGTAAAATCGGAAGGCAAATGTTGCTCAAAATGTGGCGATAAGTTTGAAACAGTCCTATCGAATGAAATTTCCGATTCGAAATGTATCGTTTCAGGTGCCGCTTATCAAGTGAGATGTACCATTGTTGGAAAGGAGTACTTCGTAGGGAAAATAAAAGTTAATAGCAATAGTGAAGGGAAGAATCCTGAATTGCAACAGGTAGATTCACCAATTATTCAACCTCCTGCTTCAATGAAAAAGAGAGCCATTGAAATAATGACGGAATTAAATCTGACACATGGCATATTCGATTTCATTGTTACCAAAAATGAGGAATGGTTTTTTGATGCACTAAATCCAATTGGCCCGTACCAATGGACTGAGGATATTGAAGGTTCGAATATCTCATCAAGCATTGCAAAATGGTTGATGAAAAACAACTGACTGACTGAAGATCAAGGTCGCACAGATTATTTCCATAAATCAGGAAATACGCCATAACCGCGAGGTTTGATGGGTTTTGATTCTGTGGGTTCAGTTTTTCCAAGATGAATATCATATAACCGTGATGCTGTTTCCATCATGGCATTTACTTGGTAAGGATATGGTCGATCAGTAACATCTACGAGGCCACAATTGTAATTCTCACCATCACGGCGACCTGTAAAGTCCTGATCCGTCCACTGAAAATATGCTGTACCGATCAGTCCGGGATGTGAGTAGGCACGTTCAGTATAGTAGCTATAAGCAATCCCTCTCTCTTGCTGTGAATTGACCTGCCATAACGATTGAGCCATTCCACGGTCAACGGTTCCAAAATGGAATTCTCCAATGATCATTGGCAACCCTGTTCCATTAAGGACTTCATCCATCAACTCTTTTTTAGGAGATAAATCATAACAATTAAAACTGAATACATCAAAGATGTCTTTACAGATTTCAAGTATTTCCTTACCAGGAACATGTCCAAAACGCATCCCCAGATTCAGATGATTCGGGTCATATTTCTTTACAGATGTGTCCACTGTCTTCAGAAAGATCCGAAACGTATCAAAAATAAATTGTTTCCGGCGTTCAGGAGTATCCCTGCTGGCTAAAAATTTTTTCAATTCGTTTTTAATCGGTTTGTCTGGACCGTCAAGAATCATTTTACTTAATCGTTCTTCCTGCCCTAACCACGAAGGTTCATTTCCGGTAAAATAACCGATAATCCAAGGATTTTCTTTGTAAGGTGTCACAAATGATTTACATGCTGCATCAACCTTTTTGATAAAATCGCTGGCATACACATCCGGTAGTCCCATAATCCCATCTTCGATCCCAAGCCCCTTTAGCTGAAGCATAAAGGCTTTTCTGTTCAGTCCGGTTATATCCTGACTGGACCAGTTGGCGATTGTATTGAGCCCCCATTTGTCCATTCGTTTAATAACGAGATTTCCTGATTTTTCAGGATACTCCTTTCCGTATCGCTTGAAAAGATTCCATGTTCCGAAGGATGCCACATTTGGCCGTTCCGGATTGCTTCCGAGTCCGATTGGAGGTAACTCTTTATATAAATTTCTCCGTTTATCGATGTTGATTGCATTACCTCCACCACCCGGGTTTATACAGTCAACACCAACAGAAAGAAACAGATAACCTTCCGGATCGACAAACCACCAGCGACCGTCGATCTTTTCTGTCCTGAAAAACCCGGTCGATTTCACCCTAGCCTGAAGGTAACCTCCGAATTTGGAGTAGTTATAATCTTTTACCGACACGGTTTCCTTCTCTTCAATGTCCCATTCTTTACGGAGTTGCTCAATGGATTTTATTTTCCCTTCAAAATCGCCCAAGTTCCATTGTCCAAATTCATCAACCAAAGGTTGATCACCCAAATAAACATCTCCTGGATCTTCGACTGAGAGTTTAATGGAACGAAGTTCTATTACCGGATTATTTATGGGAGAATTCATTCGGATCCCTATTGTATCAATTCCCTTTAAAGGTCCCCGTTTGCCACCGAGGTTGATCCATCCAGTATAACGTGCCTGATTATAAGTGGCCGCCAGGTCCAGGGCTGCATCAGGTAAGGACCTGAAAAATCTTAATGGGATCGCAAGTTTATTCCAACCATTTGGACAATAGCTCATTATACGAAGTTCATTGTAGCCGCTTTCTGTCGTAAACCCCAATTGAAAACGCTGTGAAGTAGAAGATTTGAACTCAATAACCACATAATTGTATGTATCCCAATTCCGAGGGATGCCTTGTGAAATATCTTTAATCGCTATTTTCTTTCCAGAAACTTCCTTGTTACTATCGAACTTAAAGATAACATTGTTTTGGGCATCAATTTTTGGCAATGCACACAAAACAACCATCACAATTGTAATCCAAATCCTCAACAATTTGCGTATCATATTGTATGTGAAATAGATGACAAATTAACTTAAGCTCAATACACTATCGGGCAATATTACAATGATTGACTAAAGATTAATTTTTACGGTCCTTCCCTGAGCTTTTTGAGATTCATAAATAAAAGTAACCTCTCCTTTTCCTTCAATCAGAAACTGAAATTCTGCGATTCCGTAACCAGGGACAGATAAAAACTGAATCTCCGGTTTTTTCTCTTTGTAGGAGACTTTATTCAACCTATAGTCTGTTAATACTCCACCAGCTACTACTTTTCCACCCGTGACTTTTAAAATATCCTGAGGATAGAGTTTTGATTTAACTGCATACGCCGACATTGTAGGCAACCCCTTTTTATTTTGAAGACGAACCCTGACCTGATAAAGGTTTTTACCAATTTCCTTTTTATCAAATACATCCATGGCAATATCCGGGGTATTTCCTGCAGCAAGGAGGACAACTGAGGCATTTCGATGAACCAATTCAGGCAACATAAATGGGTGCGGGAGGCGTGATGACATTTTTACCCATCCTCCTATTTCGATATCCCCATAAGTTGGATGTTTAAACTTTTTCCAATCTTTGTAAAGTTCTCCCTGAGCAACATTGTCGTTAAACTTGAGCTGTTCACGTGACACTTCTGGGGGTGATCCTCTTGTAAATTCTCCTTCTTCTGAAACTTGAGTCGGTTTATTTATGTTGGTCCGATAGGTCTCCTGTTCGCGTTGAAAGAGTTCTCCGGTAAAGGAAAATACACCATTAATAAAAAATAAGTGTGAGTCGAAATCACCATATGTAGCATAAAGATCATAGGATGGTTGATAAACATATCCCGGCGTTATCTTTAAGGCTTCTTTTCCGATTACATCATAAGCTGCAATATCGGCAGGATCAACTACAATTGATTTTTCGGAAGGGACCCGAAGCCACATCCCACCCGAATTATGAAACGCGAATCCAACTATTATATTGGGGTGTGCATAAACGAAATCGCTGATGGCCTTGATGCCAACTCCCGAGAGGGGAAAATTACCGGCACCACTTTGAACATAGTTTGGCATCCAGCTATAACCCCAATTCCGATTTGCATCCAGATACCCTTCGGCATCTTCATTTAATTGGCCATCGTTGTCATTGTCAATACCTTCTGAGCCAAGCAACGAATATTCCCCTTTTTCGCCTGGTTTGATCCTAACCATGATCCGTTTGTCTATTGGATCTGATTTGTAGATACCAAGCGTATCCTTGATCCTCATTTGGGTTATACTACCATCACCATCAAGATCCTCTGGTCCGTCTTCGTCAATCAGGCCATCGCCGTCATCATCTTTCGGAACGCGGATACTGCGGCCGGAGCTAGGGGTATTGGCGTCCACAAAAAAATGGTACCTGCCATCCACATTTACGACAGGAATGATAAAATGGACGTTTTTATCGACTGCCTTGGTTATTTGTTCATTTTCACCATATTTGGTTAGCAACATATTGGCATAATATAAGCAAACCTCGCCTGCCTGGATTTCGTTTCCATGAATGTTTCCGTCAAGATAGACCCCTGGTTTTGAAAGCTCACCCCCGGTTTTCGGATTATTGATAATCAGGGCATAAATTTCTCGTCCCTCTTCACTCTTTCCCACCAATTGAAGTTTTGTCAATTCGGGAAAAGCTTTATGAAGAACATTCAATGCTTCAATGACCTCCTGGTAATTGTAATACCTGTCGAAACGCAATGGGATTTCAATTTTCCCTTTATCTGCCGAAAACGCAATTGTGGCAACTAAGAACAAACCAAATAGCAATATAATGTGTTTCATAATTTTCCTCCGATATTAATTTGCTTCACTTTTGAACCGAAAACGATGGATTCCAAAGTAACCGAAATGGTTGGTTTCTTTTCTGTTTTCAATAACCATGTCAATTTTTTTATCTGATTTCCGCCAATGGTTCCCAAAGGTGTCCGTTTTAACCCCTGGAGCAATTCCACTTCACCATTCAAAACGATCACAATGGGCGCAGGTTGTTTGTTAAGTTCACCAATTGCAATTGGATATGGAAAAGTTCCTTTGTTCTCAATAAAGAGTTCAAGACGGCAAATACCTGATCCCAGATCTGTAATTTTATGGTCTGCGAGAGAAATGTCGGGTAAGTTTTTACTTAATTCAAGCAGCCAAGGCAATTGTATTGTTAAAAGCGAATCTATTCTTTCTGGTTTTGGTGTTGACTCCAGATAAGGGACAAAACCACCAATTTCAACTTCGCCAAGTGTAGGGTGATTGTATTTTCCCCACTGAACAAACCCCTTGCCGCCAAATTCCTTATCGGAATAAGCAAGAAGTGCTTTCTCCTTTTCATTTAAAACATCCCCTTTTTCAGCTTTGCTTTCTTCTTTTGACTTTTCCTCCTTTCCCTTTTCTTTGGGAACTGTGAACAGGTTCATACTAAAGGATGGAATGCCAAGGTGATAATAAGCCCAAAGTTCAAATGAACCATCCTTATCCTGAGGTGGATCCAACCTTTCAATTGAAAAATGTTTGTTTTTCAGGTATTTTTTGTAGTCTTCAGAAAGTTTTGAGTAAAACTTCAAGTCATCTTCCAATGGATTTACAGCTTGTCCTAGACCCAACAAATTGGAAACATATGAAGATGTAACCTCTTTGTTATTTGGGAAACGTGTTTTTACCATTTCAATTATATCATCCATTTTGTAAGTTTTGGACGGATCTGCACCCAACATGTTGGCATACCGGTTCGGAATTTGTATGCTCTCAGAATTTATACTGCTTTTCCTACCTGATTTGGGTGGGTTCAGACAGAAATTTGAACTTCCAAGGGTATAGGCCATAGTAATATTGGGATGGTCGTAAATAAATTTCATAATTCCATAAACCTCAGGAGTTTGCCCAGGCCATAAGCCTGCCTCTTTTTTATTTTTAGGGAAAAGGTGCGGGAAACCAATCCCAACATTTATTCCACCTTCTCCATCTTCGTTGTATTCACCGTCCCCATCATTGTCGATGCCTTCTGAATAAATCTTGTAAATACCGCGTTCACCTTTTTTTGCATCTGCCTGAACCATAATCCGAGGGTCAATTTTGGAGATGACATAAGTGCCTGTCAGGTCTTTCACCCGCATTTGCGTAATCAATCCGTCACAGTTGAGATCTTCGAACCCATCCTCATTGACTGCTTCATCCATATCGTTGTTGATGGAAAAATCATTGACGGACCGTTCATATTTTTTGTCTGAGAAATAACCTTTTGAGGCATCAGGATTGGGCAGCGGCATAATAAACCATTTTAAACCCAGGGTATATTTCGATGAATCGATCACCATTTTGGCAAAAGAGAGGGCACCTTCTGTGGCCAATGGGATATTTCCCTCGAAATTTGCACCTACGAAAATGGCTGGGGATGTGGCAGAATTCTTCCCAATTTCAAGAACAACGATGGATTCCCCACCAGGACTTGTTGCAATCGTGTGCAACCGGATCAAATCCGGATGGCTTTGCTGCATGTCCTTTAATATCTGCTGAACTTCTGTGTTGTTGTGATATTTGCCAAATGCCGAACCATTTTTTGCATGAACAGCTCCAAAGGAAGACATCAAAAGACATAACCATAAAAAAAGAGACTGATTTTTATACATATTGATAGTTTAGTTTTTGTAATCAATTTGAATGGACGATATTATGAAATTAATTTGTTTTATCTACTATCAATAATGAAATAATACTAATACTATTTTAGCATTCTTTAGATGATATATTAACCTAAATAGTAATTTTTCTGGACTGATGACAATTATTTGGAATTTGTCTAAATTTGGTTGATTGCGCCAATTTTCTGAACAAAAATCCCCAAAAGTTGTACTTAGTAAAAAGCGTCAAAAGAAATTTTAATGGTAATCTTGTAAAAGCTATTCACTATTTGAATCATAAAATTATCTTTACAAACAAAAGTCGGAAGCAATGAATATCATGTTTTTATTGATAGGAGTGAGTTTATTGGCTGCCCTAGTGTTCTTGTTTTTGTTTGTATGGGCAGTGAAAAAGGGGCAGTACGACGATATTTATACACCCTCTGTAAGAATCTTGTTTGATGACGATGTAATCCTATCAAACGACCAGCAGCAATCAGAATTGAAATCCGATACAAAAGAGGTGATCAAAAATTCATAAAATGTATTGAAACTATTGTGAAATTTATACTTTTGAAGCAGGAAAAAAGATGCAAGAATCAATGAATCGATAATAATCATATAATCAGAAGGTATCAAGCTAATCAAACACACGTAATATGGAAATTCAGCATTTCAGGTACGACAACAAAACGGTGAAGTATTTTATATTGGCCACAATGGTATGGGGGGCTGTTGCAATATTGGTTGGTTTAGTAATCTCTTTGCAAATGGCATTTCCGGCTTTGAATTTTGGTTTGGAATATACTTCCTTTGGCAGGACCCGTCCATTGCACACCAACGCAGTTATCTTTGCTTTTATCGGGAATGCCATGTTTGCAGGCACCTATTATTCGCTGCAGAGGATTTTGAAAGCGAGGCTTTTTAATGATGTGTTAAGTAAATTCCATTTCTGGGGATGGCAGTTCATTATACTTTGTGCCGCGTTGACCTTATTAGGTGGTTATACCACTGGCAAGGAATATGCAGAACTGGAGTGGCCGATCGACATTATGATCGCTCTTGTATGGGTGGCTTTTGGTGTAAATATGATCGGAACCATTTTGCTACGAAGGGTGAAGCATATTTACGTTTCTGTTTGGTGGTATCTGGCTACTTTTTTGGGTGTTGCAGTTTTGCATATTGTGAACAGTATTGAGATTCCCTTCTCCCTGCTTAAAAGTTATCCGGTTTATGCAGGAGCACAGGATGCCGTTGTTCAGTGGTGGTATGGGCATAATGCAGTGGCATTTTTCCTTACAACACCATGGCTTGGCTTGATGTATTATTATCTTCCAAAATCTGCCAACCGTCCCATTTACTCTTATCAACTTTCTATTGTCCATTTCTGGACTTTGATCTTTCTCTACATGTGGTCGGGTCCACACCATTTGTTGTATCAGGCATTACCTGATTGGGTTCAGGCTTTGGGAGTAACCTTTTCGGTTATGTTGATCGCCCCATCATGGGGTGGTATGATCAATGGACTGCTGACACTTCGTGGCGCATGGGACAAAGTTCGTGATAATGCTGATCTGAAGTTTATTGTTATTGCCATAACAGCTTATGGAATGTCCACTTTCGAGGGGCCAATGATGTCGCTGAAAAGTGTCAATGCGATCAGCCACTTTTCAGATTGGACAATAGCCCATACCCACATCGCAGGGATGGCATGGAATGGAGGATTGATCTTTGGTATGTTCTATTGGCTGGTTCCTAAACTTTTCAGCGTACCCTTGTATTCCAAAAAACTGTCGAATACCCATTTCTGGTTAGCCACACTTGGCATTTTGTTGTATGCTATACCGCTTTATTGGGCAGGTATTACCCAATGGCTGATGTTGCGCGAATATACCCCTGATGGATTGCTGGCTTATCCAAATTTTCTTGAAACGACTACACAGATTCTTCCGATGTACCATTTCAGGATTGTAGGTGGAGCACTATATCTTGTGGGATTCCTCTTGTTTTTCTATAACATCATTAAAACTGTAAATGCCGGAAGTATGGTGGCTGATGAAGAAACCGAAGCACCGGTTCTTACCGATTCTTCTGCACGTAAAGCCGGTGAATCTTTCCACCGCTGGATCGAAAGAAGGGGTGTCCAATTTGCGGTTTTGGTTTTCATTGCCCTTGCCATTGGTGGAGCAGTCGAAATTATCCCTATGTTAAAGGTGGAATCCAATATACCGAAAATCGCTTCTGTTACCCCTTATACGCCACTTGAGTTGTCCGGACGTGACATCTACATCAGCAACGGATGTTATAATTGTCATTCGCAGCAGGTTAGGCCTCTGAGATATGAAACCGACCGTTATGGTGAATATTCCAAAATCGGTGAGTTTGTTTACGACCATCCATTCCAATGGGGCTCGCGCCGTACAGGACCGGATTTAGCTCGTGCCGGGTATATTGGAAGCTCAACTTATAAAACAGCAATCTGGCATTACAACCACTTTACAAAACCATTGGAAATCAATCCACAAACAATTATGCCAGCCTACCCTTGGTTTGCAAAGAAGAGTGTGGACCTGACTCAGCTTCCAGTAAAAATCAGGGTCATGCAAATGGTCGGTGTTCCGTATCCGGAAGGTTATGATCAAAAAGCTATTGCAGATTATAAGACTCAGGCACAAAAGATTGTGGACGAATTAAAAGTTTCCGGGGTTGTTGTTGAACCTGATAAGGAAATTATTGCGGTAATTGCCTACCTGCATAAACTGGGTAGGGATATTTCGCCAGCCGGTCAGAAAAAATGATCATTTAAAAGATAGGTCATGAATTTTGTAAGCAATGTACTTAATGGTGTTGAGGGTATCGAGTACTTTTATATCGTTGGTATATTTATATTTATCGGGCTGTTTATAGTGATGGTTTATCGGGCTGTTAAAATCCCTGGAAAGGACCTGATCGAATATAAAAGCTCAATTCTTGACGACGACAATAATGAACCAAATGAAATTAAATAACAATAACCTTTTTTGTTATGACAGAAGAAAATAAAAATATCGCCGATCATTCTGATGAAGAACTGTTGCACGATGGAAGCGATTCCGATGGTATCAAAGAGTTAAATAATCCTGCCCCAAATTGGATTTTGCTTGTTTTATTGTTGACCTACGGTTTTTCGCTTTTCTATGCGATCCATTATTTTGGATATCCCAACAATGGCAATGACCAGACAAGCGAATACAAGAGCAAGGTCGCTGCCGCCGAAATGGACAGAAGGCAGAAAATCCAAAATGCCGGAGGGGTTGTCGTTTTGACTAAGGAAGAAATTCTGGCTGCCGGGGCAAAACTATTTGTTCAAAAGGGTTGTATTGCCTGTCATGGCATGAAAGGTGAAGGGAATAATATCGGACCTAATTTAACCGATAATTATTGGATAAACGGTTGTACCCAGGAAAATATGATTGCGATTATTACTGAGGGCAAACCTGAAAAAGGGATGACACCATTTAAAACGATGATGAACCCGGAACAAATTAAGAATATTTCATTCTATGTTAAAGAAGGTTTGGTAGGAAGTAATCCACCTAATGCAAAAGCACCTCAAGGTGTTGAATGTAAACCATAAACGCTGCTCTGTCATTAAGACTTTTTATTATGGAACTTGAATCTCCATCCAGTTTTCGCGACCGTCCGGTCAATATTGATGAAGACGGCAAGCGAAAGTGGATTTATGCCAAACAGCCGAAAGGGAAATGGTATGTCCGTAGGACCATAGTCGGCTGGTTGGCTATTTCTTTTCTAGTACTGGCTCCGTTTATCAAAATCAACGGAAACCCATTGATGTTGTTTGATATCGCCAACCGGAAATTTTCAATTTTCGGTCAGATGATCTGGGCACAGGATTCCTACCTTCTCGCCTTGATCATGGCAGTTACGGTTGTCTTTATTGTCCTTTTTACGGTTATCTATGGTCGTTTGTGGTGTGGATGGGCATGTCCTCAGACGGTATTCCTGGAAATGATTTATCGCCGTATTGAATATCTTTTTGAAGGAAACTATCGAAATCACAAGCCTAAAAATGAACAAGCATCATCCAACTTTTGGCTGAAAATTGGCAAACATGCCTCATTTTTACTTGTTTCCATTCTGATTACCAATATCTTCCTGAATTGGATTGTTGGGCCTGCACGTTTATATGAGATTGTAACGTCTCCCATTTCGGAGAATTGGTTTGGTTTCGTGGCCATGATTGCATTGTCGTTGTTTTATTATTGGATTTATGCATTTTTCAGGGAGCAAGTCTGTACGATGATTTGTCCTTATGGTAGGATTCAGGGTGCCCTGCTCGATTCACGGACAATCGGGATTATTTACGATTACAAGAGGGGTGAGCCACGAGGAGCAAAAAATTCAGGCGACTGTATTAATTGTCATCAATGTATAACTGTTTGTCCTACAGGTATTGATATAAAAAATGGTAGTCAGTTGGAGTGCATCAACTGTACAGCTTGTATCGATGAGTGCAACCTGGTAATGAAGAAGATTCATAAACCCGAAAATCTGATCAGGTTTGATTCTGTCCTAGGCGTTGAAACTGGTAAACGTTCGATCTTTAATGGCAGGACATATGCCTATTCAGCAGTTTTGTTGATCTTAATTGTTGCTTTGGGCGTTACGGTATCCAATCGAAAGCCACTTGAAACAACCATGTTGCGTGTTCCAGGCTCGATCTATCAGCAGGTGGATTCGGTTACCTATTCAAATCTTTATCAGGTTAAAATTATCAATAAGACCGAGACGGATAAAAATCTTGTATTAAAGGTGGTTTCCCCAAAGTCGGGCAGATTGCAATTGGCAACCGGGCAAACCAGTCTTAAAAAACAAGGGATGCTTGAAAGTATATTGATCGTCAATTTGAATCGGAATGACTTAACCGGGAAAAGCACCAATATTGAAATCGGAATTTATGAGGGGGAAACATTACTTGAGGTCTATTCCACCAATTTTATCGGTCCGGTCAAATGATCCGACTTTGAACAATGAATTTATTTAGATACTGCAAAAACAAAATATCAAACAAATGAAACTGAATTGGGGACAGGGCATATTTCTGTTTTTCGTGGTTTTTGTCTCGTTGGGAATCTCTTTTGTCATCTTTTCATTGAGGCAGAACAACGATCTGGTAACCAACGATTATTACGAGAAGGGGGCAGATTATACCCATCAGATGGAAATTAACAGCAGATCAATTCTTTACAATGATAGTATTCATCTTGTGAACCAGAATGACCTTTTGATTGCCAGGTTTTCTAAGTCCATTGATATGATGACAGATACGATGAATATCTATTTTTTCAGGCCTTCCGACAAACGGTTTGACCTTGAATACAAGATGACCCTCAAATCGGATTCCATTCCAATCGTAAAATCAGGAATACAGAAAGGTCGGTACAAAGTTAAATTCCAATGGGTCAATAATCAGGATATATTTATGGTAGAAAAGGAATTCTTTGTCGAATAACGGATCTCACAACAGTCGAAATGGAAATTTTATATACCGCTTTTGTGCTGGGTTTAATGGGAAGTTTTCATTGCGTGGGAATGTGCGGACCTATTGCAATCAGCCTTCCATTACGTGGACATAATTTTCTTCAGAAAACAATTGGCGGTTTGCTTTACAATCTGGGGAGGACTTTTACCTATGGTATTATGGGCGCCTTTTTTGGGTTGATCGGACAGGGATTTCATTTTCTCGGTTTTCAACAGTCAGTTTCGATCATTATGGGTAGCTTGATGATCATTTCAGTAACACTTCCATTTCTGTTCCGTAATAGGATTCCTATAAATTTTGAGTTTTTTACCGGACCATTGCGTAGGTCAATCCAACAGTTATTCAGGGTCAGGTCATATAATGGGCTTTTTTTGATTGGATTGTTAAATGGGTTATTGCCATGCGGTCTGGTTTATTTGGCTATTGCCGGAGCGATTGGTGCAGGAAGTGTCTTGCTTGGGATCCTGTTTATGGTCTTTTTTGGTTTGGGAACACTTCCAATGATGTTGCTTGTGTCGGGAATCGGGAACATGATCAGCCTTGCAGTCCGTAAAAAAATGTCAAAAGTAGTCCCTTATGTGGTTGTTATCATTGGCATTATTTTTATTTTTAGGGGACTAAGCCTGGGAATACCGTTCTTAAGCCCACCTGCCGAGAAGCTGACCCCATCTTCCCATATGATGAAGACAGAGTTGGCCAATCCTGCTGAAGCGGTAAAACGGTCATGTTGCCAGACTGATACTTTGATTGTTAAGTGACAGTAAAACATTGATGTAGATTGAAATATGTGGAAATACATTGAAGTTTATAGAAATAAATGGAAATGCATTGAAATATTTGGGCAATATATTGTAATACAGTAGATTAAAAATAAATAGTTAATATCGAATATTTGATGTCTGGGAATACCTGTTTACATTGTGGTGCCGATTGTGGTAAGAGTCCGATAAACTATAACCAGCATTTGTTTTGCTGCTCGGGTTGCAAACAGGTCTATCAACTGCTCAACGAAAACAAGCTCTATCAATATTATTCAATCGAGACTACCCCAGGAATAAAGATCCAGGAACAGGGGTACGAATCAAAATATGCCTTTCTTGACAAGGAAGAGGTCAGGCAAAAGATGTATGAGTTTATTGAAGGGGATACTGCCAGGACCACTTTTTATATCCCGTCTATCCATTGTGCTTCGTGCATCTGGTTACTTGAACATCTGAACCGGTTGAACAGTGGGATCCAGCAATCGTTTGTAAATTTTGTGAGAAAGGAACTGACAATCAGTTTTGATCCTGCTAAAATCTCTATCCGGCAGGTGGTCGAATTGTTGGCCTCAATCCATTATATTCCGGATATTTCCCTGAAAACATTGGATAAGAAGGATATACAGGCAATCGACCGCAAGTTGATGTATAAAATCGGCGTAGCTGGGTTTATTTTTGGGAATGTGATGCTTTATAGTTTGCCCGAATATTTCAATGGTAAGCCTTTGGGCGATTCATTGGGCAACTTTCTCTATTATCTTGGCTTTATCCTGATCATTCCTTTGGTTTTTTACAGTGGAAGCGATTACATCATCTCAGCCTGGAAAAATCTAAGGAAAGGGTTGATCAACATTGATTTACCTATTGCACTTGGTATTCTGGCTCTGTTTTTTGTGACGGGTTTTGAAGTTTTGACTTTGCGTGGCCCGGGTTATTCCGATACCCTTTCAGGTTTCCTTTTCTTCCTTTTGCTTGGGAAGTGGTATCAGGGCAAGACCTACCAATCGCTTTCATTCGACAGGGACTACAAATCATATTTCCCCATAGCGGTCACCAAAATTGAAGATGGAATCCAGCAAAGCAAGCTGCTCGAAGAAATTGTAGTTGGCGATGCATTGCTGATCAGGAGCAAGGAGCTGATCCCAGCCGACAGTATTTTGTTGGATGGAACAGCATTGATCGATTACAGCTTTGTTACCGGCGAATCCGTCCCTATCCGAAAAATGCCAGGAGACCTGATCTATGCAGGTGGGACACAAACCGGAGGTGCGATAATGATTAAAGTTGAACGTGAGGTAAAACAAAGCCACCTGACCCAGCTCTGGAACCAAAAGGAGAACAGGCAGGAGGACCACCGCTCTTTAACAAGCCTGACAGATAAGGTAAGCGTTTATTTTACAATCATTATTATAGTGATCGCCATTTTGGGATTTGGTTTCTGGCTTACCAAAGGGGATTTTCACTCGGCAATACTCGTACTTACATCTGTCCTAATTGTTGCCTGCCCTTGTGCTTTGGCGATGTCGTTACCGTTTACGTTGGGTACGGCGATGCGAATTTTGGGCACGAAAGGGATGTATCTCAAAAATATCAGGGTGATCGAAAAGCTTGCCAGGATCGACACCATCGTTTTTGACAAGACTGGCACATTGACTAAACCTGATGAAAATAACGTGGAATTCATTGGTAATCCATTAATTGATCGTGAAATACAAGAAATCAAATCAATTATCAGACAATCGACACATCCATTAAGTCAAGCTATGGACCGGTATATGGATGGTATTCAGTCCTTGGCAACACAAGGATATATTGAAATGTCCGGCAAAGGGATTTTTGCAACTGTGGATGGAGATTCAATAAAACTGGGTTCACTCGAATTTGCAGGAGAAATGACGGATCAACAGACAAGTTCAGACTCTAAAATTTATGTATCTATCAATGAGCAATATAAAGGGTTTTATCGGATTAGCAACCAATATCGTCCGGGATTTGATGTGGTGATCAGGCAATTGAACCAGCAATTTGACCTGTATTTATTATCTGGCGATAACGATGCGGAAAGGGAATATCTTGAAAGCCATTTTGGGGTGCATAAGATATTTTTTAATCAGTTGCCCCAGAACAAGATGGAGTTTATTACCCGTTTAAGGGAGCAAGGCCATAATGTGATGATGACAGGTGATGGGTTAAACGATGCCGGGGCATTTATGCAGAGTGATGTGGCTCTTTCGATCGCGGACGATATTTACCATTTTTCCCCTGCCGGGGATGCCATTGTGGAGGCCTCCCAATTTTACAGGTTGCCCGATTTTATCTGTTTTGCGCGCAAGTCGATTAATGTGGTCAAGATGAGTTTTGCGATCTCATTTTTTTACAATATCATAGGCTTGATCATTGCCCTTACGGGACACCTTTCACCAGTTGTGGCAGCCGTCCTGATGCCCATCAGTTCGATCACGGTGGTTGCTTTTGCGACTTTTGCGACCAGGATTTTGGCAGGTCAGGTATTAAAGTTGCCTGAAAACAAATGATTTGGGATTTGAGAAAAACCAAGAAATTTTGGGAATGCACTGTTTGCCGTTTAATCTGATTTTTACCGGAAAGAACCGTACTGGAATAGGTCGCGATTTTTGGATGAGTACAAGGATCTTTTGAGCTTTAACGTGGCTTTGGTTCTGGACCGCTTACCCTGGGTTATTCACGTTTTTCCCCTTTCAGGGGATTGACCGAGGTAGGATTTTAAACCGATTCCAAAGTAGAACAATATAATGAATTAAATATCATGTCTTTGCATTTTAAAAAACTCCGCAGGAGTGAAATTATTATAGATGATTAACCCATCAACCAGCGGCGCAATAAGAAAGTTGTTGGGAGAGTGAACGATCAATGCGCCGCAAAGCAAATGTGGGATAATGGTCAAAATTGTGATAAAAATAAGGGAATAAGGTCAGGTTCTAGGTGTTCATTTTTGGTTTATATGGTTAAAGTACTGTAAAATAAGGTTTTAAAAAACAATTTCCAAAATAACCTTAGTTACCCAAATAACCTGAAAATTTCCAAACATTATTACCTTTTTTTGAGAAAGTTAAATTTTATAGCCTTAGTGAAGCCTTTGTGTCCTGGTGTCTTCGTGGCAAAAGATGGCTTTTCGGAGTGGACACAACTATGAAGCGGTAATGGTATATAGAACTGAATTACTATTACAAACCTCACTCCCCAATTATAGCTTTTTCAATATCGGTGGGATTGATCCAACCTGCCTTTAGCTTTTCGCCAGACATAAAGCGGTTGTAAAAATTGCGGGTGTCTTCGGAATAGGGATAGGTATCAAAAATGTCACCGCGACCTAAAAACCGTGGGTCTTTGTCCTTTTTTAGTTGATGGGTCAACTGCTTGATCAGTCCGATTTTAGATGAATTCCTTATTTACAATTTAAATTCAGACTCAAATTTCGAAAAATCTATTTTGCTCCTTTTATTTCCTCCAGTTTCGCCTTTAATTTGGCCACTATTTTTGGATTAGAGGTCGCGACGTTTGTTTTTTCGCCACGGTCAACCGTTAAATTGTACAACTGGTTCTGTTGCGAGTTTCCATATTCGGTATTGGTCTCTTTTCCGTAAGCCGGACCTGCACCAGGCGCGATGTATTTCCAAATCCCGTTTTCGATCGAAAGATTGTTATTAACATTCTGTAATACAAGATATTCCCTTCCTTTGCCACCGGTATTGAGCCATGTCGAAAGTTGGTCCTGACTGTCGGGTGCTGCACCTACCGGAAGTTTAACCTTTAAAAGGGAAGCAAATGTGGCCAGCATATCGACCTGACAGACCAAATGATCGGATACGCCTGGTTTAACCTTGGCAGGCCATTTTACAATCCCGGAAACCCGTGTGCCGCCTTCAAAACTGCTGTATTTGCCGCCCCTGAATTCACCGGCAGGTTTATGGCTGCCAAGCAACTCGACTGCGCGGTCTTTGTAACCGTCGTCAACAACAGGACCATTGTCGCTTGAAAGGATCACAATTGTATTTTTATCGAGACCCAAAGTTTTAAGGGTTTTCAGCACTTCGCCTACCGACCAGTCAAATTCGAGGATCGCATCGCCACGAGCCCCCATACCGCTTTTGCCAACAAACCGGGGTGCCGGTACGCGCGGAACATGGGCATCCTGGGTTGCAAAGTAGAGGAAGAAAGGTTTGTCTTTGTTTGTTTTGATAAAGGAAACCGCTTTTTCGGTAATCCTGTCGCCTATCTCTTCGTCTATCCACAATGCCGATTTCCCGCCTTTCATAAACCCGATCCGCGAAATACCATTCACAATCGACATATCGTGTCCATGACTGGGGTGCATTTTCAACAACTCAGGATTCAACTTCCCGGTAGGTTCACCTTCAAAATTCTTCTCATAATCAACGGAAATCGGATCCTTGGGATCAAGGTTCACAATGCGCTCATTTTCAACATAAACACATGGAACCCGGTCACCCGTAGCCGCAAGGATAAACGAATAGTCGAAACCAATATCGGATGGACCTGGCGTGATGTGGCCGTTCCAATCCTGTGTACCTGTTTTATCACCGAGTCCCAGATGCCATTTCCCAACAACACCGGTGGTATAACCTGCACTCTTGAAGACATCGGCAAATGTGAACCTTTCGGGACGGATAATCGAACCGGCATTACCGGCTGCAATACCGGTTCCCTGTTTCCGCCATGCGTATTCGCCTGTCAATAAGGCATATCGCGATGGGGTAGAG
>CAIYPA010000483.1 GCA_903927965.1 uncultured Bacteroidia bacterium | reverse complement strand
TTCGGTTTCGCTTGAAATCCTTAGAGGGGAGTATGTGGCGATTATGGGTGCTTCGGGTTCGGGGAAATCAACCTTGATGAACATCATTGGTTGTCTTGATACACCGACATCCGGGAATTACCACCTTAACGATAAAGATGTTAGTATGCTCGACGATGACCGGTTGGCCGAAATCAGGAATACTGAGATAGGTTTTGTTTTTCAGACATTTAACCTTTTGCCCCGTTACACCGCTCTTGAGAATGTAATGCTTCCTTTGATCTATGCCGGGATCGGCAAAGAAAAAAGGTTGGAATTGGCCACAAAAAAACTGATCAGTGTCGGTTTGGAAGACAGGATGGAGCACCGCCCCAATGAACTTTCAGGCGGGCAGCGGCAGCGTGTTGCCGTGGCCAGGGCTTTGGTCAATACCCCTTCGATTTTGCTGGCCGACGAACCAACAGGTAACCTTGACTCAAAAACCTCAGAAGAGATCATGAAACTTTTTGCGGCCATCCATGCCGGTGGGAATACAATTATACTTGTCACCCACGAGGAAGATATCGCCAGGCATGCCCACCGGATCATCAAGTTGAAAGACGGTCAGGTCGAGATTGATTACAAAAACGAAAATCCTATTTATTAATCTGTAAATTCATAAAATATGCGAGTTTACACCCGCACTGGTGATGATGGAACGACCGGATTGATCGGAGGAACACGTGTTCAAAAATACGATCAACGTCTTGAAGCTTATGGTACTGTCGATGAACTTAATTCGTGGATAGGGTTAATACGTTCACAAGATATTAATATTGAAGATATTAGTGATTTAATCGTAATTCAGAATAAATTATTTGTAATCGGGGCAAATTTAGCTACCGACACGTCCAAAGTTGACCTGACAGAAAAACTATCCTGTTGCAACGATGACATTCTTTTCCTTGAAAACAAGATGGACCTGATCCTTGACGACCTGCCACCCTTGTCGAATTTTCTTCTTCCGGGAGGGAATAACGCGGTCTCATATTGCCATCTTGCGCGGACTGTTTGCAGGCGTGCAGAGCGGCGGGTTTATAAACTGGCATCAGAGGCTTCTGTATCTGACCAGGTACTGAAATACCTGAACAGATTATCGGATTATTTGTACGTTTTATCGCGTAAAATAGCTAAGGATATGGAGGTTGAAGAAATTCCATGGAAATCGTAAAAATAATCGCATCTTTCTTTTTGTATTCAAAAAATAAATACTAAAATCGCACTCAAAGCAAAACACATTTAATCTTAACGAAAATATGTACTGGACATTAGAATTGGCCTCAAAACTGGAAGATGCACCCTGGCCTGCAACCAAAGATGAGTTGATCGATTTCGCCATCCGATCAGGTGCGCCCCTTGAAGTAATTGAAAATTTGCAGGAGATGGAAGATGAAGGTGAAATTTATGAGTCCATCGAAGATATCTGGCCTGACTACCCAAGCAAGGACGATTTCTTCTTTAATGAGGATGAATATTAACCATTTGTTTTCAGTCTGAAGATGCAGGTCTCCTAATTACGGGACCTGCATTTTTTTTACGCTTTTCGTCAAGCGGATAGAGGTCGTTTTGGTCGATTGGTTTTTCCGTGATCCTCCATCGGAATCCATCAAGTTTCGTATCCTCTGCTTTTAATTCTTTAATTGGAAAGGTTTTGCCTTCTGGCTTGGGATAGAACCTGATACTGTCGATCTGATTTTCGGTCAGGTGCAACTTTATCTTACTGCTCAACAGCCTGTTCATACCCGAATATTTGTTTTTATCCTTTAAATAATAGAGAGTCTGCGCATTCCCATTAACATCTGCGACCCTGAGTTTGCTGTCAAAGATCTGTCCGACAATTAATTTGCCAGATATCTGATTGAACTTAACAGAATCCTCGCACATCACAATAAAGGCATTGTTTTCGAGCCGGGCAATATCCGGATCTGGATTTTTTGAAACAAATGTAATTTTATCAGCGGCCATCTGGTCTTGCTGCGACCAAAGGACAGGGTCGTAAAACATCAAAAGTGTAGAGTCTTTCATCCTGTACCCCAGGGAGTCACAACGTCCCTGTAAATCAATTTTATAAAACCTGACGTTTTTATAAGCCATGAAGTATTTATCATCTTTGCGCTCAATATTTGAGGTATCGGGAATTGTCAAAAGAGTGTCGGCATGCATATACAAGGTGTCCTTCTTGCCATATTGGATAAACATTGCAGAATCTGTCACAAATGCCCTCTTTGTATTCTCGTTATAGACTCCAATTTTCCCCTTGATTACCACCTTGTTTGTAGTATCGGTCAGGGTTACCCTATGCCTTCCACGACCATTTCCAGAAGCTCTGTCATAGAAAAGGGTATCTCCCTCCAATACCTGCGATTTATTTGTAATCTTCGAGGCTTTATAGAGTTCTGCCAGGTTTTGCTTGGTTTTGTACCATCCGCGCTCACTGTAAAGTACTCCATCCTTTTTTGTACCTATGATGGTGGTGGGCCCAACGATAAAAGCTGTTTCAGTCTTGCTGTTGTATTTCAAGGTATCGGCACGGAGTATAAAGTCCTTGTTAGTCAAAACAACAGAATCTTTGAAGAAAAACATGTTGTCGTTGGAATAATACTTTCCGGTAATGCTTGTCAATACGTTTGCTGTATCAATAATTTTCCCTTTGTGGTTGTAGTACCCTACATTGGTTTTGAGATCGAAATCGAGTGCCTCGGTCGTAAGCGTGATGGACTTATCGATCAGCTTGACATTATTGGTCAGTTGGGCCAAACGCAGGTCTCCATTGTAGAACATTTTATCGCCATACAAATGAATGGTATCGCCCTGAACGATATGTACGTGGCCAAATGCGATAAACCGGTTGCTATCGATGTATGAATAAGCACTGTCACAATACATCAGGG
>CAIYPA010000482.1 GCA_903927965.1 uncultured Bacteroidia bacterium | reverse complement strand
GCAACCGCAAACAACCAGCAAGGCCTTATCGGTGGTTTGCCTTAGTTTAAGGGTGTTTTCGCGCAACTTTTGCCAGAAATCGGAATCTGAGGCATGGTCCCAGGGACTGTGTGCATCCCTTGCCCACATGATACGCCCCATTTCAGCATCCAGGTTTTCATACGAATCGGGGTAACCATCAACATAGGGAAAATAGGTCTGGTCGAAAAATGTGGCACCAATTGGCATTCTGGATAAGATCCGCTTCCCATCATCGTCATAGGTAACAAACGAACCATCTGTTAATTTGTTGGGATTAAACCATTTGGGATAGAATGCCGATGCACCATTGGCGAGGACTGTTGGTTGCCAGTCGGATTGCTGATCGTTAAAAGTCCGGCCAATGTCAAGCACATCTACACCAAAACGGTTCAGGATGTGGTAATCGGGTTGAGCCAACTGTTGGACTACGTCATAAACAAGAACAGGTGAATCGGATTGCCCTATGTGTTTCACAAGGTTACTATAGGCGATTGCCGAGATTCCCGAACTTGGGGTAGCTCCCAAATCTATCGGAATTCGGTCTGGTTTCTGATGGTTGATTGCTGCTAAAATGCGGTCACGGGATGAGATTGTCATATTTTAATTTATATTTTAGTTGTTAATGCTGCTGGCTAACTGGCAACTGGCGGCTGGCTAACTGCAAGTGCTGACGATAAAATTGAGATTCCACAATTTTGATTTTTGAAGATCAATTTTACAATCCTTATTAAATTCCGGTTTTCACATTTGAATTTCCACTTCTTTATTGGTTTTACTTTGCGGCGAATGAAAATTTTACTTTGGATCACCTTTCTGATTGCACCGTCTGTATTTTGTAATTTTCTTTTATACACAAGTTTAACTCCTACGAAGTTTTGAATCTGTTAAGAAATTGTCTTGGTTTTTACAACCACAGTATTCTACAATAATTTGTATTTTAGAGCGTTGAAAAGTTATGATATCTTCAAATTTTCAAATTAATCAATTTTCAAATTTTCATTCCTTCATTTCTCACGCTCCTTGCTCCTTGCCCCATGCACCATGCCCCTTGCGTTCTTATTCCGATCCGCTGATCCCGATCATAAACGAAGAGACGATTATAATAATCAGGGACAAGACCATCAGGATATAAACCTTTCGGGGTGCCCCCTTCCATTCATTGCGCATCAATCCCCACACGGTGGCAAAAACTATGGTCAGGGCCATCAGGATTCCCCATGAAGTAAACGTGAATGGACCCATTTTGCTTTTCCCCATGCCATAAACGATAAATTGGCCAAACCACAGCACACCGGCCAATAATGCATATAAATAGTTGGATGACAATTGAGCAGTTGATTCAGCCTGTCCATAATCCTTCAACGAATTATTTTTATAGCCAAGATAGGTACACCAGAATATTGTAGTGATAAACGTTCCTGAAAACAGGACGATCAGAACAGGCATCATCGTAAACAATGGATCAACACCTTTTAGTGCGGCCATATCTGAAATTGGGATTCCCTGTTCGAATCCAAGTGACATGGCAGAACCTGTGATCCCAACCAGTATGGCAGCCATTGCCCCTTTTACCAGGTTGAACTCACCAATGCTTTCCTGCTTTTTTGCCTGTGACACTGATTTATCTTTTAAAATTCCGGACCAAGCCGAAAGCGCAATCCCGAAGCAAGCGACCAAAATGCCAATGATCAATAGATTTCCACCCGATTTTTGCATCATGATTTGAAGCCTACCATCGATAATGGGTGGTATTAATGTTCCGATTGCAAGCATCAATCCGAGTGCAAGCGCATATCCCAGCGACAATCCAAGATACCGCAAGGCCAATCCGAAAGAGAGGTTGCCAACACCATAGACTGCACCCAACAGAAATACTGTAAGAACCGTGTTGGACGGCGTGGAGAGGATAATCTGAACGAAATCGGGGGCAAATACCAAACATGCCGCCAATGGAAACAGGATATAAGCGCCAAGACTGAAAATCATCCAGTAAGTTTCCCATTTCCAATTTTTTATCTTACCAAAAGGAACTGCGAAACTTCCTGAAGAAAAGGCTCCGGCAGCTATCAGTAAAATGCCCAATAAAATTTGAAGATTCATCTTGTATAAAAGTTTGTTAGTTGATGTCCACTTACACAAACAAAAATAGAACAT
>CAIYPA010000481.1 GCA_903927965.1 uncultured Bacteroidia bacterium | reverse complement strand
GCTACCAGCCCCGGCGGCGATAACCATCAATTCGGGAGACACATTTGTCCCTACGATCAAGGGTGCGGTTAATCCTGCAGCAGTTATGCAGGATACTGTGGCAGAGCCTATTGTAAACCGGATCAAAGTAGCAACGCTCCAAGCCAGCACCAACGGCGATAAATTGAAACCACTTGCCACCACTTTGATATATTCAGCAGATCCGCTATCAGCTAAAACTTGTTTGAACGCGCCTCCTGAAGCAATGATCAAAAGGATCATGGTGACACTTGCTGAAGAATCGGCCAGGGTTTTCATGATATCCGCCATTTTTTTCCCTTTTCTGATCCCCAGCAGATAAATGCCAATAAATACGGACGCAAAAAGTGCGATATTCGGGTCGCTGATAAATTTTAAAAATTTGTTGTTGTTCGCTTCTGCAGGAAGTGCCATCTGGATAACGGCTCCTGAAAGCATTAGTAAGATAGGGCTTAATGCTGTAAACAAACTGGCTGAAAGGGAGGGCAGTTCTTCTTTTTTAAATACACGCGGAACAAACAGGTTCGCAGGGGGTATTAGTTTCCAATTCTTGTAAAATCTTGACAACAAAGGTCCTGCTATGATTATGGCTGGTATTGCAACAATAATCCCGTACATCAATGTCAGGTTCGGATTGGCATGTAAAATAGCTGCAACCGCAGTTGGGGCAGGGTGCGGTGGGAGAAAACCATGTGTTACCGATAAAGCTGCACAAAGAGGTAGTCCCAGGTAAATCAATGGCAGCTTCGTCGAGAAGGCAAATGCGTAGATCAAAGGGATCAAAACCAGAAATCCAGCATTGTAAATCATTGGCAAACCGACCAGGAAACCTGTGATCATAATGGCGATCTGGATTTTGGAAAGCCCGAAAAGTTCAACCAACTTGTCGGTGATCTGGTAAGCCGCACCGCTCTCTTCCAACAACTTGCCCAACATGGCCCCAAATACGATCACGAGAGTTATGCTCCCCATTGTGCTTCCAAGTCCATCAGTGATCGATTTCAGGATGGCCAAAGCATCCATATGGTTCAATACCCCCACGGCAAACGAGGTGATCAGCAATGCCAGGAACGCGTGGATCTTAAAGACAGTGACCAGCACAAACAGCAGGGCAATCGCGAGAAAGATGATAATAAGTGGCATGTTAAACGGAAATTAAAAATTAATAATTAAAAATTAATAATTTGAAACCGGAAATCTATTGATTAACTGAGTAAATGGTCAATCTATTATGAACTGTGGAATAATCCCAAAATCAATATCTGACGAAAGTAGGATTTTTATCCTTAAAACAAAAACTCCTATCGGTTTTAATCCGACAGGAGTTTTGTATAAATTTTTTCGTTAGAAAAAATTTATTAATAGAACTTTCTGAACCCGATAATTTTGCGGACTTCTTCCAGTGTTTTTGATGCTGATGCGCGGGCCTTTTCAGCCCCGTCTTTCGCAACTTTCGATAAGTATGCTTCATCCCTGGCAATCTCTTCAATACGAGTCCTGATCGGATTGGTAAAGTTGACGATATCTTCGGCCAATTGTTTTTTGAGATCCCCATAGCGGATCGAACAGTTATTATAAGCTGAATCAAAGTGGTTTACGACATCACGTGTCGAAACGACTTCCATCAAAGTAAAGAGATTTTGGATCACATCGGGCTTTTTCTGGTTCATTTCGGTTGGCCCGATATCTGTAACCGCCTTCATCACTTTTTTGCGGATACTAGCTGGCGACTCAGCAAGGGAAATGGCATTCCCTGTCGATTTTCCCATTTTGCCCGTACCATCAAGGCCAGGAATCTTTACCATGTCCTGTCCTTCGAAAGTGTAAGCTTTGGGGATCGGGAACGTTTCGACATTGTACATGCGGTTGAACCTGCGTGCAAAAGTCCTTGCCATTTCAAGGTTCTGCTCCTGGTCTTTCCCAACTGGGACAAGGTGTGCTTTATGTATGATGATATCTGCGGCCATCAGGACAGGATAGGTGAGCAATCCTGCATTGACATTCTCCGGCTGTTCGCGGGCCTTATCCTTAAAGGAGGTCGTCCGTTCCAATTCGCCCAGATAAGCATTCATATTCAATAGAAGGTACAGCTCAGGTATTTCTGGTATGTCGCTTTGAATGAAAATTGTGGCCTTTTCGGGATCAATCCCACATGCAAGGTATTCGGCAAGTACCTGTTTTACATTGTCGTGCAAATCCGCGGGGGTTGGGTGTGTCGTAAGCGAATGAAAATCAGCAATGAAAAAAAAGGTCTGGTGTTGGTGCTGCATCTCAAT
>CAIYPA010000480.1 GCA_903927965.1 uncultured Bacteroidia bacterium | reverse complement strand
GGGATTGGTAAGTTGATTTTGTAAAATAGAGCGGGAGACGGGACTCAAACCCGCGACCCTCAGCTTGGAAGGCTAATGCTCTATCAACTGAGCTACTCCCGCTTGTAATTGGTTCCTGAAGGTGAAAATGTGGGGAGAGCAGGATTCGAACCTACGAAGGCGTACGCCAGCAGATTTACAGTCTGCCCCAGTTGGCCGCTTTGGTATCTCCCCTTAAGACATTAAAAGAACTTGATGAGCCGAATGTCAGATTCGAACTGACGACCCCGAGATTACAAATCACGTGCTCTGGCCAACTGAGCTAATTCGGCGGGTGGGTAAGCTACCTGCATCGCACCGCTACGACCATTTACCTTTGCTGCCTTCCGGCCCTGGAGGAATTCAACAGGAGCTGGTCGTGCAGGACTTACCCGCCGCAAAAGTAGAAAAAAAACCTTGCGTACCAAATAAAAAAAAAGTTTAACGGCATATATTTAAGAAATATATTGTAATGTATTGAAATACATAGATATAAATGGTTGCTTTTTATTTTTGCCTTTTAACAAATTGATCTGATTGGGTTCAAATAAAGTTTATTTGTTTTATGTTTGTATCAAAAACAATACTGTTATGGAAAATCAAAGTAATTCAGTAAAACAGATGGCCATGACGAGCGGCCTGTTTCTTGGTTTGGCCCTGATTTTAAATTCTGTGATCTTTTACGTCAGCGGCTTCCCTTTTGCCCAGGCAAGTGGATACATATCCTATGCTTTAATAATTGGTGCCACTGTTTGGACAATGTACGCTTTCAGGCAAAAAGATCCTGACGCTGGACTGAGTTATAGCCGCGCTCTGGGACTTGGAACTTTAAACTCCCTTTTTGCTTCCCTGATACTTGCCTTTTTCACCTTTGTACTTTTTAAGATCGTTGACAAAACTTTGATTGAAAAATTTTTGATTTTCCTTGAAGAGCAATTGTTAAAAAGTGGGGCTAAAGATGCACAGGTGGATATGCTCATGCTAATGTACCGGAAATTCATGACTCCACTTACCTATTCTTTGTCAATGATTTTTTCAATTACCCTGATGGGTTTTATTTTCTCACTGATCATTGCCCTTTTCTTTAAAAGAGAACCGAAAGATCCGTTCCACGGTATTGAGTAATTGTTGAGTAAAAATCATATGGATATATCAGTTATCATTCCGCTCTATAACGAAGTGGACTCATTGCCTGAGCTACTCCAATGGATCACTCATGTTATGGCGGAAAATCTTTTTACATACGAAATCATCCTGATCGACGACGGCAGTAATGACGGCTCCTGGCCGTTGATTGAAAATATAGCCGATCAGGACTTTCACGTAAAAGGGGTTCGTTTCAGAAGGAATTATGGGAAATCGGCTGCTCTACATACCGGTTTTGAGGAGTCCAAAGGGGAAGTTGTCATCACCATGGATGCCGACCTTCAGGATAGCCCTGAGGAAATTCCCATTCTTTACAAGATGGTCAGGGACCAAGGGTTCGATCTTGTTTCTGGATGGAAAAAGAAACGGTTTGATCCATTTACCAAAACGGTTCCCAGTAAACTTTACAATGCGACTGCAAGCTATGTGACCGGAATTAAGCTGCACGACTTCAATTGCGGTCTAAAAGCTTACAGGCAGGATGTGGTGAAGAGCATAGAGGTTTATGGTGAAATGCACCGTTATATCCCTTATATGGCCAAACAAGCTGGTTTTTCGAAAATTGGCGAAGTTCCGGTCCAACACCAGGCCCGTAAATATGGAGTCACAAAATTTGGGTTGAGCCGCTTCATTTTCGGTTACCTCGACCTGATGTCGATTTCGTTTATTTCGCGGTTTGGAAAAAGACCAATGCACCTTTTTGGTACATTGGGTTCTTTAATGTTTGTATTCGGATTTTTTGCCGTGACCTGGCTTGGGGGTTATAAAGTTTACAATCTGGCTCATGGCATACTGATTGAGCGGATCACGCAAAGTCCCTATTTCTATCTGGCACTCACCTCAATGATACTAGGAACACAATTGTTCCTAGCAGGTTTTCTTGGTGAACTGATTTCACGTAGTGCAGCCGAACGAAACCAATATCTTATCGACAAGAAAGTAAATTTATAGGAACTTTTAACTTTTAACTTGGAAATGATTTCAAAAAATGAAATAGATGGAAATGGATAGAAATATAAATTTTTCTATTTTTAAAATGTTTTACCCAATCTTTAAATCTTTAAATTGTCTCATATTCAAGTGATTATCCAAAAATTCTCAACGAAGTTCCTGATAAAGCCGTGCTGTACAATTTCAATGCGGATCCAGCCGGCCCTGAAGAAACAGCTCCGGAGGTCGTAAACTTTGACGCATGGCCTGCAGACTGATTTGAACAAATAAAACGCGTGTTTGCATTGTCGAATTGAATTGCTGCACCTTCATGTGTACAAGCCGATGCGACTGCATAATAAACTCCAGTTGAAGTTTTGGCCACAATGATGTTATTTTTGATCAATGACCCTCCATTGGTCAGCAAGGCTGCGTTGGCTGCAACGGTAAGGTCCAAAGTGAAATCGACACCTGTACTTGGCGGAACTACAGGATCTGCTGCTACTCCGCTACTTTTACTACAGGAAGTTAAAAAAGGGGCAAAAATTACTGTGCTTGCCGATATGCCGAGAACTGAAAGAAATTCATGTCTTTTCATAAAACTAAATATTAAACGTTTATAAATAAATTATTTTCTTTTGTTATTTAGAACGTATAAAAATAAAATTTGTTTCAGAAAAAACTAAATTGTTTGTTCAAACAAATGATTTTAAACTATTATTACATTTGGTGGTAGTTTTGCACCTTTAACAGCTTTATCGCACAATTTAACATTTTTGTAAAATGAGCGGGAACAATATCGAAAAAGTAAAGGCAGCAGAGGAGATGTTGCTTGATTTGGGGACATTGCTGATGAGTTGCGGTGCAAGCACTGGACGGGTTAGAATCACTGTAAACCGGATTGCCGAAGCACTTGGTTATGATGTGGAACTGCTGATTACCAGTCGGTCGCTCATCCTGACTGTTGCTGAAGGGGATACCATGAGCTTTTCGAGCAGTGTAAGACGGACGCCCCCACATGGAGTCAATTTTAAAGTCGTCTCCGGGATCAGCAGGATGAGTTGGCGCGTAGTGGAGGAGAAACTAACTGTGGAACAAATCAATAAGGAAATTGATCGGCTGATTGCATTGCCCCATTATCCGCGTTTGGTTGTCTTGTCAACGGTGGCATTGGCAGGGGCTTCATTTTGTCGGTTGTTTGGTGGCCAGGGATTGGAATTGCTGGTTGCTTTTGTTGCCACTTTCTTCGGACTTTTTATCAGACAGGAATCTTTAAAAAAGAGGTTCAACCCCTATCTCGCCATTGTATTTGCATCTTTTGCAGCATCCATGGTTTCAGGTTTGTCTGTAAAGCTTGGAATAGGCGACTCACCGGAACATGCCCTGGCAACCTCCGTGCTTTTTCTCATCCCAGGGGTTCCGTTAATCAACTCTTTAACCGACCTCATTGATGGTAATACTTTAAATGGGGTGATAAGGGGAATTAATGGGCTAGTCATGGCTTTCGCCATTGCATTGGGTTTGATGATCGCGATGCAGATTTATGGAATATAGGAAGGGGAAATAGATTGAAATATGTTGAAATAGATTGAAATAGGTTGTAATATTAATTGGAAATATTTTGAAATGGATTGTTATATAGGGAGTTAGTTCGAAATGACAAAATAAGCAATAATTATGGTATTGGATTTATTAATGATACTCGAAAAGGGTATTTGGTTCGGTTTCGCAGCCCTGGGTTTTGCGGTTCTTTTTAACGTCCCGCAACGCACTTTAATTGTCATATGGATGTTAGGTGCGGCAGGAGGAATGACAAAACTTTTATTGATGCAGGCCAACATTGGAATAGTGGTGGCAACCCTTGCAGGAGCTGCTGTGATCGGGGTACTTAGTGTTTCTGCCGCCCACAACAAACATGCCCCACCATTGGTGTTTTCCATCCCATCGGTAATCCCAATGGTTCCCGGTGCGTTTGCCTACAGGATGATGCTCGGTTTGATCAAATTGGCAGGAACTGCCGTAACCGACCCGACCTATCATCAAATATTGGCCGAAACAACAAGTAACGGATTGAAAACCATGTTTATCCTAATGTCACTTGCCGCTGGGGTTTCGATCCCGATGCTGATCTCACGAAAAGATACGATCAAAAAGATCCGAAACCTTGACAATTCTGAATAGACTTCGTTTCTTTTTTTTAGTTTTATGTATTATTCAAATTCATTGATTCTTATTCTTATTTAGTTATGAAAGGACAATTTATATTTTTACCCAAAAACAAAATATTTCTAATATTTCTATTATTTCTTTCTTACAATTTATCATCGGCATTCAACCCATTTCCTTCTCCAATGAAAAGGAAAACAACAATCTCAATCAATAGCGAGAAATTCCTGATCAATGGCCAACCCACATTTAAGGGAAAATCATGGAAAGGGTATAGATTGGAAGGACTACTTCCGAATTCAAGGATGGTCCAGGGTATCTTTGACGACCTAAACGATTCCACACGCTCGCTTTGGGCGTATCCAGACACCAAAATCTGGGATGCCAACCGAAATACACGTGATTTTCTGAAGGAGATGGATAATTGGCATAAGAAAGGTCTTCTGGCTTTTACGATTAACCTGCAGGGGGGAAGCCCGCAAGGCTATTCGAAAGCACAGCCATGGGAAAATTCGGCAATTGATCCGGTAGGGAACCTTAAGCCTCAGTATATGTCCCGTCTTGAAAAGATTCTTGATAAAAGTGATAAACTCGGGATGGTCACCATTTTGGGGATTTTTTATTTTGGTCAGGATGAGCGGATTAAAAATGAAGATGCAGTGAAAAAAAGTGTCCTGAATACTTTAAAGTGGCTTTCTGAACGCAAATACACCAATGTGTTGATCGAAATCAACAACGAATGCAACGTAAAATACGACCATAACATACTTAAACCGGACCATGTCCATGAACTGATTGAGATGGCAAAAAGTTTTTCTTTCAAAGGAAAACGGTTTTTGGTGAGTACAAGTTACGGAGGCGGGGCGGTTCCTTCCCCTGCTGTGATCAAAGCTTCGGATTTTATCCTGCTGCATGGAAATGGAGTTGGAAAGCCGGAAGGTATTGTAGATCAGGTCAACAAGACCAGAAAAGTTGAGGGTTATACTCCTAAACCCATTGTTTATAATGAAGATGACCATTTTGATTTCGACAAACCGATGAACAATTTTGTTGCTGCCACAAGTGTTTATGTATCATGGGGTTATTTCGATTACCGGATGAAAGATGAAGGTTTCAACGAAGGTTATCAGAGTGTTCCTGTCGATTGGGGGATCAATTCTGATCGGAAAAAGGGGTTCTTCAATTTACTCGAAGCCATATTTGGAGGTGCCGATTTATGATAAATTTACTGCTTCATTAAATCGTAATGGACGATAGGGTTCCGTGATTTCCTATCACGGATTGCCAATAGCGATTGGAAATCGCTCGACCCAATCCTTAAAAGTTGACCTGGATAAGAAAAAAATTGATACACTTTTGGTTACACATCTGGTCCTAAAATAAGTGTGAATCATGTAATTATTCCCCGAAATTGTGTAACGATTCCGATGTAGAAGGGAGTGACCTTTGCTTCATAGGAATTTATATACAATTAAAATTAATCACATGAAAAAGTTTTCGTTTAGCCTATTGGCAATGATCTTCCTGATGGCAATTGTCCCTGTTCAATTGAAAGCATCAACAGAACCAACCCCTACTACGGTAGTTTCGGCAAAAGCAGTTGTAAATACTGATGTTAGTGTCATGATCTCAAGGGTCGAAGCCATCAAAGCGATGGACAAATCGGAATTGACTTCAACTGAAAAGAAGGAATTGCGGAAAGAGCTGCGGACCATTAAAAGCAATCTGGCAGCGTCCAGTAAGGCCGATCTTACTGCAACTGGCACTGGGGGTGGATTGTACCTCTCTGTTGGAGCAATCATCATCATCATCCTTTTGTTGATCCTTTTGTTGTAAATGTGTGAATTGTGCAACTTATTCCTGAAATTATGTAAGCGTAATCCGGAATAAGTTGTGCAACTTTGTGTAGATCAACAAATTTTATTTATTTGAAACTGTACATCAAATATATGGTCAGCAACCGCTGTAAATTGGCAGTGAAGGACGAACTCAAAAAACTTGGGTTGCACTTCATTGTTGTTGACCTGGGCGAAGTGGAGATCATGGAGAACCTGGCACCGGAACAACGATCTGAAGTGAAAATCGCACTATTTAATGCTGGTTTTGAGTTGATGGACGATAAAAGGGCAGTTTTGATCGAAAAGATAAAAAACACCATCATCGAAATGGTCCATCATTCGGATGAGATTGTCAAAGTCAATTTTTCGGATTATCTGAGTCAGAAACTGAATTACGACTACACCTACCTTGCCAATTTATTCTCTGAGGTTCAGGGGACCACCATCGAGCAATTCATTATCTCACATAAGATTGAAAGGATCAAAGAGTTGATTATTTACGATGAACTCAACATCACGGAGATTGCCTGGAAGATGAATTATAGCAGCGTGGCCCATTTGTCCCATCAATTCAAGAAAGTTACAGGACTTTCCCCTTCCCATTTTAAGCAACTGAAAGTCAAGAGACGCAGCCCGATTGAAGAGGTAGGGAACGTTGTGGCCCCAACCAATGGAATTAATTAACATTAATAATGAGGTTATGAAATTCACATTTGAAGATAAAACCAAGTTGTTCTTTCCACTGACTGCCGCTGTGCTGATTTCGTTACTGGCAGTTTTTTATTACAGTACCAGGAAAGTAAAACAGACAAACGACCTTGTGGAGCATACACAGGATGTTCTTCATATGAGTGATAGTGTCCTGTTGGACCTCCTTAATATTGAAAGCAGCGTCAGGGGATTTATTTTAACCGGTAATAAAGTATTCCTTGAACCTTATTCAATCGCTAAAAATAAAATAAACAGTGACTTATCCTTGTTGGAAACCCTTACAACTGACAATCCAGGCCATCAAGCACGGATCGATACATTAAAAGGAATTTTGGGCGAGAAATTGTTGCTTACCAAAACATTGCTGGATGGATGGCAACAGAATTTATTCAATGATACCGATAAATCCACGAACATTGAGAATGGCAAAATCCTGAACGACAAGATCAGGAGGTTGATTGCAGTTATTAATCTGGAGGAATTCAATTTGTTGAAGTTCACAAAAATAGATAATGAACGAAGCAGTACCAATTCCATGATTGTGTTCCTGTACCTGCTCCTTGTGATTGGGGCCGTTTTCGTCTTTATCATTGTTATTGCCAGGAATCAAAAAAACAGGACAAACGACCTCAAGGTTTTTACCTCCACACAAAAATTACTTTCAAATTATTCGTTGAGCCTGATCGAAGCGAGCCTTGATCCATTGGTCACCATCAATGCCGAAGGCAAGATAACGGACATGAACGAGGCATTGGTAAAGATTACAGGGGTTTCGCGGGCAAATCTCACCGGTTCTGAATTTATCGACTATTTCACCGAACCACAAATGGCCAGTGAAGTTTATCTTGCGGTGTTCGAAAAAGGATCAATTGCCGACTTACCACTTACATTCCGGGATATAGACGGTAAGCTGACGGATGTACTGTTCAACGGTTCGGTGTATAAAGGTGATCGCGGAAATGTTCTTGGGGCCGTTGTCGTGGCAAGGGACATGGCACAGCAAAAGTGGGCTATGGGGTTACAAAAAGCCAACAAGGAACTAGCTTTCCAGAACGATGAAAAGGAAAAACGGGCGCAGGAATTAATCATCGCCAACGAAGAACTGGCTTATCAGAATGAGGAGAAAGAGAAACGTGCAGACGAATTATTTATAGCCACTCAGGAACTAATATTTCAAAACGGTGAAAAGGAAAAACGCGCAGCCGAATTGGTCATCGCCGATCTGGAGCTTGAATTCCAAAACAAAGAGAAAGAAAAGCGGGATATTGTAAATAGGGAACTTGAAGCTTTGACCTATTCTGCCCAGTTGGCATCCCAATATGCAAGAAGCCTTATTGAGGCCAGTCGTGATCCGCTCTTTACGATCAACCTTGAGGGGAAAATCACCGATATGAACAATGCATCGGAAAATATCACAGGGCTGCTCCGCGATAAATTGATCGATACCGATTTTTTTGAATATTTCACCGAACCACAAAAGGCGCGTGAAGTTTACCAGGAGGTCTTTGCCAAAGGGTTTGTGAAAGACTACCCTTTAACCATTATGGATGGCAAACTTACAGATGTATTGTTCAATGGTTCAGTTTATACCGATTCAAAAGGGAAAGTCCTGGGCGTGGTGGTCGTGGCACGAGATATTACCGAACAAAAAAGGATCGAAACGGAATTGATTGAAGCAAAGGTGTTTGCAGAATTGGCTACTTTACTGGCTGAGGAAGCCAAGATTAAAGCGGAAAATTCGATGCGGACTGCCGAAAATGCTGTGAAAGCGAAGCAGCAGTTTTTGTCGAACATGAGCCACGAAATCCGAACCCCAATGAATGCGATAATCGGGTTTACAAAAGTGATCCTGAAGACAGAATTGTCCGCAAAACAGAGAGAGTACCTTACCGCCATAAAAATGTCCGGCGATTCGCTGATCGTACTGATAAACGACATTCTGGATCTGGCCAAGGTCGATGCCGGCAAAATGGTTTTTGAACAGGTGCCTTTTAAAATGGCCCTCTCCATTTCGGCCATGCTCCATTTGTTCGAACCAAAAATTGAGGAGAAAAATTTGAAGTTGTACAAAGAATATGACCACAGGATCCCAGAAGTCCTGATTGGTGACCCGGTGCGGTTGCACCAGATTATTTTGAATTTGGTCAGCAATGCAGTCAAGTTTACAAATAAAGGTAGGATCACCGTATGTGTCAAGCTGCTCAACGAGAACGATGAGAAGGTCACCATAGAATTTTCTGTAGAGGATACCGGAATAGGGATACCCGAAAATAAAATCGGGCGGATTTTTGAAAACTTCCAGCAAGCCTCTAGCGGTACATCCAGGCTTTATGGTGGAACGGGTCTTGGGCTCGCAATCGTCAAGCAATTGGTCGAACCTCAAGGAGGAACCATCAGTGTGACAAGTAAAATTGACGAGGGATCCACATTTAGTTTTACATTGTCTTTTCAAAAGACAACTGTTGAACCTGAAACCGAAAATGCGATTGAAGAATTTGATACGGATATCAAAGACATTAAAGTTTTGGTTGTTGAAGATATCACGCTCAATCAATTGTTGATGAAGACATTGCTCGATGAGTTCGGGTTTGATCGCGACATTGCCTCAAATGGTAAAATTGCGATCGAAAAGCTTCAGACTAAATCGTATGATGTGATCTTGATGGACTTACAGATGCCCGAAATGAATGGATTTGAGGCTACTGAGTACATCAGGCATACCATGCATTCAAAAATACCCATCATTGCATTGACCGCCGATGTCACAACTGTTGATCTTGCAAAGTGCAAAGAGGTGGGCATGAACGATTATATAGCAAAACCGGTCGATGAAAGGTTGCTGTTCAATAAAATAGTCGGATTGGTAAGAAAGCCCAACCAGGTTAAACCCCTTGGAGATATGTCGGACAAAATTGTCGAATTCAGAAGGTCAAAATGTGTTGATCTCGAATACCTGATCCATCGGACGAAGTCAAATCCGGTATTGATGATGGAGATGATTTCTGCTTATCTCGACCAAACGCCCAGGTTGATTGGTTCAATGAAACAAGGTTTTAGGGATCGGGACTGGAATATGTTGTATGCTTCTGTGCATAAAATGATCCCTTCCTTTTCGATCATGGGGATGAGCATCGATTTTGAGAACATGGCAAAAAAAGTTCAGGAATTTGCGAGTACACAGAAACAGGCAGACGGTATTAACGAACTGGTATTACAGCTTGGCAATGTCTGCACCCTGGCTTGTGAAGAATTACAGGTAGAGTTTAACAGGTTAAAAAAACAAACTCATGGATAACGAGAAACAAATAATAAAAGGACTGGAACCCATAAAACTATTTTTAGTCGATGATGACGTGGTATTTTTAAAATCGTTGGAGATAGATTTTCTGTATAGTGCTGATTTCAGCATAGAAACTTTTGCCACTGGTGAACTTTGCATGGCGAGTTTAAACCATTGTCCTGACGTGATCATTTTGGATTATTTTCTGGATGGAATTGAGATGAATGCGATGAACGGAATCGAAACATTGGACAGGATAAAATCATATAATCCTGATATTCCAGTAATTATACTTTCTTCACAGGATAAGATCGATGTGGCAATCGATTGTATGCACCACCGGGCCTACGATTATGTTGTCAAAAGCGAAACCGCGTTTATTCGCCTTCAGAAAATAATTACATCAATTTTCCATTACAAAAAAATGGAAAAGGAATTGAATTGGTATATGGAGCGGATGTGAAAAAATAAAAACAAGTCGCATTATTTCAACAGTTTACTAAAAGCTGTTATTGGTATCAACCGACGGTAAATTAAATGGTTAGCGTATAATTGCTTAAGACGATCATCCTCTATGAATTGTCGTTGCGAACGAGCGTATTGATTTTTAATGGTTTGTAGTATCGAAATGCGAGTGAAGCAATCCCATGTTTGAAGCACTTTCCAGAACATTGTTTTTGGCTGGTACTCTTTAGGATGGGCAACGGAATAAATTCCGTTGTTTCAATGTGGTTCGTGCTACTACTACAATACTTAAACTTCTACGGAGTATTTGTTGCCAATTTTTCTTGCAGTCCATACTTTTTCAGAATACTTGTTGCCTCCTCAACTTTTATCTGCGCCATAAGGGATAAAAACTCAATATTGGCACCGGCTTTATAACCATTTACAATCATAAGTTCAATGCCTTCTATCTTGCCCTCTATCTTACCTTCTATCTTACCTTCTATCTTACCCTCTATCTTACCTTCTTCGTGGCCTTCCTCTTTTGCTGTGTTAATCGCATCCCTGTCCCTTGCAAGGTTGATCAGGTATTTCTCATAGGCCGCCCTCTCTTCGTTTGTCATGTTTAATTCAGAAAGTTTTTGCTCGGCTTTGTCGATGTTTTTTGAGTTCGAACCTTCGGCAACTTCTTTGTTCTTAAACATATAGACCCATTCGTCTATTCTCCTCTTTATTAAATTTTTGTACCTCTCTACCGTTATAATGTAATATTCGGGAAAAACCTTCTTTTCAACAAATTTATATTTGGGTTCAAGGCTATCCAACAATTCGACACGTTTTTTTACTAATAACCGATTATGGGTGTTGATCCCATAAAATTCGTTGGTCCCATAGTAGATATAGTCGTCGCCCAAACCTAAATTGAAATACATAATACTGATAGAGACCACTTTACTGATATTTGAAAAATCGGTGCCTAGTTTCTGGTGGTCAACTATGATCTTCGACGAACTGTACAGCAACCTTTCCAAATAGTCGGTCTCCCTTGTATTTTGTATCTCGATATAGATTTTCCGGTTCTCTTTATCCTGGACCAATAAATCGACACGGTTAAACTTATCGTCGTCGGCTTTTTGGTTGCCTTCGCTTTCAAGGATGTTCAGTATTTTTATGCTGTCGTCCTCAAACAATGCTCCCAGGAACCCTTCCAACACATCGAAATTGGCTTTGTCCCGGAGGATCGTCTTCATCGCCCAATCGAAACGGATTAATGTATTTTTGCTCATGGCCACAATATTTGATACTCCAAATTTACTATTTTTTTTCACTGATCAAAAGCTTTTTTTTAAGTGTGAATGATGCAACTATTCCCCGAAATTGTATAACGCAAACGGAGTCATGATTGCTGATATTTGTGATGTGGAAATGTATTCACAAATAAAATTTACTGAAAATGAAAAAGTTAACACTTTGCATATTGGCAACAATCTTTATGTTGTCTGTTGCTCCAAGGCAATCAAAGGGGGCTACAGATGAAGGTGCCAATGCGGTCATTACATCAAAAATTTCAGAACCTGCCAGCCCAAACAGTCAATTTACACGACTGAACGAAATAAAAGAGATGGACATATCAACCCTGAACCGGACTGAGAAGAGAGAGTTGAGGAAAGAGTCCAGGTCGATAAAAAGTGAACAATACGTTCAGGGCAGAAGGCACGATAATGGACGGCGTGGTGACGGTTATGATGGCCGTCGTACAGGGTCTATTTATTTTGTGGGTGGAAGTGGGTTACTAATCGTATTGCTGATCATCCTTTTAATTTGAAAAAAGAATAAATAGAAATATTAGAAATAAATTGAAATATATAGTTACACCAATTAATAATAAAAAATACCATGGGAAATTTACTTTATCTTATTGCGGTCATATTGATCATTTTCTGGCTGATCGGCTTTATCGGCTATAGTGTTGGCGGCCTTATCCACATCCTGCTTGTTGTGGCAATCATTGCAATACTTCTTAGGATAATTCAAGGAAGACGGGTCCTTTAGCATTCGCACCCTTCTTAATCACAATCCTGTTGGTGCGTTCATCAACAGGATGTTGTGCGTATTTTAGTAAATGATTGATAATCAACAATATATTAAAATGTTATGCAAAAAAGAACTTTAGGAATTTTATTGATCCTAATTGGATCAATAATGATTATTTATAATGGGTTTACATATGTTACCACTGAAAAGGTCGTTGATCTGGGTGCGATCGTCATTAACAAAGAGAAAAGCCACCCTGTTCAATGGTCACCTATTGCCGGGGTAATTCTGCTCGTTGGGGGTATTGTTCTCGTGGTCAATAATAAAAAGATAATCTAAGGGTCAAATTTGTTTTTTTTATTTTTTGTCCCTCAAAAGCCAACCATCCAAGTTGAACTGCAATGAAAGAAAAAAAAACACCATCGAATAAATTCTCGCGTTTTCTGAAGGTTCTTGGTCCCGGACTTATAACCGGGGCAAGTGATGATGATCCTTCCGGAATCGCGACCTATTCGCAAGCAGGTGCTGCATTTGGACTTTCAACGTTATGGACCGCATGGATCACATTCCCGCTTATGGCCGCCATTCAGGAAATGTGCGCCAGAATAGGGCTGGTTACATCGCAAGGATTGGCAGGTACATTAAGGAGCAATTATTCGAAACCTGTTTTGTATTTAATGCTCTTGTTTAGTTTTCCGGCGATCGTGATGAACATTGGGGCTGACATTGCTGGAATGGGTGCCGTAGGCAATTTGTTATTCCCATCAATAAGTGCGATTTATTTTTGTGTTGGTTTCACCATTTTGCTCCTTTTATCGATCATTCTTTTGCCCTATCGTAAAATCTCCTCCGTACTTAAATACCTCTGTTTGTCACTGTTGGTTTATTTTGTGGTTCCATTTTTGTACAAACAAGATTGGTTGGCGGTAATGAAGGCCACTGTAATACCCACTTTACGGTTTGATAAAGAATTTGTCAGCATTCTTGTGGCTATTCTTGGTACTACCATTTCACCCTATCTTTTCTTTTGGCAGGCAACAATGCAGGTCGAAGATGTGAAGCAAATGGAAAAGGAATTGGTTGTCAATAAAAAAGTGATGAAGGAGATGAAACAGGATGTCGATTTCGGCATGTTGTTTTCCAATGTCACCATGTTTTTTATCCTTCTTACCACCGGTACGGTTCTGTTTAACGGAGGGATTCATCAGATCGAGACCGTAGAGCAAGCTGCAGAAGCGTTGAAACCCCTGGCGGGGAATTGGGCTTATTTGCTTTTTGCAATTGGCGTGATAGGGACGGGATTTTTGGCTATTCCGGTTTTGAGTGGTTCCCTATCCTATATCATCACGGAGACATTTGGATGGAAACAAGGGCTTGACAAAAAATTCCATGAAGCGAAAGCTTTTTACATCATTATTGCCATTTCCCTAATTATTGGTCTATCATTAAATTACATTGGTTTCTCCCCGATCAGGGCATTGATCTATTCAGCCATTCTTTATGGGTTGACAGCACCAGTATTGATCGCAATGATCCTTCATATTTCCAACAACAAAAAAATAATGGGGAGATTTACGAATACCCGAAAATCCAATATTCTTGGCTTTTCTGCTTTTATCCTTATGTCTGCTGCATCAGTCATCTTAATTTATATGCAAGTCACTCAATAAATTATTAAATTAAAAACCATGCAAGTTACGGTAAACAGAAAAAAATTCGTTTTTGCTCCCGATTCAACCCGGGTAATTGCCCGCTTTTTATATTTGAACGATGAAAGGTCCGCTGATATCATCCGTGCAGTTCTGGCAATCCCCGAAAAGGTTGTAAATATTGCTCTTAGCCAGTTGCTCCGGGGTTATTCACGGCGCCACAGGAATATTTCCAGGATATTTGAGAACCATTTTAATAGGCTCGCCCCAATATTTGCCAAGATAGAGGTCAATGAAGAGGACCTGAGCCCTGCCCAGAAAGCTCTTTTGGGATCTTATTTTACAATGGAGTATTCCATTGAATCGGCAGCGTTTTTTAACCCGTCGATTGTTGAGCATCCTGATCAATCGGAAATCAGATCAGACGAAATGCGTGTGATTTTTAGCTTTCGGGCAACTGGTGAAGGGCATATTTCATCGGTTGTTTTCCGGACAGGGATACTAGACCGTAACGACAACCTGACCATTGAGCCGGTAGGAAAGATGTTGGCCGAAGCCGATAAAATCGTAAGGAATATCTACAACAAAAAAAGTTTTCGTGACAAATTGGATGAAATACAGGATCATGCAAGTGTGATCCTCCCTGCAACCATTGATAACTTTAAGGAGATGCAATCCTCTGAAAATGCGATCTCTTCAGCTATACAGGACAAATTCGCGGAAATTCAAACGCATGGAAATATTCTTTCTTCTGACTTTATTCTTGACAATTTAAAGGATAGTTTCACCTATGGGGAATTGATGAAGCAGCTTGAAATTACCATCAAGAAGGATGACCTGACCGAACCTCAGATGCGGATCATTAATCAGATGATGTGGCTTGCTTCGTCTCATTATGAGATCCATTTTTCAATTGATTCTGCCATCTCCGAAAGGGTCATATTCCCCATTTCTGCCACCGAACAGGGTGGAATCGAAGATGCCCGTTTCGTAAAATTCACTGACGATGAAGGAGAAGTTACTTATTATGCCACCTATACAGCTTATGATGGTGCCATTATTTTGCCCAAACTGATAAGTACCAAAGACTTCTACAATTTTAAAATATTGCCGATCAATGGTGAAATCGCCCAAAACAAGGGAATGGCATTGTTTCCCAGAAAGATCAAGGGCAAATATGCAATGCTTTGCAGGATTGATGGTGTCAACAATTATATTGCCTATTCCGACAGTATCAATATGTGGCGTACTGCCAAAATTATTCAACGTCCCAAATATCCGTGGGAATTGGTCCAGATCGGCAATTCAGGGTCACCCATCGAGACTGAGGCGGGGTGGTTAGTGATTACCCATGCCGTAGGTTCCATGCGCGAATATACCCTTGGAGCATCATTGTATGAACTTGATAATCCTGAAATTGAGATCGGAAGGTTAAGCGATCCGCTAATGGTACCGAATGACACCGAAAGGGAAGGTTATGTACCGAATGTAATTTATTCCTGCGGTTCGATCATCCACAATGAAGAGCTTGTTATCCCTTATGCCATGTCGGACCATGCTTCCACATATGCTACTATTAACCTCAGGGAATTACTGGAAGTGCTCAAAGCCTCTGGGAACGGCGACCGGAAATAGTGTGAATGATGTAACAATTCACCCGAATTGTATAACAATTGAACCCTATTCTATGACAATCTTTGTCTTGTCGATAATACATATTTTCTATTCGATTTAGTTAATTACAATAATACAGACAAAATGAGATCACAATTGAATAAAGTATTTTCAGGGATTTTTCTTATCTTTTTTTTCTTTTCCCTGAATGCATGTGCCAAGAAAAATAGGTTTTTAACTTCATCGACTGTACCGGCAGCACGTGGATATGTGAAAATCACCATGGATAAAAACAAAAACTTTGATATTCGGCTCAAATTGTCAGGGCTTGCAGAGGTCCAGAGGTTGCAACCTGCCAAACAAGGTTATGTGGTCTGGATGGTCACCCAGGCGAATGTCACAAAGAATATAGGGCGGTTGATAAGCTCAACCAGCCTTTTCTCCAAGGCGTTAAAGGCTTCATTCGAGAGTGTATCTTCTTTAAAACCAATAAAAATATTTATAACGGCAGAGGAAGATATCAACATTCAATATCCTGCCGGCATGAATATTTTAACAACAAATCAATTTTAATAAACGCTTTAATACCAATTATTTAAAACAAAGATTATGAACACTGGAAAAGTATTGTTGGGAGTTTTGGCAGGTGTTGCCGCAGGTGCACTCGCAGGGATTTTATTTGCTCCGGCCAAAGGTTC
>CAIYPA010000479.1 GCA_903927965.1 uncultured Bacteroidia bacterium | reverse complement strand
CTTGTGAGTCAGTGGTATGATATGCAGGCCGATTGGGTTATGGCTCAGACACGGGGAAGTGTTGATCAGGATTTTAAAAGTCTCCCTTATAAACGTGTTGTAAGGCCTATCTTTCCACTAGATCCTGACATGCCGGATCCGGAATTGAATGTAATTAGGATACCATCTGCAAAACAGATGTACGGCAGATAAAAAGTACTCAAAAGTTAAGGGCAAAGGTTAGCGCAAAGTAGTGATCGTCTGCGGCTGGCGGCTGGCTTCTGGCGGCTGGCTTGGCTACTGCTAACCAGGATTTTGGAAGTCCAAATATAGGTTTAGCACGTGCAGCTAAGCCAGAAGCAAGTTGCCAGAAGCCAGCTGCGGATGTTCCGGCTTCGCTCAACGACCTATGATTGTACTAAATTGGAAAACGTATTTGAATGAAATGAAAACTAAATAAAACTGTAACAGCATGAAAACCAAACTACTTTTTGTTTTATTCATGATTTCCGACTTTACTGGATTTACGCAAATAATACCTATATTTCATAAGGGTTGGGAAGGGTATGAATGGAAGGAATATCAACATCGTGTAGATTTTAGAAATCATAAATTTGATTCAATAGTAAATTTCAAAAATGCTCATTTTGATTCAAAGCTTAGATTTTTCGGAGCTGAATTTCATTCATTGGCTAATTTTGAAAATACTCAATTTGATTCAACTGCTAATTTCGAAAAGGCCCATTTTGATTCATCAGCTAAATTTATTGACGCTAAATTTATTTCTTCAATTATATTCGATAGTGCTGAATTTCATTCATTGGCTAATTTTAAATTTGCTCAATTTGATTCAACAGCTGATTTTTTGCATGCTCAATTTGATTCAACAGCTGATTTTTATGTGACTAAATTTAATTCAGTAGCGTTATTTGGTTTTATCAAGTTTCATTCATCGGCAAATTTTAATCGTTCGATATTTAATTCAACTTTTTTTGGTGGTACTAAATTTAATTCAAATGCGAATTTTGACCTTGCAACTTTTTTGTCAAATGTAGATTTTGGTGGTGCTGAATTTGATTCAATTGCAAGTTTTAGATATGTCTTAGTTAAAGACAGTATTGTCTTTGATTATAACACATTACCCCTTTATCTAGATCTTTCAGGAATCCAACTTAAAGGGGGCGATCTTGACCTTACAAATTCAATTATTAATAAAAAATACGGTAAATGTTTGATTAACCTGGTCAATGCGGATATTGAAAAAATAAAACTCAGGTATTCGACGTTTGAATTGTATTTCCCGGATAAGGAAAATATAAATTCTGACATAAAAACCAATACATATGAGAGACTACTTAAAAATCAGAAAGATAACGGTTTTACAAGCAGTTATGAAAAATTGGATAAAGAATATGCAGCATTTAAATACTTAAAATCGGGGAAGTATAGTTCCTTAGGGGGATGGACATTGAATATGGTGAATAAGTACTGGTGGGGTTATGGGTACGACAAGACACTGATTATTGTAAACACGCTCCTAATTTTTGTCCTCTTTTCATTGGTCAATTGTATCTTTTTCCCCTGGATATTAAATATTTATGAAGTTCCCAATATAAAAAGTCTTGCTGCTGCGGTCACGGCAAAAAACGTTGTCCTGCAAAGAATTAAAATAGTGCCAATTGCCTTCTTTTATACCGGACTGATATTTTTTGGGTTAAAATTTAGCACCGAGAATTTAAAATACAAAGAGAACCTGATGGGGTGGCGGGTCTTTAACCTGGTTTATTTCTTTGTTATTTATATTAGCGGTCTTGTTTGCCTTGGTTATCTGGCCAATTTTATTTTGAGCACATAATCAATACGTTATGCACTTTTTATTTGCTTTTTCCCCAATTTCATACCGGTTTTGGTAAAATGCAGCAAATCAAAAAAAGGAAGGTTGGATAGTGATAGTCTGACTTGAAAACTTGGCACCCTTACATCGCAATTACTCTAAGTCAGGCTATCACTAAACCCGAAGCCACTAAAAGACAGTTCATTACCTTATAAAGTATCACCCGGATAGGACAAACAACCTTTAGGATGAAGTGTCCCGGTGACTACACACTGCAACAACCGTCACCCGGACACTAAAACAAATTTCATAAATTTTTGTGTCAGGGTAATTAATAATAAAGAACTGTAAATAAGGTAAATAAGGTATAGGGTTTATGTGGATCCATAGCTACTAAGGTTTGAAAATCAAAAATATGGTTTTTCCGAAGGAATTCAAATCCCATTTTTCCCGACAAGCTAAAAAGCAGTAAATTCGGTTGGTAAGCGATTTTAAACCTTATTTTTCCATTTTCTCAACCTTAGTAGCTTCCGACAATCCTCCCTGCTACGCGGCGCAATCAGATATTTCGTAAAAGCTCAAACCTTGCCTGCGCCGCAAAGCCACGGACAAATGGGTAAGAATATGGAAGTCATTATAGAAACTGCTGTTATTAAACATCTCACCTATTGTTGACAAATATTTAAAAAATGCGTTAATTTGTCAACAATTTATTTTTCACCAATGAACACTGTTTTTGCACAACGTATCGCGACTGCCCGGAAAATGGCAGGATTAAGCATGGATCAACTGGCAACCCTGTCGGGATTGAGCAAAAATGCCATATCCCGTTATGAAAAAGGGGTAATGAGGCCCGACAGTTCAAACCTGATTAAGCTATCAAAAGCTTTAAATGTTAAGGTGGATTACCTTTTTCGAAAACCTACTGTTGAATTGGAGGCGTTGGAATTCCGGAAAAAAGCCCGACTGGGTTTAAAAAGCATTGATTCCATTAAATATAGGGTCATGGACCGTCTGGAAAGGTACCTTGAGTTGGAGGATATTTTGTCGGTCAACAATGATTTCTCAAATCCAATATCCTCCATTCAAATTAATGATATTGTAGATGTTGAATTGGTGGCTAAAAAACTTAGGGAAATCTGGAACCTTGGCCTTCATCCAATCTCTTCGGTTATTGAAATGCTCGAAGACAATTTTATTAAGGTGGTTGAGGTTGATGAACCTTTGGAATTTGATGGCCTTTCGGCATTTGTCGGAAATAAAGTACCGGTAATTGTTGTGAATCAGAATTTTCCGGTTGAGCGAAAAAGGTTTACCCTTCTGCATGAATTGGGCCATTTGCTGTTAACGTTCAATGGTATTTTTACCGAAAAGGAAATTGAGAATCTCTGCAACGGGTTTGCCGGGGCAGTTCTGATTCCAGAGGCTAAACTCATCTCAGAATTGGGACAATCAAGAAAACAATTCTATTTGCAGGAATTGGCTGAGCTACAAAAAGAATGGGGAATCAGCATTCAAGCCATTATGTACAGGGCAAAAAATCTGGATATCATTACTCAGTCCAAACTGACTGACTTTTACATCAAGCTTAGACAAAACAGTGATTTTAAAAAGCAAGTGGATGAATCGAGGTATCGTTTGGATGAAAGTTCCTCCCGGTTTAATCAACTTTTATACAAGGGATTGGCCCAAGAGCTGATTTCGATCAGTAAGGCATCTGTTTTATCAGCTCAATCGGTAAATACCTTAGAAACATCACTTTGCCATATTTGATGCAAATCGGTTTTACAGATATGAATATGTTGTGAGAAATATGAGAAAGAAAAAACAGTATTTTTAGATTAGTTTTTGAAGATGAAAAATAAGCTGATATATTTAATCGGTTTTTAATTAATCTGTTATTTTTTGTATGAATCACCGAATTATAGTTCAACAACCAAAGGATGACACCCTAGGATCGTCAATTTTAAAATTGCTGGAAGTCCTTCGCCAGTTGGATAATGTTCAATTAGGAGATACAATTGTAATTGATATTACCAAAATATCATTTGCCACTCCGGTTCTTATTTTACCACTTAGTTCAATTATTGCAAATTTACAAAACAGCGGTCATGATGTAACTATTCAGGGAGGTTCTAGCTACCTTCAAACTGTTTTATTCCCTAATGGGTTTAATGCATTGGATAGGGAGAATTGGGCTGATTCCTTAAACTACTATCGTACTGGCACTTATCTACCGATTTGCCAAATACCAGCTGGAGAATCAGAAACTGGAATCCGTGATCGACTTTTAACAGTGTTTGGCTCTATTATGCTTCAGCAACTCAATATTACGGGACAATTACTAACAGCAATTAGATATCTGATTAGTGAGACAATGGATAATATTGTCGAGCACGCAAGAGTTAGTAACCTAAATTGGATTGATTAGTTAATAACCATGTTGATAAATATATGTCATAATGCTTGTATAGAATATATTATAAAGTATTTTTGCATGGTTTAAAATAATAACCATGTCATATATTGTCAGGCAAAAAATAAAGGACAGATATTACTTGTACGAAGTAACCTCGGTTTGGGATAAAGAAACAAGAAAGCCTGTTCAAACAAGAAAAT
>CAIYPA010000478.1 GCA_903927965.1 uncultured Bacteroidia bacterium | reverse complement strand
CATCGCCTGTTTTTTCAAGCGAAAAAGAGCCGCGGTGCCAGGTAGGGCCATTGGCTTTTCCTGTTTTAAATTTCAAGGATTTCTGGAAATTGTAATCGACCGGAAAATTGTAAACCTCCCAGTTTTGTAGGGTTGTTTTCCCTTTATCTGAAACTACTTCCACTTTTTGGGTAATCCCCTTGCGGTCAATGATTGTTTTGTCATAATTAACACGCCCGGTTGCATCCACCAAAATATCAAGCTGCGACTCTTTTTCAATGGCCGGGAGCTTAACCGAATTCTCGGCTAACCGTCTGTCTGCCTTACCAATCAGTTTTCCGTTCACAAAAACCATTGCCCAATCGTGCAAATCGGTCATTACCAACTGGCTGTTGCCCGCTGTTGGTTTGATTTTGGTACGGTATAAAATGGAACCCCACCCCTGGTTGAACATTTCCATCGGTTTGATATCTTCAGTTACATTTGGTTTTGGCAGGTTCTCAAAAAGGTTGGCGGTTTCGGTCATTTCAAATTCGGGGATCAGCATCGTAGGTTTTGCCAATGGAACATCAGGAACTGTCTCACCCTCATTGAGATAGTTTTTCAGAAGGTCCCTGACAGCATAAAACTTATCGGTTGGCAGACCTGCTTCGCTGATGGGTGCGTTGTAATCGTACGAGGCCACATTGCCTTTATAAGGCGGGGAATTTGCACCGCCCCATTGCCCAAATGTGGTGCCGCCGTGCGCCATGTAGAGGCTGAAAGATATTTTTCTGTCCATCATATCCTTGAGGCTTCCTATAAAACTGCTCACCGACCGGGTTTCGTGTGGACGGCCAAAATAGTCGAACCATCCTGTCCAATACTCGCTGCACATTTTGGGGGAAGTTGGGTTGAGTTTGGAATAAAGTTTAAATTGTTCCTCAATATTGGAACCGGCCCCAAAATTTAAAGTACTGAAAACGCCGTCAACATTGTAGTTGTTGAAATTGGAGCTCCAGTCGCAACGGAAAAGCTGCACTTTATCGAAACCGGAAGAGCGGACAGAGTCGCGGATTTCCTCCATGTATTTCTGATCCTTACCCCAAACGCCATATTCGTTTTCAACCTGAACCATCAGGATATTCCCACCGTTTTGTAACTGGAATGATGACAGTTGTTTACCCGCTTCAGCAATGAATTTCTTCGCATTCTCCATAAAGAATGGATCATTACGGTTACGGACAGCCAGATCAGGTTTTTTGAGCAACCACCAGGGAAGCCCTCCCATGTCCCATTCGGCACAAACGTAAGGCCCGGGACGGACAATGCAATACATCCCGTTTTTCTGGATCAACCGCACAAACTCAGCCACATCGGCCTGACCCGTAAAATCGTATTTGCCTTGTTGCTGTTCGTGGTAATTCCAAAAGAGATAGATGCAGATCGTATTCATCCCCATCGCTTTACACATCTGGATGCGGTGTTCCCAATATTCGCGTGGGATCCTTGGATAGTGCAGTTCGCCCGCCCTGACGACAAATGGTTTGCCGTTCAATAAAAAGGTGTTTTCACCAATCGTGAAGCTTTGTTTTACAGGAACCTGGCTATCGGCTGATATCCTGATTGACAGGGATATGGCAACCATTAAAATAAAAAATAGTTTGTTCATTATTGAAAGTTTGATCAGCCGAAAAATACCAAAAATAAATGGAATTTTGAATCCATTCCGAAATTCCTACTTCTGCCACAACTTGTCCCGACTTTCGGGAAAGACACAAAGACACAAAGGATTCACTAAGGATATAGTGTAGATATTGAATTCTTTGTGAAATCTTGGTGGCTTAGAGCTTTAGTGGCCTTTCTTGTTTTTATCTTTTCGGAGTGTACTTAATTTTAGGGAAAATAGGACAGTTGGCTCGTCAATGTTGAAAATATCACTTCATTGGAAGATATCTGGGATCTATTTGCAAATAGTAGCTAACTTCCAAACCGATAACCGATTCCCGATTCTGTGTTGAGCAATTTTGGTTTTGCGGGGTCATCCTCCACCTTTTTGCGCAACTGGGCAATGAATACCCTTAAGTATTGGGTCTGCTCAACATATCCCATACCCCAGACTTCTTTTAAAATATATTGGTGGGTAAGTACTCTTCCCTCGTTTTTGGCCAACAACGCCAGAAGTGAAAACTCGGTAGAAGTGAGTTTGATCAATTCATTGTTCTTACGTGCTGTATGGTTGGCCAAATCAATGGACAATGAGCCAAATTCCAAAGTTGGTTTATCCTGAATAACCTGACTTTGCCGGATGGCAACCCGGATTCGTGCCAATAATTCGCCAGTACGAAAGGGTTTGGTAAGGTAATCGTTCGCCCCATAGTCGAGGGCTTTCACTATATCATCTTCCGAATTGCGAACCGACAGGATTATGACAGGTTTCTGATACCATTCACGTAGTTTTTTGAGAATTTCAAGACCATCTGAATCAGGTAAACCCAAATCGAGAATGATCAAAACGGGATTCAAGGATGCTGCCAAAAGCAATCCATCTTTGCCCGTTGAGGCTTCGGAAATTTTGTACCCATTTGCCGAAAGGGTTATTTCGAGCAGCCTACGTATTTGTACTTCATCATCAACAATCAATATGGATCCTTCGTTTGTCATTTAATCAAATTGTTTACTGAATTGGTTGATATCTGAGATTTTAACTGGGATTTTAACTGTAAATAAGGCTCCCCCATTCTGGCGATTCCCAGCTGTCACCTTGCCCTGGTGGGCTTCAACAAATCCTTTCACGATGGACAAACCTAACCCTGTGCCACCTGCTTTTGCATCCTTTCCGCGATAGAACTTATTAAAAACCGAAGATAGTTCTGATTCGGGAAAACCAGCCCCCCTGTCCATAACCTGAATTGTAAAAAATCCATTGTCATAAAACAACTTGAGCCTTATACTACTACCAATAGGTGAGTGTTGGGTCGCATTGAGGATAAGGTTGTGTAAGACTTGTTCGATCAACCCAAAATCAATATTTACCAATGGCATATCAACAGGAATTACAGTAAATAGCTTGAACGGCAATAATTCCTGTTTCAGGTTATCGGTTACTTTATTTGCCAGGTCATGGACATCGCACCAATCCAGTCTTGGTGTTATTCTACCCGATTCGAGACGGGACATATTCAGCAAGTTTTCGATCAACCGATTGAGACGAACAGAGGCTGTATTGATCTCGGAGTACAATTTAATCTTGGTCTCTTCAGGATAACTCTGACTTAAAAGTGTGTCGGAGGCTCCCATAATTGTCGCGACGGGAATGCGCAATTCATGGGAAATGGAATTGAAAAGGGTTTTGTAGAGTTTGTCCGATTCGTTCAAGACAAAAGCCTTTCTGGCGGTATTCCGCAAAAATTCACGTTCATATTTACCGGATATTTGAGAGAGAAATGCCTCCCAGAATTCGTTTTCTCCCTGTGTAAATATAATTTTGTGTTTCACTGCTATGACGCCAATATTATCAGTATTCCCGGTTAATGGATAAAATGTGTAATCGGTAGAGGGTAAAGTGTCGGTGTATTTTCCTGCTTTTGATGAATGCTTGAAAACCCATTCAACTGTACTTAATTCATTTTCTGATAGTTGTATCTTTGATTCGTTCTGAATCTGGTTATCCAGAAGATTACGTTCGTTTTTAAGGATGATAGCACACTCCAGATTGAAATATTTTAGGATCGTACGAACAGCTATTTTAGAAACATCATCGATGCCCGTAGCCAATGTCAATTCGCGCGTAAGCTGATAAAGTGCATGGGTACGTTCTTCCCTGATCCTGATTTTATTCTCCTGGCGACGAACCCTTGATGTCAATATACCATTGAGCAAGGCAATGATAAAAAACATAATCAGCATCAACACATCCTCCGGTTTTTCAATATGGAAGGTGAATTGGGGAGGAATGAAAAAATAATTCCATATAAGGGCACTAAGGGTAGCAGCCAATAAAATAGGGCCTGTTCCGTAAAATAGGGCGAGAATAGAAACCACAAACAACAGTACAAACGACACCACCTGATAGCCAACAAAATCTTTTGCAAGATAACTTACAAGTGAAGTGAAAGCCACAAAAAGGGAAATTATGAAATATTGGGTAAGATTGGAGGTAAATGATGGAACGGAGAACTTCTCCTTATAATTGTCTTTTGACTGACTATCTGAACCAAGAATATAGACATCAATGTTTCCACTAAACCTGATCAACCGGTTTACAAAGTTGCCCCAGCTAAACATTGTCAGCATATTCCTGACACGGGGTTTCCCAATAATGATATGGGTTACATTCTCTTTATTGGCAAAATCGACAATTGCCTTAACAATATCGAAATTTGTAATTATCCGAAACTTAATTCCAAGATGTTTGGCAAGGTTGATGTTTTTGTCGAGTTGTTCCCGTTCTTTGGGCGTCAGCTGGTGACCGGTTTCGATGTAAACTGCCTGGATGTTTGATCCCATTGAATACGACAGGTTCTTTGCCCAACGCAGGGATCGAGTTGATTGCTGAGAATAATCAATAGCTACTAAAAGATGAAATCCCGATTTCCACGGGCCACGGATCCGCTTGTGTTGCATGTAATCGTGAAGTTGCTTGTCAACACGGTCTGCAACAATACGCAATGACATTTCGCGCAAAGCGGTAATATTCCCTTTCCGGAAAAAATTCTCTATGGCCTCCCGGGAACGTTCCGGATTGTAAACTTTGCCTTCTGAAAGCCTTACTAATAGCTCGTCAGGAGTAAGGTCAACGACTTCAACCTCATCGGCATTTTCAAAGATTTCGTCGGGCAACGTTTCACGAACTACAATGCCCGTAATTTGCGCAACCGTTTCTGAACGGCTTTCAAGGTGCTGAACATTAAGGGTTGTGTAAACATTGATCCCGTTGTCGAGTATTTCCTGGACATCCTGATACCGCTTGGTATGACGGCTGCCAGGGGCATTGGTGTGTGCCAGTTCATCGACAAGAACAATCTGAGGTTTTCGGTAGATAATGGCATCCAAATCCATTTCCTGAACGGGAGTAGATTTGTAATCGTAGGTTTTTCGCGGAATCAACTCAAATCCTTCGACCAATTCCGCGGTTTCCTTGCGATTGTGTGTTTCAACATATCCAATGATAATTTCACTGCCTTTTAATTTCTCGGCATGAGCGGTTTGCAGCATGGTATAGGTTTTGCCCACACCAGCACACATACCGAAAAATATTTTCAGTTTGCCCCTTTTGCTCTTTGCTTCTTCCTGAATAATCGAGGCTAAAAGTTCATCGGGATCATGACGCTCATCGGAAATATCCATATCCTTACAATTTATCTTCTGCCCTTATAATCAATGCATCAACTTCAAGTTCTATATTTTTGATCTGGGTTAAAATACTTTTCAATTCCTGGATCTCACTTATTGTCCCGGTCTTTCCCGCATCAGGTGATAAATTTAAAGCCATTTTCTTCTCATTATCACTTAATTTCTCAGCCATTTTGTTAAGGACCAATGAAATTTCGTAAAACTTATCTGTCCCATCAAAATCAAGCCTGTGACTATAGTTCCCGAAACCGAATTTTCTTATACCATTGTATAATTGGGTAAACCGTTCATTGGAGTAGGAAGAGAAACTATACGAATAGAATAGGGCAATAATAAAACACAAAGTCGCAATTATTGACATCTGTGTCAGTGCATCCTGCGTAGAAATCTTGGTGTTGTCTGTCTTTACTTCAATCGCGTTCCCGTTCATTTGTGACAATTGCATTAACTGTTGGTACAATGCACCAAACTTTTTTTGCAAGTGGAGAACCCGCGTAACCTGATGAGGTGATTCCAAATATTTCGAGACCGAGTCGGTATAATCTTTTAAACCAGTTTCAATTCCAGCAACCAATTTATCTTCGCCAGGTTCTGTAATGTTATTTTTCTCAGACTGAAATGATTTGCCTACAATTTGAAGTTCATTTTTAAGAATTAGTGTGTCGGCATTAACGTTCATTATTAAACTTCTGGTAATTTCCTGGTTCACTTTTGTTAACCCTTCTGCAATATCACGTGCATAGACCACTGATAAATAGTTCTCTTTAAGAATGGTTCCGGTTTCATTCGATACTTTATTCATGTAATAGGCAGAATAGATAGACAGCACCAAAATGATTGTTAAAAAAACCATCCCGGTAGAGAATTTTGAGCGAATTGATAATTTCATGTGTTTATAATTTTATTCTAATTCATTCAGTTTCAAATTTAGCAATAATACATTAATTCTTTGCTCACCCAGAATCGAAAATTGGGGCGCTTCAGTAAGTAATGCAATTGCTTGTAAAAGACGTTGTTTTTTGTCTTCATTAAATTGCCTGCTTTTGATTATGCGCTCCACCTGCAACAGAGCGGCATTCAGCGATATATGGGGATCCAGGCCGCTAGCCGAAGCAAAAACCATTTCGGAAGGAATAACAGTAAGGCTGTCGAGCCCATTAAAATCAATAAATTGTTTTTTACATTCAGCAACAAGTGCTTTTAACTTCGGGTTGGTTAATCCATAATTTGAACCTCCCGAAGGCAGAGGATTATATGAAATAGCCGAAGGGCGGGAAGAGAAATAGATGGTTGAATCAAATTGCTGACCGATAAGTTCGCTTCCAATTGTTTTGTTGTCTTTCATTATCAGACTGCCGTTTGCTTTTGCAGGAAATGAGAGCTGAGTAATTCCGGTAACCAATAATGGATATAAAATACCAGTTAATACAGTAAAGAACAGGAATATCTTTAAGGAAATGATGAGCGTTTTCATAATAAGAAAATTTGAAAATGTGGTAATTTGAAGATTTGAAAATGAAAAATTCAATTTGAGGATAATTATTTAGTGCGTTAATTTTCGCATTGTTCCATCTCTAAATCGTCAAATTAATGATAATGTCAATAAGCTTAATGCCTATAAAAGGTGCAATCAGGCCACCTAATCCAAAGATTAAAAGATTTCTGGTTAAAGCAGCATTCGCAGAAACAGGACGATACCGAACACCCCTTAATGCCAAAGGAACCAGAAGAATAATAATAATCGCATTGAATATGACGGCGCTCAGGATTGCACTTTGGGGTGAACCAAGGTTCATCACATTTAATGCAGAAAGTGGCCCAATACCTGTTTTGCCGGAATACAGAGAAATTGCAATTGCAGGAATAATGGCAAAGTACTTGGCAACATCGTTGGCAATGCTGAAAGTCGTGAGCGCACCACGGGTCATCAGCAATTGTTTGCCAACTTCCACCACTTCAATTAATTTGGTTGGGTTGCTGTCCAGGTCAACCATATTGCCTGCCTCACGAGCTGCCTGGGTACCAGAATTCATCGCAATGCCAATATCAGCCTGCGCAAGTGCAGGAGCATCATTTGTACCATCGCCAATCATACCAACAAGATGTCCGTTTGCCTGTTCCTTACGGATCCGGTGCAATTTATCTTCAGGTGTTGCTTCTGCCATAAAGTCGTCAACTCCCGCCTCGGCAGCAATTGCAGCAGCAGTCAATGAGTTGTCACCTGTAATCATAACAGTTTTAATGCCCATTTTACGAAGTTCTGCAAAACGTTGTTTTATCCCACCTTTTACGATGTCTTTCAGGTGAATTACCCCTAATACCCTATTGTCTTCTGCAACCACCAGGGGAGTAGCACCTAACCGAGCCAGTTCAGAAACAGTATCCTGAACTTTTTGAGGGAAGAAACCATTGTTGTTTTGGACGAATGTTCGAATGGCCTCAGATGAACCCTTGCGGATTTGATGGGATCTTCCATCCTCGGATTTAAAATCAACACCACTCATTCGCGATTGAGCTGTAAAAGGAATAAATGTTGCATTGAGTCGATGGACTTCCCGACCGCGAATATTGAATTTTTCTTTGGCAAGAATAACAATGGATCGGCCTTCAGGTGTTTCGTCCGATAAGGATGAAAGCTGGGCAATGTTCGCAAGTTCTGCAGCAATAACCCCTTCTGCAGGGATAAAATCAGTCGCCATGCGGTTTCCAAGGGTGATCGTTCCGGTCTTGTCGAGCAAAAGAACATCCACGTCCCCTGCAGCCTCGATGGCACGGCCACTTGTTGCGATCACATTCCTTTGTAATAGTCGGTCCATGCCACTTATCCCGATTGCACTCAGCAAACCGCCAATTGTAGTAGGAATTAAACACACCAGTAAAGCAATTAATACAGGAATGGTCAGGTTTTGCGACATTGGCAAACCCGAAGCTGAAAGGCTGTAGGCGAAAAATGCCGGAAGAGTTGCCACTGCCAAAAGGAAAATGATGGATAGGCCTGAAAGCAAGATCGATAAAGCGATTTCATTGGGTGTTTTCTGCCGTTTTGCACCTTCAACTAAGGCGATCATACGGTCGATAAATGTATTGCCTTGTTCGGAAGTGATCCTGATTAAGATACGGTCACTGATTACTTTTGTGCCTCCCGTAACTGCCGAACGGTCACCGCCGCTTTCACGGATCACTGGGGCTGATTCGCCTGTAATTGCAGATTCGTCAACGCTTGCGATCCCTTCAATGACTTCACCATCGGATGGGATTATGTCTCCTGATTCGCATACAACAATGTCACCCTTTTTTAATTCGGTAGCAAAAGTGGAAACCTCTTTTTTGCCCTCTATTTTTCGGGCTTTCGTCTGCGTCCGGTTATTTCTGAGGCTTTCGGCTTGTGCTTTTCCCCGGCCTTCCGCAATGGCTTCCGAAAAATTGGCAAACAATACCGTAAACCAAAGCCAAACAGCGATCTGAAGGTTAAATGATGAATAACTTCCCTCATAAATTCCTTCAATCACAACAATTGAAGTAAGGAATGATCCAATTGCCACGATAAATATAACAGGGTTTTTAATCAGCAATGAAGGATTCAGCTTCGTTACACTCTCTTTGGCAGCCTGAATCAATATCTTTTTATTGAATAGGCTTGTATTTTGTTTTGTAGTCATTACTATTAATTTGTCATTATTAAATGCTCAATGATTGGACCCAGAGACAAGGCAGGGAAAAATGTCAATCCGCCAACTATCAGAATGACAGCAATTAACAAGCCAATGAACAACCAATTGTCGGTGCGGAAAGTACCTGCTGAAGGTGGTGTGATTTTCTTTTTTGCTATGTTGCCAGCTATTGCCAGCACTGGAAGGATAACGCCAAAACGACCAATCAACATGCCCAATCCCAATGTTATGTTATAAAAAACAGTATTGGCATTCAATCCGGCAAACGCACTGCCATTGTTTCCAGCAGCCGAACTGTATGCGTATAGAATTTCGGAAAAACCGTGCGCACCTGAATTGTTAAGACCCGAAAGTCCGGCACTGCTAACCGAGGCCCAGGCCGTGAAAAGGAGAATGACAAAACTTGGTGCAAGAATGGCGATGATGGCCATTTGTACCTCGAAAGCTTCTATTTTTTTACCAAGGTATTCGGGTGTCCGTCCGACCATTAGTCCGGCAATAAATACAGTAAGGATGATGAATATCACCATCCCATACATTCCGGCACCGACACCCCCAAAAATAATTTCGCCCAACATGAGGTTGATCATTGCAACCATTCCTGCCAAAGGAGATAAACTGTCAAGCATTGTATTTACAGAACCATTTGAAGCTGCAGATGTGAATGTTGACCACAAGACACTGTTTGTAATTCCGAAACGGGTTTCCTTTCCCTCCATAAGTGGCAAATTTCCGAAAACAGGATTGGTCGAATATTCGGCATAAAGTGAAATGCTTAATCCCGTAACCAGTAGGATCATCATCACCGAAAAGATCGTCCAGCCATGGCGGGTTGAACCAACCATTTTGCCATAAGTATAAGTTAAAGCTGCAGGAATAAGCAAAATGAACAACATCTCGAGGAAATTGCTCAATGGCGTTGGGTTTTCGAATGGATGGGCACTGTTTGCATTGAAAAAGCCCCCACCGTTTGTTCCGATTTGTTTAATTGCAATTTGTGATGCTGCCGGGCCCATTGGGATAATTTGTTGTGCCCCTTGTAAGGTTTGAACTGTTTCATAAGTTTTGAAGTTTTGGACAACACCCTGACTGACCAATACAATGGCAAATACTATCGACAATGGTAAAAGCACATACAAAGTTGAGCGGGTTAAGTCTGTCCAAAAATTGCCCAATTGATCAGTGGTTTTGCGTGAAAAGCCCCTTATAATTGCCAATAAAACGGCTATCCCGGTTGCCGCACTTACAAAGTTTTGAACTGTAAGCCCAACCATTTGTACGAAGTAACTTAGCGTTGTTTCTCCGGCGTATCCCTGCCAATTGGTATTGGTAACAAAACTTACGGAAGTATTGAATGCCGAATGCCACAAAACATTTGGCAGGTGTCCCGGATTCATTGGCAAATAACCCTGAGTGAGTTGGATGATGAACAGAAATACAAATCCAATCAGGTTGAACAGAAGCAAACCCCTGGCAAAGGACTTCCAGTTCATTTCCTCATAAGGATTAACACCTATAAACTTGTAAATCAGCCTTTCAAGCCAACCGAAAATCGGCAGCATGAAATGCCTTTCACCATTAAATACCTGGCTCATGTAATTGCCCAATACAGGAGTAAGTCCAATGAGCAAGGCAAAATACAAAATCACCTGAATTACATCCTGTGCTGTCATGTCCTAAAATTTTTCAGGTTTTACAAGTGAATAAAGAAGGTAGCCAAGGATAAAAAGAGCGATGATCGCTCCGGTGATATAACCTGTCGGGTTATTCACCTCGATGGTTTGTGTTGTTGTCAGTAAAATTGTCGCGTTCATATCGTATCATTTTAAACCGATACAAATATGCAATGGAACTTATAAGGGTTTTGTAAGGATATGATTGGGGAGTATAAAGATTTTATAAAGCCCGATTAACCTTACTATGAAATTGGGAAACAGCACATGAACAAACAAATCTATGTAAATTTAAAGTTGAACTTTAAATTTACATAGATTTGTTCATATTAATAACCCATCAGTTCAGATTCATCATGACCTCTGAAAGGTTCACATCAATATCAAGATCCATTTTTTTGCGCAAACGGTACCGGTGATTTTCAACACCACGTACCGAGATGCCCAAAAGCGGTGCGATCTCTTTTGAAGAGAGGTTCATCCTCAGATAGGCGCACAACCTCAGATCACTGGGGGTCAGTTTCGGATATTCAGCTTTAAGTTTTTTGATGAATTGTTCGTGGGCCCTTTCAAAATTTGTATCGAAAGTTTTCCAATCGTCATGGTTTGAAATGTTGTCATCGATTTTTGTGACGATCTGTTGATAATATTTGTCGGGAAAGCGTGATTCGAGCTGCCCTTTTTGAATCTTCAGGATACGTTTCAAGTCGAGCAGAAATTCATTCTTTTTAATGATCGACATCGTCGAATTTGCCAGTTCCTGACTCTTGAAGGAGATCTCATCCTGAAGTTTTTCATTTCTTAAACGGATCAGCTCCTGTTCCTTCTCTTCCCTTTTCCTAACCTCTTTTCGGCGCGTTTCTTTAATTATTATTTGACGGAACAAGATAAGTAACAGGATAATAAGTAAAATATATCCTAGTTTTGCCACGGTTGTAAAATACCAGGGTTGCAGGACCACCAATTTAATTTCTATGGTTTTACTCTCTGATCCCCAGGGATCTGAGGCTTTTACAAGTAAGGTAAAACTACCCGAAGGGAGCCGTTCAAATTTAAAAACCGGTACAGGAACAGGTACACGCCAATTCAGGTCGATCCCTTCGAGATAGGCCTGAAAGGTAATCTTATCTGTTGTAAAATAAGGAAACGAAAATTTCAATTGGGCATTGTTCCGTGAATAGTTGATCACATAAGTGGATTTTTGGGGAGCCAGGGTATCGTTGCTTCCTCGCCCACTTGTTGTTATAAACTCCTTTAATACAAGGCTCTTTTCTTTGATTAAGGAAATGCGTTCTGGTTCGCCTGCATTCAAAAGGGCATACCCATTTTCAAGACAAAGAATGGCTGTAAGTTCGGTCAAAAGGACGATATTTTCAAAATTTTCGATTATCTGATTGTTAAACAACGCATTAGGATAAACCTTGATCAATTCCGACTCCATATCGCTGATTCGGAATAAAGCGATTGATTCATTCGAAACCAACCAGTAATGATGATTGGGTGCGGCAAAAATCCGATGGGCTTTTGAATATTTACCCAACATCTTGTTTAAGTCATTGTATTCTACGATCGAATCCTTGAGTTCATCATAGGTAAACAATTTGACCCCGGTTGTAAAGACCATCCGGTCTTCAACCTTAAACGGATGTATCCCGTAATCCTTCTTAAATGGGGAATCCTGCCCATAATAGACCGATTTAATAACCTTATCCCTGTTGTCCGAAAGTTTCAACCTGAAAATACCCCTGTGCATATGTCCGGCCCAGATATTTCCATGAAGATCCGCTTCAATGTATTGGATCAGGTCATTGAAACTATCAAGGTTTCTGAACCAATGTGGCTCCACTCCGGTAAAATCAAGTGAAACAATATTGGAATAGGTAGATTGCAGAAGAAAGCCTGGCATCCTGGGATCCGGGGTTAAGGCAAAAGCACCACTTATTTCGGATATTTTTTTTAATCCCTGATCTGTAACAATATAGGTTCCATTGTTGTGGCCTATGAACAAGGTGTTGTTGATGACCCTGCAATTCCAGACCTGCCCTTGCGATAGCGGTACCAGAGCAAAATTTAGGTCCGAATCTCCTACCTTTTTACAATACAGACCCTGATTGGTTCCCAGATAGAACTTGTCTTTAAAAATAACAGCCGAATATACCGCACCAACATCCCGTACCGGGTGCAAGTCATAGGAACTCTCCTGACGAAAGGTGATAAAATCAATACCCCGGTCGAGTGCCTGCCAGATATTCTGGTTCCTGTCGATCGCAATACCAAGTACTGTATTGTTCTGTAATCCATTTTGGGAATTCAGTTTAAATACCATTTTCCCGGTCTTATCAAAAGCAATGATTCCATCAAGAATTGTCCCTATGATTAACAGGCCATTAGTGGAAAGTGAAGCCCTGTTCACTTTGTTTTTAATAAAATAATCGTTCCATTCCGGATTTAGAATTTCAAATGATCGTCCATCATAAACATAGATTCCCTCCGACGCAGTTCCAATAATCAACTTTCTATTTTTGTCCTGAAACAGGAACCTGATTTGCTTATTCCTGAAAAACGATCCTATAATAAACGGCTTCAATAGTTCATTTTCAATTGAATATAAGCCATCTGAAAAATCGGTGACGATTTGATCATCAATACGAAACATTGAATTTGAGAAGGATGGCAACTGAATTGGGCTGATTTGGACGCCATCCCAAACTAAAACCTGCATAAAAGAGTGGAAATATACTTTGTCACCCATTGGGATGATATCCCAGAATTCGACATTGGGAATAAAGTATTTCTCAGCAAAAGGTGTTAAGGAAATATAATTCAGGGTACCGGTCGTATTTCGCTCCCAATATCCAAGTTCACGGTAACCGCTCGTGTAAACCCTTCCGTTCTTTCCAATTGATACACAGCGTATTATGTTTCCATTTGGGATTGGGTACAACTTCCAGGTAACACCATCAAATTCGAGCAACCCCTTATTGTTGGCAAAGAAGACATTCCCTGCCGAATCACTTGTAACCGACCAGTTTTGGTTATCGGCCAGATAATCCGATTTTGAGAAATTTTTTACGACAGGGTTTTCATAATCCAGGGCAAACACATCAGGAACGATAAGGAAAAGCACAGAAAAAATAAGTACTGAACAGTGCAACTTCCTTTTACCAATTTGCTGGAAATATATTCTGTTGAGCTTCATTTTGAAAAATAACGATAATTTAACCTATTCTATGCTTATTTAAGAATTGCTTCCTTCCCGGAAATTACCATTGACGGATCAATTCTGCCAATAATTCCGCAATTTATAAAAAAAATAGCACTCTACTAAGGTTTTAGTCCCTGTTCCATAAATAATAATTATCCCTTAATGGATTGTGTATTTCTATATATTCCAATTTATTACAATATATTACTTTATACTGATGTGGTAATCGTGAGGTAAATTTTCCACCGAAAATCCTTGGAGTGACAGAAGTGTACCTCTTTTCTTTTAATCTGGTTGAGCGGCAACTAAATTCGCCGTCAACTTTATAAAATTTAACGTATGAGAAAACTAATTTTTCTGTTGTTTCTATTTTTATCGGCCACTTTCCTGAATGCCCAGCAGGCATCAACCATTTCAGGAAAAGTTACTGATAATACCGGGAATGGTTTACCCGGCGTATCGGTTGCTGTAAAAGGCACAACCCGCGGTGTGATAACCGACATTGGTGGTGGATATACCATTCAGGCAACGAATCAGGCGACACTTGTATTCAGCTTTATTGGTTTCACAACTCAGGAGGTTGCCGTCAACAATCGGACCTCCATTAATGTCCAGCTACTTGAGTCAACCGAATTGGTTGACGAAGTTGTTGTAGTTGGCTATGGGACACAAAAGGTCAAAGACCTTACTTCTTCCATTACGACCGTCAAATCGGCAGACCTTGTAAAGACCCCATCAGGTCAGGCCATGCAGGCTTTGCAAGGTAAGGTAGCCGGACTTCAGGTCGTCAGCAACGGTGGACCGGGAAATTCACCGACAATCAGGGTGCGTGGTGTTGGGTCGTATCCGGGGAACAACAATGAAGCCCCTTTGTATGTCGTTGATGGGATGTTCTTTGACAATATCGATTTTCTTAACCCATCCGAAATTGCGTCGATATCCGTATTAAAGGATGCTTCTGCTTCGGCCATCTATGGTGTCAGGGCAGCAAATGGTGTAGTATTGATCGAAACCAAGTCTGGAACCCTCAACCAAAAAACAGAAATCACCTACGACGGCTACTATGGATTTCAGGTTGCCCAGAACGTTTTGAAAATGGCCAATGCTGAACAATTTGCGACAATGGCCCAGGAATCAGGTTCCGTACCTGATGCAGGTTTTATCTTGAACGCCATGCAACGTTATGGCCGTAGCAGGATCAATCCAAATGTTCCGGATGTGAATACCGATTGGTACAAAGAAATCCTCCGCCCGGCAACGATTCAGAACCACAGCTTAACTGTGACCGGTGGAAACCAGAAAGCAACCTATTCACTGGGTGCAAACTATTTTGGACAGGACGGAATCCTGGACATGAAAAACAATTATGAGCGTTTCAACCTAAGGTCCAAAATTGATTTCAAGGCAACCGATTGGATGACCATCGGTGGAAACATGATTTCCAGCAACGCTGTGAAATTTGGGGAAGAGGCAGGCGCATGGAGCCAGGCTTATTTTGCTGTTCCTATTTTACCAATATATGATCCATCGAATGTGAACGCATGGCCCGATAAGTTTGCAAATGCCCAGGACCTTGGTTACCGGAGCGGTCAAAATCCGTTCCCGACACTTAAGTACAACATCAACCGTCTTAAAGTCAAGAAAAACCTGACCAATTTCTATGTCAAACTGGACGTAGTTCCTGAAAAATTATCGTTTAAAACAACCTATAATCAAGCCTTTACTTCACTTGATGAACGGATTATCAACCTTCCTTATTTTATCGGCAACAGTTTTCAAAGGGCCGATGCTGCGATTACAAGGAACATGTCAGTCTTTACCGACAAGGTTTGGGACAATGTATTGACTTACAATGATAAATTTGGAAAACACGGCGTTGTTTTAATGTTGGGAAGTTCATTCAGGGATGAATCGTACAACCAGTTAAGTGCCAGGGGCTTGAACTATCCAACCGATAAGGAGCAATCGTGGTACATCGATCAGGCCAATTCTATTCCGGCTACCGATGTTCATGATTCGGGATCCAGGCAATATGGTGTATCCTACTTTGGAAGGTTGTCGTACAATTACAGCGACAAATATTTGTTGTATGCCACGATGAGGGCTGACGGAAGCTCCAAATACCAGCAGAAATGGGGTTACTTTCCAACTGTTGGTGCAGGATGGGTGGCCTCGGAAGAGGGTTTCCTGAAAGACAACACGGTCATTAACTTTTTGAAATTGCGTGCAAGCTGGGGACAACTCGGAAACGACAATATTCAGGCAAGTGATGGGGCAACTACAACAAGTGTTGTGAAGACCGCCATTAACGGTGTGCTTGTGTCAGGTACAAACACTTCAAGTACTTTTTCATCGTTAAAATGGGAGGTTACAGAGGAAACCAATGTTGGCCTTACAGCCAAGTTGTTGAAAAACAAACTCTCGATTGATGCGGATTATTTTATCCGTGATACCAAGAATGCTGCCATTTATGTTACGATACCTGCAATCGGGGGAAGTGTGCTCAAAAATGTTGGCGTGATCAGGAACTCTGGCTTTGAAATGGTAGCGAACTGGAATGGTGACCTCACGAAAGACTTGAAATACAGTATTGGGGCAAATATTTCGACCCTTAAGAATCAGGTTCGCGACCTTTACGGACAACCTTATATCGACGGTGGCAGTGCCGAATTCCGCCAACGCTCAATTGTTGGGCAACCGCTTCTTGCATTCTATGGCCGACAGGTAGTCGGTGTCTATCAGAACCAGGCAGAGATCACAGCTGATCCTGTTGCAGTAGCAAACGGATTGGTTCCGGGTGATTTCAAATACAAAGATCAAAACGGCGATGGAAAAATTGACGACAGCGACCGTGTTGTTTTAGGTTCCTATTTTCCAACATTCATGTATGGGTTAAATTTAGGGCTAACCTATAAAAACTTTGAATTCACGGCCAATATGCTGGGACAAAGCGGAAATAAGATCCTTAACCGCAAACGTGGTGAGATCATCTGGACAGCAGACGGAAACATGGATGCAGACCTTGCCTTAAACCGTTGGCATGGGGATGGTACATCAAATAAATATCCTTCATCATCAGGATTGAGAAGGGGATGGAACCAAAAGATGAGCGACTATTTTGTGGAAGACGGATCGTTCTTCAGGATTCAAAATGTTCAGTTGGCTTACAACATCAGCAAGAAACAATTGTTCGGGGCTAAACTCCCTGAAACAAGGATTTCATTGACAGCCGACCGTCCTTTGACAGTATTCAAATACAACGGATTCAATCCGGAAGTGGCAAACGGGATTGATACACAAACGTATCCTGTACCTGCAGTCTATACAATCGGGCTTAATGTCAAATTCTAATTGCTAAAACATTACTATCATGAAATCAATAAATTACTTCAATAAGCTCACGTTTTTAGCAGTTCTGCTTCTGGCAGCCTCCTCGTGCAACAGCTTTCTCGACAAACCCGCTGAAAATAAGTCATTTACAAAGGAAACGGATTACACCATTTCAAGTAACATGATTTTGCCACTGATCGGTGTATATACCGAGTTTAATGGAACCCAATGGGAAAATTTCCCGCTTATCTCAGTCAGGGGTGACGATGTCAATGCAGGTGGTTTAGGTGACCAACAGGGTTATGCAGAAACCGACAAATACAACTATGATAACGGTTTCTGGATGTACAATTCAGTGTGGCAGAACTATTACGCTGATATTTTCAATGCACACTCGGCAATGGAGCAGATTGCCTTGTACAAGGAACATGCAACAAATAAGGCACTTGCAGATCAGTACATAGCTGAGGCAAAAACCCTGCGTGCATGGTGGTTGTTCAATTTGTCCCGCGTATGGGGTTCAGTTTACATCCCGAAAAGTTCCGATCCTTCGGAATTGTTGGTGGCCAGTTTGTCAACCAAGGATGAGGTCATGAAACACATCTCCGACCAGATGGACGAAGCGATTGCCCTTTTACCTGCGGTGAATCCGAACGAACGTTCAGATATCCGTGGTGGCGTCTCAAAATATACCGCTTTGGCTATTAAGGCATTGGCCAATCTTGAACTTAAAAATTATCAGGGTGTTGCCGATGCGACTTCGCAGATCATCAGTTCCAATAAATTCAGTCTCGAATCGGATTATTACAATCTTTTCAAATTGAAGGGTAAATTGAACAAGGAAAACCTTCTTGAGATGCAATACTCCGATTTTGGTCAAGGCTCGGGTGATAACTATTCCTATTTGTTTGCCTTTTTTGGACCTCAGGGTTGGACACCAAAAGTAACCGGTGCTGGTGATGGTTGGGGATTTTTTGAACCAAGCATGAAATACATCAAGTTTATGATCGACAGGGGTGAGACCACACGACTTGAAACAAGCGTGATCTTTACAAACCGGGGCATTGCCGAAATTAAAAAGGATACCAAATATGCAACTTTGCCCGCATGGATTTCAAACACGACAAAATCGGGTGATAGATTCAACGATTATGCACGTGCTTTATTTGCAAGTGGCAAGCATTACCTTCCCTCCGATCAGTTGACTCCAGGCCGTACCGACTATGGGACGAACAAGAACTTTACCTGCATCCGTTATGCTGAGGTATTGCTGATGCACGCCGAAGCTCTTTCACAAGGTGCAACCAGTTCGGCTATGACGGCTGTTGCTGCTGTGAATCTCCTTAGGGCAAGGGCAGGATTGACCGCACTTGCAAGCGTAACCACTACCCAGGTAATGGATGAAAAGTTTGCAGAACTCGCGATGGAATGGGGCACCCGTTTTTACGATATGGTCAGGCTTGGGAAAACCACGGAACTGAGCTATGATGGAAGGACATATACCGATACAAAGGCTTTCCTTCCTTATCCACAGAACCAGGTTGACTTACTTCCAGCTTTAAAAGGTAAATAACCACTAATAATCAACCATATAAAAATGTTTAATATGAAAATTTTAAAGAACATACTTGCATTTTCACTGGTCATTGTGTTGGCTATGTCGTGCAACAAGGGGATCGACCCGATTACATTTGTTGATCCGGGTGCCGACAAATCAAGTCCTGTAATTAATGTTTCATTTCCTGTTGAAGGAGCTAAGATCCAGGTGCCGGAATTGATCACTTCCGTGAACATCCAATTTGAAGCCACAGATGATATTGAACTCAAATCTATTTCAGTTTTGATGGATGGGACTGAAATTGTAAGTTACAGTCAGTTTAAGGATTATCGACGCGCCTTGGAAACCTACCTGTACGATAAGGTAACCAATGGCTTGCATGTCCTTACGATTAAAGCTACAGACTTAGGTGGAAAGGTCACAACCAAAACGGTCAACTTCGAAAAGAAGCCCCCATATACGCCAATATATGCAGGAGAAATCTTTTATATGCCTTTTGATGGCGACTATATGGAGAAAGTCAGTTTTGTAACTGCCACGAAGGTTGGAAACCCCGGATTTGCTGGCACAGCACTCAAAGGGGCAAATGCCTATGCAGGGGCAACCGATTCCTATCTTACTTTTCCAACTACCAATTTGAAAAATGCAGAGTTCAGTGCCGCCTTCTGGTATAAGTCAAATGGTGCCCCTGATCGCTCGGGACTACTTACGATCAGCCCATCCGGAGCAGCTTCTTTTGATGCAAGTAGGACAAAAGGTGTGCGTCTTTTCCGGGAAGGGAGCGCAACTTCGCAACGGATCAAATTGAATGTTGGAACAGGAGCAGGCGAAGTCTGGAATGACGGAGGTTTGGTGGACGTAACTGCCAACAAATGGGTGCATCTGGCTTTTACTGTATCCTCAACTGCCTGTACGATTTATATCAATGGTTCAGTTGCAGCTACTGTTCCTTGCAGTGCAATTGATTGGACAGGTTGCAATTCGTTGTCAATTGGATCAGGTGCACCCAACTTCATCGATTGGGGCCATTTATCCGACAACAGTTTTTACGATGAGATGAGGATCTTTAACAGGGCCTTGACTTCCACCGAAATTCAGAACATCATCCTCAACGATTCCCCATATGTTCCAAAATACAGTGGTGAAGTACTTTATATGCCATTCGATGGAAACGGCAAAGAATACATCACCAATACCAATGCTACAGCCGTGGGAACTCCAACCTATGTTGATGGGAAAATTGGAAAATCGTACAAAGGTGCAACCGATTCTTACCTGAAATTCCCGGCAACAGCATTGAAAAATGCAAATTTTAGTGCAGTATTCTGGATGAAGGTGAATGCCGTACCCGACAGGGCAGGTATCCTAACAATCAGTCCGACAGGAGCTGCTTCATTTGACGCAGGCAGGACAAAAGGGTTCCGCTTTTTTAGGGAAGGAAATGCTACTGAACAACGGTTCAAATCAAATGTAGGGACAGGTGCTGGTGAGAGCTGGAATGATGGAGGGACGATTGATCCGTCAACTGCGACATGGACCCATTTTGCATTGACAGTTTCAGGGACTAAAAGTTCGATTTATATCAACGGTGTTTTGGCACGCGAATCTGCCCAGACTGCGACTGACTGGACAGGCTGTGAAACAATGTCAATCGGTTCAGGTGCACCTTATTTTGCCGATTGGGGACATCTTTCCGAACTTAGCCTTATGGACGAATTGCGGATGTTTAATAAAGCACTTACAATAGAAGAAATAAATACCATTTACAACGCAGAAAAATAATTCGGAAGCGTTTTTTAAATACAAGTAATTGTTCAGTTTTAGTTGTTGATTGTTCCAAAGGCTGTCCGGATGGGACCGGGCAGCCTTTTTGATGCAAATCCAAAGATTGAGTTCACGCAATATTCAATACCGCCATTATTATGCTGCAAAGTAAGAATAAGTCCGAATTAAGGGAAAAGTTTATGCCACAAAGGTCAAAAGTGATTATCAAACCAACTGTTCTGCTGTTGTTATCATTTTTCGTTTTAATCTTTGGATGTAAAAAGGGTAGTACTTCCGATCCCGATCCGGGAAGTATTTCGTTTGGTTACAGTTCCTTAAAGGTGAATGGGTCGTTCTCCGGTTTTGATTATAAAGGGCTTAACCGTTCACCAATTGTGAAGGTTTCCTTCAGTTCCCCAATCGTCCAATCGTCACTTGCAGGTTCCATAGCGATCAACGACAAAAATATGTCTTCTGTACCATTGACTTTCACCACTGAAAACAACGACAGTATCCTGGTTATCCGGCCAACTTCCCAATTGAGTCCCATTTCAAAATACACATTGAATATTTATACAAGCCTCAAATGCAAAGCTGGTGGATCCTTGTTGTCGCCAATTACTGTGAATCTGACCACCGCGATCGACTCGGCTAATAAATTTGCCACAATATCCAATGATGCATTGTTGGAATTAATTCAGAAACAAACCTTTAACTATTTTTGGGATTTTGGCCAT
>CAIYPA010000477.1 GCA_903927965.1 uncultured Bacteroidia bacterium | reverse complement strand
GGCATAAATAAAAATGGAAAACATATAGCCTTGATAATCTGTATCTTAAAATTAGACAATTTTTTCAATCGATTGACTGTTAAAACCTGAGATCAAGTGCGAAACATTAGTAATGAAAATTAAAAAAATAAGTAATGCAATTTTAAAAAGAATTCATATGCTAGTCAAAAAGGTATTTTCTATTATATTATTACTGAATGGATTTGTTGTTTCGGCACAATTGACGCCTGAAAAACTATCTATGCGAAGAGAAAAAATGACTTTTATTGACGATCAGGTATTGCTTTTTAATAACCGGGGGTATGCATCGCCTTGTCAATACAGCGCAACCGGTATTACACGAGTACAATTTCCACCCATCGATATCCCATCATATAATTTTTTCATGAATTTTTTGGATAAAAAGACCGGTATAGAAATAAGGGACGATGTTCATTTGTTTTGGGTAAAAGGGGGATTTGATGCGCTGGGCTGCAATTTCAGAGCCGATGCGCCCATGGTAACTGTGCCTCAGGATGAAATATGGCAACCCAACCTATATACCCGAACATCAACATTTCACAAGGAAATCAATAAGGAATGGTGTTCATTTGCCTTAAAGACATGGACTTCCGTTTCAGGTGAAAAGGATGAGATTTTCTTAAAAATAAGGATTTCAAACCGCAACACCAAGGAACTTACTCTCACATTAACCCCGCATCAAAAAGCCAATTCATTAGGGGTTCAGGATCCCCGGGAAGCTTTGAAAAAAGGATCAACCAAGGTTACTCAGCCCGATGTATATACCATTCAAAGTGAACAACTGCGCTTTCGTGTTTCATCGTCAATCGAGAAGAGAAATGAGAAGGGATTTGAAGTTATTATTCCTGCAAAAGGAGTTGGTGAATATTATTTCGCCATTCAAATGGATGATGTAGAAAAAAAGTCGGAGGCACCAGCTTTGTATCAGGCTGATATTGCTTCCCGAATGGAAAAAGCAGATCAACGTATCCATAAAAGCCTTCAGTGGGCTGCAGAACGGCTTCCCGAATTTGAATCCGATAATAAAACCTTACAGGATTTTTATTACCGTTCTATCTATACAACGCTATCTTGCCGCTTTGAGCGGGAAAACTTTGTGATTAATCCCTTTTGGTCTGTAGGTTGTTTTTGGACTTCCTGCGTTTCCTGGGATAATTCTTATACTTCGGACCTATTAGGTATTTTAGACCCAGTTGGATTGAAAGAAGCGATAATGGTTTCATTCAGGGAGGGAAAGCTCAAATCGTCGTGGATTACTTATGCCGGATCCAAACCGGGGCTTTATATACAAGAGCCTTTTGCCGTACAGATGATGGTTGATGCCTATCTTAGGCAGACGGGCGATAATTCAATTTTAAAGGCAAAAGCAGGTGATGCAACGCTTTATGAATGCCTGAAACAATGGGCAGGAATATTGCATAATAAATACGGTGAACCAAATGGGTTGATTAATGTCGGATATAACACCGAGCTGATTATTGAGATCAGAACAGACGGTTATAATCACATTGTACCTATTGTTAATTGCTTGTCGCTTAAACTGTATCAACGTCTAATTCAGTGGGCTAAGCAAATGGATGATGCCAAAGCCATTGAAACCTATACAGCCTGGGCCACGCAATTGCAGAAATCCATCAACGATAATTTATGGAACGAAGAAAAAGGATGGTATGACAATCTTTATCCTGATGGAACCAAAGGTACTATCTGGACTTACCATCTGTTTGACCTGTTGAACAGTTCAGCTGCGTCACCTTATCAGCAGCAACGATTGATATCACATCTGAAAGAAAACGAATTTCTTGGTCGCTTCGGACTTTACTCCATAGCCCGCACGGATTCTGT
>CAIYPA010000476.1 GCA_903927965.1 uncultured Bacteroidia bacterium | reverse complement strand
TGGTCTTTTTTTCAGCTTACCTATTCGAACAATACAAAAGCAATAGATGCGATAACAAAACTATTTGAGCATGACTAACCTGGAGATGTTTTATTTTGTTGGCAGGTGCCTGTCGATCGATGAGCATCCGGAATTCAGGGAGGTGATCCTTCAGAAGATTTCGGATGATGAAATTGAATGGGCGCAATTTGTCAGCCTTTGCAGCAGTCATTTGGTTTTACCGGTCATTTACCTAAAGTTTAAATCACACCAATTAATTGAACATTTACCTGAAGAATTGGCGGAGTTTCTCAAGGAAATTTATGACCTGAATTTTGCAAGGAACGAACAGATACTCTTGCAAATTAATGATATACTAAAGTTATTAAATGCTAATGAGATCTATCCTACTTTTCTGAAGGGTACCGGAAACCTGCTTGATGGTCTGTACAGCGATAAAGGAGAGCGGATGATCGGGGATATTGATTTTCTTGTTCTTGAAGAAGATTATTTGAAGGCTGCAAGGCTTTTGGAGGAAGATGGATATGCGATGGTTAATAAATTTAAGGGTGATGTTCTCAAAGAAAAGCATTATCCTCGACTTTTTAAAACAGATGTTTTGGCAGATGTTGAAGTACACCATTTACTTGTTCCACACCAATATGCAAGCATGTTTAATCCTGAAATGATTTACACAAAAAATATATCATTAGATGGTGACAATTATTGTTTGGTTCTTGAAGATGAACATAAAGTAATTCTCAATTTCATTCATTCCCAACTTGCCAACAATGGCCACGTCCATGGAATTATTTCACTCCGCGACATTTATGATTTATATTTGATTGCCAAAAGAATTGAACTATTGTCTTTTATCAATAAAATTCCATTCAAGAGAAAAGCTATTTCTTATTTTGTTTTTTCAGGTAATGCTTTGAATCTTCCTAAACTGTTTTATTCACAGAGAACAATTTCCTCGAAAATATTAATTATTAGACACTCATTAAATTACACATTTCCAGTATTTTACAAAATATATCCCATTATTGTGTTTTTATTAAGGCGAATTTTAAAAGTATATTTAAAACTTTTTTTGCAAGCTATTTATTCCAAAGAAATAAGACATTCAGTTGTTTATAGGATTACAAAAAGGCAATGGTACAGTGACCATTTTAAGTTTTATCGAAACTACTTTAAAATTAATCTTTAGTTTTTAATAACTCCTTTGTTGATAATAACCCACAAGCAGCATAAATGTCCTGGCCACGCGATGCCCTTATTGTAGTTGTAATATCTTTTGCATTTAATTGATCCTTAAAATTATTGATCGTTTCTTCATCAGGGCTTACCAACGGAGTTCCAGGGACCGTATGAAACCGGATCAGGTTGATCCGACATCTTATTCCGGATAATAACCTTGAAAGTTCACGGACATGCAATGGCGTATCGTTCAGCCCTTTAAATAGGATGTATTCGAAGGAGACCCGTCGTTGCCGGCCGAAGTCCCAGCTTTTAATTTCATTGACAACCTCCGCTATCGGATAGGCAATTTGAACCGGCATTAACTTTTGCCTTTCAATGTCGAAAGGGGTATGAAGACTGATTGCAAGATGCGCATCGCTCTCATTAAGAAACCTGATCATTGCAGGGATAATCCCAATTGATGAAACAGTGATACGGCGGGGGCTCATGGCATAACCCCATTCAGAAGTGAGGATATCAAGGCTTTTTAGGACAGCATCGAGATTATCGAAAGGTTCCCCCATTCCCATATAGACGATATTGGAAACATCGCCATATTCCTTGATGCTCCTGAACTGGTTAACAATCTCTCCGGCAGTCAATTGTCCCTGAAAACCTTGTTTGCCTGTCATACAAAACAAACAGCCCATTTTGCAACCAACCTGCGTAGAGACACACACTGTTTTACGATCTACTTCAGGAATCATAGCTGTTTCGATGAACCGGTTATGTAGGGTGGGGAAAAGGTATTTTTTTGTTCCATCGATACTTTCCTGGACTCTCGAAGGCTCAGTCAGGCCAAATTCAAATTTTTCATTGAGAAGTTCACGCGTTTTTTTGGATAGGTTGCTCATCGCATCAATCGA
>CAIYPA010000475.1 GCA_903927965.1 uncultured Bacteroidia bacterium | reverse complement strand
TTTATTTTAATTGTGGCTATGGTATTGTATCTTAGCCCAAAAAACTTTATGAATCATCAAACCAAAATTATGATTCATAGGAAAGGCGAAGGAGGAGAATAATGTCATTAGAGATCAAAAAAGCAGCTGTTTTAGGAGCAGGAGTTATGGGTGCAACAATAGCGGCCCATTTAACCAATGCCGGTATTGAGTGTTATCTGCTCGATATCATTCCGTTCGAACTGACGGAGGCCGACAAGAAAAAAGGCCTCACGGAAAAAAGCCCGGCATGGAGGAACCGCTTTGCGGCAAATGGGTTGGCTGGAATTACGAAATCGAAGCCGGCCAGTTTCTTCACGAAGAAGAACGCATCCATGGTGACAATAGGCAACTTTGAAGACAATTTGGGAGTGCTTGCCGATGTGGACTGGATTTGTGAGGTTGTTATTGAAAACCTCAAAATCAAGCAGGAATTGTTTGCCAAAGTCGAAAAGATTATCAAACCGACCTGTATCGTTACAACGAATACTTCCGGTATTCCCATCAAGGACATCAGCGCGAAATTCAGCGCTAACCTGAAAAAACATTTTCTGGGAACACACTTCTTCAATCCTCCGCGTTACATGAAGTTGATGGAAATTATTCCTGGTAAAGAAACGGAAAAGGCAATTGTCGATTACATGGTGGAATTCAGTGAACAGAGACTGGGCAAGGGAGTTGTTATTTGTAAGGACAGCCCAAATTTTGTTGGAAATCGTATTGGTGTTTTCGATTTGTCCGATGTAATCAAACTGATGGTAGAAAAGAAGTTAAAAATTGATGAAGTGGATGCCATAGTCGGCAAAGCCCTTGGACATCCCGGCACGGCTGTTTTCGGTACAATGGATCTCGTTGGTCTCGATACAGGATACCATGTAGCGAAAAACCTCTATGATGCGGTTCCCGACGATGAATCAAGGGATGTGTTCACGGCTGAGCCTTTCCTAGATAAAATGATGGCCAACAAATGGCTGGGCAATAAAACCAAGCAGGGATATTACAAGAAAACAAAAGATGCCAGCGGCAAAAGAGTTAAGTTGATGCTGGATATTGATACGATGGAATACGTTCCGGCCGGAAAACCGAAATTTGATTCTATCTCCGCCGCTAAAAAGATGGAAAACGTTGCCGATTCCATGAAGCATGTATTCAATGCAGATGACAAGGCCGGCGATTTTGCGCGTGCGTATTTATGCAAAACTTTCATTTATTCGGCCAACCGGATTGGTGAAATCTGCGATAACATCATGGCCATCGATAATGCCATGAAGTGGGGCTACAATAATAAGTTAGGTCCTTTTGAGTCCTGGGATGCCGTTGGTGTTAAAGAAGCCATCGAGGTAATGAAAAAACTTAAACTCAAAGTTCCGAAGAAAATCGATGAAATGTTGAAGAAGGGATGCGAATCTTTCTATACAAACAAGGCAGACGGAAAATATTACTATGATTTTGATAAAAAGGGTTATGCCAAGATTGACGAAAATCCCCGCATCATTT
>CAIYPA010000474.1 GCA_903927965.1 uncultured Bacteroidia bacterium | reverse complement strand
TCCAGTGAAACTCAGGAGCAATAAAATCCTTCCACGTCAGGGACAATACTTGCCGGTCAAGATAGTTGATGGTTGTTGCGAAAAAAAGCATTGCGCAGATCATCCACCTGTAGTTCGTCATCTTTCCTACGTTTGTATTCAATTGCATAATATAGATTTAATTGTTTGGAAAATTAGTTTGGATATCCTATCTGTATTTTTTAACGATCGAAAGAGCCTCGGCGCACTTGTCAGTAATGTATTGGTAATCACCTTTGTCGAGCACATCTTTCGGGAAAAGCTGTGAACCCATCCCAACACAATGGACACCCGCTTTGAACCATGCTTTGAGGTTGTCATCAGTGGGTTGAACGCCACCCGTTGGCATAATACTGGCCCATGGCATTGGTCCTTTCACGCTGGAAACAAAATCAGGACCGCCTACTGATGATCCAGGGAATATTTTCACCACTTCGGATCCCAATTCATGAGCCCTGTTGATCTCAGTGACTGAACCACATCCCGGACTCCACGCGATCTTTCGCTGATTACAGACTTTTGCAGTTCCCTCGTCAATCAGCGGTGAGACGATAAAATTGGACCCTAGCTGGATGTACAAGGAGGCTGTTCCCTGATCAATGACTGAACCAACACCCATGATCATTTCAGGGCACTCCTTGATCGCCCATTTGTTCAATTCAGAAAACACTTCATGTGCAAAATCTCCCCGGTTGGTGAATTCGAAAACCCTGATTCCTCCTGCATAACAGGCTTTTACAACATTTTTGCAAAGTTCGGTATCCTTGTGATAAAAAACCGGAATAATGCCAGTTTCTTTCATCTTTAATGCGACTTCTATTCTGGTAAATCGTGCCATATTTCAAATGAAATAATTAATAATGAAATAATGAAAAATTATCTTGCAACGCGGCCGGAGGCATCGCCACCCATCAGCTTAATTACCTCATCTGCAGTCACTAAGTTATAATCGCCAACGATGGTGTGTTTCAGGCAGGAAGCTGCTACTGCAAAATTCAAGGCTTTCTGGTCGTTTCCGGGCCAGGTGATCAAACCATAGATCAATCCACCCATAAAGGAGTCCCCACCTCCCACACGGTCAACGATATGGGTAATCTGGTAAGTTGGGGCTTCATACAAAGTTTCGCCATCCCAAAGAACTCCTGACCATGAATTGTGGCTTGCACTGACAGAACCACGAAGAGTCGTAATGACTTTTTTCACACGTGGAAATTTTGCCATGATCTGTTTGGAAACAGATTCGTAAGCTGCTGCCGAAACGTGCCCTGATGTCACATCTACACCTTCAGGTTTGATTCCGAGGACCATTTCTGCATCTTCTTCATTCCCAAGAACGACATCGCATCCGGCAACCAATTCCGACATCACTTCACCTGCACTTTTCCCATATTTCCACAATTTGTTTCGGTAGTTCAGGTCGCACGAAACTGTTATCCCTTTTTCGTTGGCTTTATTGATCCCCTCGGCCAATACATCGGCTGCACCTTGCGAAATGGCAGGTGTGATCCCAGTCCAATGGAACCAGCCTACTCCTTCAAATACTGCATCCCAATTGATCATTCCGGGTTTGATGTCACAGATAGCAGAATGGGCACGGTCATAAACCACCTTGGATCCGCGGCTAACTGCACCACTTTCCAGATAATAGATGCCCAATCGTTCACCACCCCAAATAATGTTTTTTATTCCGACACCATATTTGCGCAAATCGCTACAGCAAGCCTCACCAATATCATTTTTCGGCAGACGGGTAACGAAATCAACTTCGAGTCCGTAATTGGCAAGCGATATGGCCACATTGGCCTCACCACCACCAAAAGTTGCAAGGAATTCTGTTGCCTGACTAAATCTCAGGAATCCCGGAGTTGCCAAACGCAACATGATCTCGCCGAATGTTACAATCTTTTTGTTCATAATCAAATAGTTGAACGACTTTTTTATTATTTTTTAATTTATTAATTGCTTTTTGCAATCGATTGCAAGATGTGAAAAATATTTTAAATTCCGATTTCTAAAATCAAGAACTAAAAGCGAAAATATCTTTCGGCATTGTTGTAGGAAATGTCACTGACCATCTGTCCCAGGAAATCTATATCATTCGGGATTTCACCATTTTCTACATCGTTCCCGATCAGATTGCACAGAATCCTGCGAAAATACTCATGACGTGAGTAGGAGAGGAAACTTCTTGAATCTGTGAGCATTCCAACAAAACGGCTCAACAATCCCAGATTTGATAAGGTGTTCATCTGATTAGTCATCCCATCTTTCTGATCGAGAAACCACCAACCTGAACCCCATTGGATTTTTCCAGGTTCCGATCCATCCTGATAGTTGCCTGCCATTGTTGCCATTACCTCGTTATCGCCTGGATTTAGGTTGTAAAGGATCGTCCGGGTCAGTTTTTTATCATATTCCAGACGGTCAAGGAATTTGGACAAAGCTGCTGCAACAGGCAAATCCCCGATCGAATCAAATCCTTTATCGGCTCCAACCGACTCGAACATCCGGGAATTGTTGTTTCGCAGTGCGCCAAGGTGAAATTGTTGCGTCCATTTCCGTTTGTGGTCAAGAACGGCAAATTCATAAAGCATTGCTGATTTGAATTTCATCAGATCTTCTGTAGTTGGTACTTGTCCACTGCGGACATGATTAAAAATCCCATTAATTTCTGCTTGCGTATATTGGGCAGCATAGATGGTTTCAAGGCCATGATCCGACAACCTGCAACCAGTTTCATGGAAAAACAGGTGGCGCTTATCTATTGCTTCCATCAGGTCGTCAAAACTTGTGATCGAAATTCCGGAAGCTGCTTCCAATTGACCAATATAAGCATTGAAGACTTTTGGGTCTTCGATCGCCATTGCTTTGTCTGGCCTCCAAGCGGGAATCACTTTGACATTGAAGCCACTCTCCTTAATACTGCGGTGATATTCAAGGTTATCAATAGGATCATCGGTCGTGCAGATCACCTTTACGTTGGCTTTGTTGATAATTCCCCGGCAGGAAAAATCTTCCTGGTGCAACAAGTTGTTGCAGGTATCCCAAATTTCTTTGGCAGTTTTTGGGCTCAACTCTTTTGTTATCCCAAAAGGTTTGCGCAATTCCAGATGTGTCCAATGATACAATGGATTCCGAACTGTATAAGGTGCGGTCTCGGCCCATTTTTCGAATTTTTCCCAATCGGTGGCATTTCCTGTACAGTATTTTTCGTCAACACCATTGGCACGCATGGCCCTCCATTTGTAATGGTCACCATGAAGCCAGATCTCGGACAAGTTATTGAACCTACGGTTTTCGGCGATCTCCTGTGGAGAAATGTGGCAATGGTAATCAAAAATTGGCATTGCTTCAGCGAATTCATGATACAACCGTTTGGCAGTTTCGGTCTGTAACAGGAAGTCAGCATCCATAAATGGTTTCATATCATTATTAAATTATTAATTATCAAATAAATAGATGCAATTTACAAATTAAAGAGTCTTTTCAGGTGCCTGTCGAACAGGTTTTCTTCCACACAATTCCCGATCAGTTCGCTATGTTCTTCAAGCAGTCCGATGTATTTCTCACCGGCCTCGGCAGCAATTTTATAACCAACATGGATCAATTGCCTGAAATTTGGGTTATAGTCGGGGTGTCCCGGGATATGCCTTAATGTATTGGCATATTTCTCACTAGACCACAAGTCAACTTCCTCACTTGAAGGTAATTTATCCTGCTTAATATCAATTACATCGGCATAGGGTGCACACAATTCCTCCTGACGTTCGAGGGCACTTTTATAAATCTGTTTTGCTAGTTCGAGGGCATCGCCACCTGCAAGTGCCAATCCAATGACCTCTTCAAGCCAGGTTGTCCCTGCGGTCTTTACATGGATCCCTTTGTCATATTTTTTTATCACCCTTGCAATTTCGGGGTAGATCGAGAATTTATCCGAACCTGAATGGACACTTAGTTTGAGGTTTTCAGGTAAGCCAAATTCCTTCACTGCATAGTCGATAACAAGTACGTCTTCTTCAAATTCGAGTGCAAATTGCTTTACATCACCCACGTAATCAACACCTTTGTTGAAACGGCCTGTAAATTTGGGCGCGATTGTCTGAACCGGAATCCCTTGTTCTGCAATCATTTTCAAAATAAAGAACATTTCGACCGGAGTCTGGGGGGTTTCAACTTCGTCCATGGAGACTTCTGTAACAAAATCATCCCCTTTTTGCTCCTTAATGAAACGGTAGATTTTACCCGCTTCCGCAATTGCTGCAAGAAACTTATTGGCAATGAACACTATTTGTGGATCGGAAACCAGGAATGGTTCAGTGATGCCTGGAATATTTAATGTTCCTGAATAGCTTTTGCTTGAAGCAACAAATGAATCAATCTGCTCGGGACTTGAAGGTGTACCGATTTTGTTTGCAACATCCAATGTGAAAAAGTTGGAGGCATTGATAAATCCCTGGACATTTCCAAGATTGATGTGATCTGCATCGACATAATATTCGCCAGAATAGCCCAAAGCCTTTACTGCAGCATCTGCTTCAACCCTTGTATCTGTCGGTTTCGAATGAATATAAGTGTGTTCCCGGTTCGATTTGTTCCATACCGGACAAACTTCAATACCTGCGTCAGCAGCTTTAATCAATGCCCTTAACTGGGCTTCACCCTGGTGTCCGAACCTGTCACCTGTCCCAAAACTGTATTTACCAATTTTCATTGTATAATTTTAAAATTGTTTTATTTACTAATATATTGATTCATTGTACTATAACTAACTACTAGATTGTTCCGTGTTCGTTCACGAAGATAATTTCTTTTTGATGGTACAACAATAGCCTAATGGAAAAAATGATCAGATATGTTTTAAAACATTTTTTTCCGTGTTCGCACACGATATTGAAAAAAACCTATTAGTTTTGTCCGCTAACATAACCAATTGAAGTGGCATTGGAATGAAAAAGAACATCAGGATATTGGACATAGCAGAAAAAGCCGGTGTTTCTATCGGAACAGTTGACCGTGTGATCCATGAACGTGGTGAGGTGTCAAAGGAGACAAGGGATAAGATTCTTGGGATCATTAAGGATTATGATTATCGCCCCAATATTTTGGCCAGTTCGCTGGCATCAAAAAAAATGATCGTTTTTGCCTCGTTGACCCCCTGGGCTCCTGATACTGATGCGTTCTGGGCAAAACCAATGGAGGGGATCGGTAAAGCTATTAATCAGCTCCGGCAATATGGAATTGTCCTGAAACAATTCCACTTTAAAATGGAAGAGCAGGAAACTTTTAACCAGGCGGCTGAGAAAATACTAGAACTTTCGCCTGACGGTATTTTACTTGCACCATGGGCTAAACGTGAATCTTTAATATTTACCCAGGAATTGGACCAGCGTTCCATACCTTATGTATTTATAGATTCAAATTTAAAAGAGGCGAAGCCTATCAGTTTTATTGTACAGGACTCTGTTCAAAGCGGTTATCTTGCTGGTAAATTAATCGATTATGGAATAGTTGCAGGAAGCAATGTATTGGTCATCCATGTTACTAAGAATCTCCAAAATGCCAACCACTTGTTGCAGAGGGAGAAGGGATTTTATGATTATTTTGAAAAGTGCAAGGATAAAAAACACCAACTTGTTAAAATAGAAGTCCCCTCCGATGAAAATGAGATCGGCATGAAAATTATTGCATGTATGTCTGAACTAAAAAGTATTCAGGGTGTGTTTGTTACGAATTCAAAAGTGCATTTGGTTGCACCTTTTTTGAATTCGCTGGTAGAGCGTCCCAAAATTATTGGTTACGACCTGATTCCCAAAAATGTTGATTTACTGATGGATGGAAAGATCGACTTCCTTCTCAATCAGAAACCGGAGGCACAGGGTTATATGGCTGCCAATCTTTTGTTCGATCAGATCGTCAGAAAAGAAAAGGTGAAAAGTGCGAATTATACCTCTATCGACATTGTGGCACGTGAGAATATCGAATATTATTCATCAATCTGAATAAATACAAAATAAATATCTACTTTCAATTATTATTTAATAATCTCAAAAATGAAGAAAATTTCTTTTGACGATCTCAATGGAAAAGTCTGTGTAATTACAGGTGGGGCTGGAGTAATTGGTATTTCTATTGTGAAGGCTCTCGCTTCCGTAGGGGTTAAAATTGCGATTGTTGACATCAATGAAACCCTTGCTATCGAGGTTGCCGGTGACCTGGCCAAAGATTTTGATACAACGATTATTGGCGTGAAGGCCAATGTTCTTGACAAGGAATCTTTGGAAGCTGCCAAAGCAGTGATCAATGAAAAATTGGGACCGATTGATTTACTGATCAATGGTGCCGGTGGAAACTCACCACAAGCAACTACACAGTCTGAACAGCTTTTGGAATCCGACATGGACCATCTTGAAAAAACTTTCTACGGCCTACAGATGGAAGGTTTTGACAAGGTTTTTGCGCTTAATTTTAAGGGAACTGTTTTGCCAAGTATGGTATTTACAAGGGACATGCTCGAAAAAAGGGCTGGCGTGGTACTGAACATTTCTTCAATGAACTCTTATCACCCGTTAACTAAAATTCCTGCCTATTCTGCGGCCAAAGCATCGGTCAATAATTTTACTGAATGGCTGGCGGTGCATCTTGCAAAAGTTGGCATCAGGGTAAATGCTGTTGCTCCAGGATTTTTTATCACCAACCAGAACCGTTTTCTTGTCCTTGATGAAAAGACCGGGGATTATTCGGCTCGTGGCAATAAAATTGTGACAAATACCCCAATGGGAAAATTTGGTGATCCCGATGATCTTCAGGGTGCAGTTTTGTACCTGTTGTCCGACCTGTCATCCTTTGTAACCGGTATTGTCATTCCTGTTGATGGTGGTTTTAATGCTTACAGCGGCGTTTAATACAACAAATTATTTCAATATATTTCCATTATTTCGTTTTATATATTATTGTAAATTAAATATATATCATATATGAGCCTTGAATTAAAAAAAGATTTTACCTGGTCATTGGTTGTCCCGACCAGTATGGGTGTCAGGATTACACCTTCAAACGGCCAACCAGTCCATTGCAGCGACCTTTATCAGATGTATGCATCGAGTGCAGAGACAAATGTTGCAAGTATTTCATCCTACCTTGGACTTCCTGTAAAGGTGTTGACGACATTCGTTAAAGATAGTCCGATTGCCCAGTTTATTAAGGCTAACCTGAGAAGCCGCAACATGAGTTTTGAAGGTCCGGAAGTCCCACAGGGTGGACCATGGGGCTATCGTCACCAGTTCAACATTGCCGACAGTGGTGTTGGGACCCGTGGACCACGTGTCCAGAACGACCGTGCCGGTGAGGTTGGCAGAACCCTGAATGTCAAGGATTTTGACCTGGACCGTCTTTTTGGGAAAGAAGGTGTTCAGATCGTCCATCTTTCTGGTTTAATAGGTGCTTTATCACCTGAGACAAGTAATTTCTGTCTCGAAATCGCCAGGTTCGCCAAAAAGTTTGGTACCCGGATCGCTTTTGACCTTAACTATCGCGCTTCTTTCTGGAAAGGACGTGACAAGGAGTTGCGCGATATATTTACCGAAATTGCCTCATTATCCGATATTCTGATTGGGAATGAAGAAGATTTCCAGTTGTGCCTTGGTATCGAGGGACCAGAAGCCGGTGGTAAAGGGATCAGTTCTGAGATCGATGGTTTCAAAGGGATGATTGGTCGTGTAAAAGCAGCGTTCCCGAATGCTTCAGTATTTGCCACAACATTGCGTCAGGTGATTAGTTCGAATGAACATCTTTGGGGCGCTATTATGCTCGAAGGGGAGAATTGGCAGGTTATCGAACCCCGTAAAATCAATGTCCTTGACCGTATTGGCGGAGGCGATGGTTTTGTTGGCGGATTGCTTTACGGAATCCTCAAGGGTTGGGAAGCTGAAAAATGGCCACAGTTTGGATGGGCCACAGGTGCTTTGGCAACCACATTCCTTACCGATTATGCCCAACCTGCCGATGAGGAGATGGTTTGGAGCATCTGGAATGGAAATGCGAGGGTAAAACGTTAAAATCAGGATTTACTTTTAGGAATTTAACCAGCCCGGGTTCTGGAAAGATCCGGGCTTTAATTAAAAAATATGATCTATTTTCAAACCGGTTCTCCAACTGCTTCATTATCACATGATGATCTGAAGGAAGGGTTATATACGGCTTTGGCCTTATTGGGCAAAAAGAAAAAAATTCTGGCCATACCACCCGATTTTACCCGCTTCCCTTCAAGGGCTGGTGAGTTGACCCGTTATGCATGGAATTATTACGGTGATAAGCTGACCGATATTTTGCCTGCCCTTGGGACACACTCCCCAATGACCGAACATCAGATCACCGAAATGTTTGGTGATGTGCCGAAGGAGTTGTTCCGTGCCCACGACTGGCGGAACGATGTTGTCACTTTGGGTGAAGTTCCTGCTGAGTATGTCCGCGAGGTATCGGGAGATGCAGTTGATTTTGCATGGCCAGCTCAGGTCAACAAATTATTGGTTGAAGGTGGATTTGACCTGATCCTTTCGATAGGTCAGGTTGTGCCCCATGAGGTTGTTGGGATGGCCAACCACAATAAAAATATCTTTGTTGGAACAGGTGGAGCCGAAGGGATCAACAAAAGCCACTTTATCGGTGCTGCTTTTGGTATGGAGAAGATGATGGGGCGTCCGAAAACTCCTGTACGCAGGATCTTCGATTACGCAAGCCATGAATTCGCCAAACACCTTCCCATTCTTTATATCCTTACTGTTGTTGGTATGGACAAAGCTGACGGATCCCTCAAGGTTCGTGGTTTGTATGTTGGCGACGACAAGGAAGTATTTAAAGCTGCGGCTGCACTTTCTCTTGAAGTAAACTTTACGATGCTGGATCACCCTATGAAAAAGGTTGTGGTTTATCTCGACCCAACAGAATTCAAATCAACCTGGTTGGGGAATAAATCGGTTTATCGTACCCGGATGGCAATTGCCGATGGAGGTGAATTGATAGTCCTGGCTCCGGCCTTGAAAGAATTTGGCGAGGATTCTGAAATCGACAGGTTGATCCGTAAATATGGTTATTTAGGTACACCACAGACGCTTAAGTCCGTTCGTGAAAATGAAGACCTGAGCAACAACCTCAGTGCTGCGGCACACCTGATCCACGGTTCATCCGAAGGCCGTTTCTCAGTCACCTATTGTCCCGGTAACGGAAAGGAAAATTTGACACAACAAGAAATAGAGAGTGTTGGATTTAAATATGCGAACCTGGACGAAATGACCGGTTTATACGATCCCTCAAAACTCAGGGATGGTTGGAACAAGTCAGCCGATGGTGAAGAGTTTTATTATATTTCGAATCCTGCCCTTGGTTTATGGGCTGTTCGCGAAAGATTTAAAGATTGATCCAAATGGTCCTTGAAAGGGTTAAATGGGGCATCATCGGTTGTGGCAATGTCACGGAAGTGAAAAGTGGCCCACCGCTTCAACTGACACCAAATTCGGAACTGGTTGCTGTCATGCGGCGCAATGGTGCCCTGGCTGAGGATTATTCCAAACGGCACAATGTTCCGAAATGGTACAGTGATGCTGATCAATTGATTAACGATCCAGATATCAATGCAATCTATGTCGCAACACCCCCGGAGACGCACCTTGAATATGCCGTCAAAGCGATGCGTGCAGGAAAGATCGCTTATGTTGAAAAACCAATGTGCCGCAATTATGCCGAATGTCTGGAAATATTAAAAGTGTCGGAGGAAACGGGTATTCCGGTCTATGTGGCTTATTACAGGAGGGCTTTGCCGGGCTTTGTTAAAGTCAAGGAATTGGTTGATTCGAATGCCATAGGTTCGGTCAGGCTGGTAAACGTCAGGTTATACCAAAAGGCAAATCAGGATCTTGGAGAAAAGGAGTTGCCATGGCGATATATTCCCGAATTGGCTGGTGGCGGCCTACTTTTTGATCTTGCAGCGCATACGCTTGATTATTTGGATTATGTATTTGGTCCTATTGGAAATGTGAAGGCTAATGCGATCAATCAGGCGGGTCTTTATCCCGCTGAGGATCTTGTCCTGGCCAATTGGCAGCATGAAACCGGTGTTGCCGGAACCGGAAGCTGGTGTTTCACTGCTTCTGAACATAGCAAGATCGATGAGGTTGAAATTATCGGAGATCATGGGCGTATCCTTTTTTCGACCTTTGAGTTTTCTCCTGTTGTTATTGAAAATAGCAACGGGAAAGTGGAATTTCCTTTTCAACGTCCTGCCCATGTTCAAAGTTACCTGATGGAGAAAATTGTCGCCTCTATTCGGGGTGAAGGCCTATCTCCTTCAACCGGCGCGTCCGCGGCAAGGACAAACAGGATTTTGGATGAGATGGTCAAAGGTTATTATGGAAATTAGAAATTAGGAATTGTAAATTAGAAATTGGAAATAAGAAATCAGAATTGAATGAAGGTTATTATCGACGATAAGATCCCATATATAAAAGGGGCACTTGAGCCTTTTGCGGAAGTCGTTTATCTTGCGGGAAGCAAAACAACCCCAGAAATCGTAAAAGACGCCGATGCGATCATTACCCGTACAAGGACCAATTGCAACGAGAATTTGCTTGCCGGTTCAACTGTTAAGTTTATCGCTTCTGCTACAATTGGTTATGATCATATAGATACTGAATACTGTGAACGTTCGGGAATTACCTGGACGAATGCACCTGGTTGCAATTCAAAATCGGTTGAACAATACATCGCTTCGGCATTGATGGCATTGGCTGAAAAACATGGTTTTAAACTGACCGAAAAGACCATTGGGATTGTAGGTGTTGGAAATGTGGGGTCAAAAGTGGCAAGGCTTTGCGAAATATTGGGAATGAGGGTGCTGCTCAACGATCCGCCACGTGCAAGGGAAGAAGGGGCTAAAGGGTTTGTTGAACTAGATGAGCTTCTCGAAAAAGCAGATATCATTACGCTGCATGTCCCCCTGAATCTGGAGGGAATTGACAAGACCTATCATCTCGTCGATGGGTCTTTCTTTGCCAGAACGGCAAAAAAGCCCATCATTATCAATTCCTGCCGTGGTGAGGTGACAGAAACTTCTGCCTTAAAATCGGCTCTTAAAGCTGGTCTGATCTCAGGAATAGTGATCGATTGCTGGGAAAATGAACCTGACATTGACCTTGAACTGCTTGATCTTGTTGATCTTGGGACTCCACACATTGCTGGATATTCCAAAGATGGTAAGGCAAATGGTACAAGTATGAGCATCAGGGCATTGAGCAAATTCTTTGATTTGGGGATCAACAACTGGAAATGTAAGGACATCGAGTTGCCAGATTCAACTGAGATTATCATTGATGGAACTGGCAAAACAACGCAACAAGTCCTTGCTGAAGCAATTTTCGCAACGTATGATATCCGTGAAGACGACAAACGGTTGAGGGCTTCGGTCACTACTTTTGAGAAACAACGTGGGGACTATCCCATCAGAAGGGAATTTCCAACTTTTAATGTAATTTGTAAAGTCAACAATATTAAGACGATCAATAAGCTTAAGTTATTGGGATTCAGGTTGTAAATGGAAATAGGTTGAAATAGATGGAAATAGGTTGAAATAGATGGAAATAGGTTGAAATAGATAGAAATAGGTTGAAATAGATAGAAATAGGTTGAAATAAATAGAAATAATTGGATACGGTTTAAAAACAATTCAAATCAATTAAAAAAAATGAAGAAAGCAGACATTGGCCTGATTGGCCTTGCAGTAATGGGTGAAAACCTTGTTTTGAACATGGAAAGCAAAGGGTTCACAGTTGCAGTGTACAACCGCACAGTCGATAAGGTTGACAAATTTGTGACCGGTCGTGGTGCCGGTAAGAATTTCATTGGTTGCCATTCGATCGCAGATCTTTGTGCCGACCTTGAGCGTCCCCGGAAGGTGATGATGCTTGTAAAAGCTGGTAAACCGGTTGATGAATTTATCGAACAGATCATTCCACACCTCGAACCTGGTGATATTATCATTGATGGTGGCAACTCCCATTTCCCCGATACGATCCGCCGCTGTAAATATGTTGAGAGCAAAGGGTTATTGTACATTGGGACAGGTGTTTCCGGTGGTGAAGAGGGTGCGTTGTTAGGGCCATCCATGATGCCAGGTGGTTCTCCTGCTGCATGGCCAGCCGTAAAAGAGATTTTCCAGGCTGTAGCTGCAAAAGTGGGTATTGAACCCTGCTGCGATTGGGTTGGCGAAAACGGTGCCGGCCACTTTGTGAAAATGGTTCACAATGGCATCGAATATGGCGATATGCAGATTATTTGTGAAGCTTACCAGATGATGAAGGAGCTTCTTGGAATGGATGCTGATGAGATGCATGAAGTATTTGCTGAGTGGAACAAAGGCGACCTCGATAGCTATCTTGTTGAGATTACGCGTGATATTCTTGGTTTCAGGGACGAGAACGGTGAAGCACTTGTGGAAAAAATTCTGGATACTGCTGGACAAAAAGGTACCGGTAAATGGACTGGTGTTGCTGCCCTGGATCTGGGTATCCCATTAACATTGATTGGGGAATCAGTATTTGCACGCTGCCTATCTGCTCAGAAAGACCTTCGTGTGAAAGCATCCAAATACCTGAGTGGCCCCGACAAATTGTTCACAGGAGATAAAGCACAATTTATCAGCGATTTGAAGGATGCACTCCTTGGTGCAAAGATCATCAGCTATGCACAGGGTTACGATTTAATGGGCGAAGCTGCCAAAGAATTCAAATGGAACCTGAACAACGGTGGCATTGCGCTGATGTGGCGTGGTGGTTGTATCATCCGTTCGGTGTTTTTAGGCAAGATCAAAGAAGCTTTCGACAACAATCCGGAGCTTGAACACCTACTGCTTGATGAATATTTCAAAACCACGATCGAAAAAGCACAGGCTGGTTGGCGTAGGGTTGTGGCTACTGCCATAACAAATGGTGTACCTGCTCCTTGCCTTGCAACTGCCCTTACCTATTTCGACGGTTTCCGTAGCGAAAGGTTGCCTGCAAACCTTCTTCAGGCGCAGCGCGACTACTTTGGTGCCCATACCTACGAAAGGATCGACAAACCACGGGGCCAGTATTTCCATACCAACTGGACCGGAAGGGGAGGGGATACAGCATCTTCTACTTATACTGTTTAATCTCAGTAAATACAATTATTTTACATTTTGGATGACTAAAAAAGCTGAATTGGCGTTTTCTATCTCCGTGAAACTCTGTGCCTTCTCTGTGTAACTCTGTGATACAATTAATTACACAGAGAATCACTGAGGATTCACAGAGTACAACAGAGTTTTAGGACAGCCTTTTTTCATGATAAAAGAAAACCCCGGATGCAAATCCAGGGTTTTCTTTTTATTTGGAAAAAATATTGTTTCTAATTCAATCCGCGGTTTTTAAGCAATGGCTCAATACCTGGTTCCTTTCCACGGAAGTTCACATATTCTTTCATGGCTTCTTCAGTTCCACCACGTTCAAGAATATTTGTGCGGAATGATTTTGCCACTTTCTGGTCGAAGATATTGCCTGCTTCTACATAAGCTTGGAATGCGTCACAGTCAAGGACTTCAGCCCAAATGTAACTGTAATATCCACTTGAGTATTCGCCACCACCTGAGAAAGTGTGCGCAAAATAGGTGGACTTGTAACGTGGGATAATTTCCGGGATCAGGCCGGCCTTATCCATGGAAGCTTTCTCAAACTTTTCGACATCGATGTCACCAGGAGTTGTAATCGTATGGTAATCCATATCTAAGATTGCAGCAGCCAGATATTCAACAGTGATAAAACCCTGATTGAATTTGCCCGATTTCACGATCTTATCGACCAATGCCTGTGGAATTATCTCACCAGTTTTATAATGTTTCGCGTAAATCTTGAGAACTTCGGGTTGTGCTGCCCAATGTTCATTGACCTGTGAGGGAAGTTCGACAAAATCGCGGGCCACATTTGTTCCAGCCAGACCTTCATATTTACATTGTGAAAGCAACCCATGCAGACCATGTCCGAATTCATGATAAAGTGTTTCCACCTCGTCATAGCTCAAAAGTGCTGGTTTATCGCCTGTTGGTTTTGAGAAATTGCAGGTAATCGAAACCACCGGACGGATATTCTTGCACTCTTTATTGATGTATTGCTCACGATAGTTGGTCATCCATGCACCCCCTTTTTTGGAAGCCCTTGGGAAAAAGTCCATGTAAAGAACGCCGATTTCAGAACCGTCACCATCTTTTACCTCATAGACTTCACACTCGGGATGAAAAACAGGCATATCTTTTAACCTGCTAAAAGTAAGGCCATAAAGTTTATTGGCAACTGTAAATACTCCTTCGCGTACATTGTTCAACTCAAAATAGGGACGTATCTGTTCTTCATCAAGGTCGTATTTTTCTTTCCTGACCTTTTCGGAATAATACCACCAATCCCAACTTTCGAGCTTAAATTTTCCACCTTCCTTTTTGATCATATCCTGCATATCTTTTGCCTCTTCTTTGGCACGTTTGATGGCAGGAGTCCAAACCTGGGTCAGCAATTTGTAAACATTCTCGGGTGTTTTGGCCATGCAATCGTCAAGAACATAGGCTGACCAACTCGGGAAACCCATGATGTTCGCCTTTTGAAGCCGAAGATTGACAATCTTGTTGATCACTGATTTATTGTCATGGGCATTCCCATTGTTCCCACGCATGTACATCGCTTTGTAGATTTTTTCGCGCAGGTCACGGTTTTTTGCATAGGTTACGAAAGGGATCCAGCTTGGCTTTTGAAGCGTAAACACCCATTTCCCATCCATTTTATCAGCTTTGGCTTCTTCGGCAGCACCCGAAATGACCGATTCGGGTAAACCTGCAAGGTCTTCTTTTTTGTCGATCACCATTTTAAAAGCATTGGTCTCGGCAAGCATATTGTCCCCAAACTGAAGATCAACCAACGAAAGCTCTTCGTTCACTTTCTTCAATTGTTCTTTCTTCTCAGGTGTGAGGTTGGCACCTCCCCTGACAAACCGCTTATAGGTCTCTTCCAACAACCTCGATTGTTCCCTGTTCAGATTGAGTGAAGCCTTCTTGTCGTTAACAGCTTTAACCCTTGCAAACAGTTTCTCGTTCAGGTTAATGGCATCTTTGTGTTGTGACAACATGGGCGCTACCTTACGGGCGATTTCCTGAATCCAATCGTTCGTGTTGGCTTCTTTGAGATTTGAGAAAACCCTGTAAGCCCGTGTAAGTAAATCACCACTACAATCAAGGGCTTCGATCGTGTTGGCAAAATCGGGTGCCTGATCAGAATCTGTAATTTTCTTAATATCAGCCTGATGTTGTTTGATCCCTTCTTCAATCGCAGGCAGAAAGTGTTTGTTCTTTATTTTATCAAATGGTGGGACTCCGAACGGCGCAGTGTACGCTTCAAAAAATGGATTCATTTCTGTGGGTTTTTTCTCTGGATTAACACATGATGCCGCAATAAACAATACGACCAATGGAATAAATATTTCTTTTACCTTCATATTGATTGTTTTAAGTTTTGATAATCGGCGCAAAATTAGAATATAAATAGTACAAAAACACGATTTTTATCAGTTGCCAGATGGACAACAAGTC
>CAIYPA010000473.1 GCA_903927965.1 uncultured Bacteroidia bacterium | reverse complement strand
TTCATTAATAAAAAAACACAACCTATTATCAATCAGTTATGATGAATTTTCCGTTGAAGGGGATCATTCCGCCAATTGTTACCCCGTTGATCGACAATCGCACGCTTGATGTGCCGGGACTTGAAAAACTTGTCGAGCATTTTATCAGTGGCGGGGTGCATGGATTGTTTATTTTGGGAACCACAGGTGAGGCACAGAGTTTAACCTATCAGGTGCGTAAAGAGTTTATTAATCGGACCTGCGAATTGGTCGGTCACCGTATTCCTGTTTTGGTTGGGATTACGGACACCTCATTTGAGGATTCTCTGGAGATTGCAGAGTATTCACAGCAGTCAGGCGCTGATGCCGTAGTTGTGGCTCCCCCGTATTACATCCCGATTTCGCAGTCCGAATTGGTGGATTACTTTGAAAGTCTTTTCCCTCTTTTAGCTTTGCCTGTTTTTATTTACAATATGCCTGGCTGCACGAAGTTGCACATGACATTAAAAACGGTAAAAGCAGCCAGGGAGTTGGGGGCAGTCGGGATCAAAGACAGTTCAGGCGACATGCTTTATCTCACAACATTGATCGAAGAGTTTAAAGAATATCCGGAGTTTTCGATCCTCACCGGAACGGAACTGTTCATTCCTGAAACCGTTATGCAGGGAGGACATGGTGCAATTGCCGGTGGTGCCAATCTGTTTCCCCGGTTTTTTGTTGAATTCTACGAGGCATCGTTGGCCAGGGATTATAAAAAGATCGCGGTTTTTCGGACACAATCATTGAACCTTTACAATACAATCTATGCAGTAGGTAAAACAGGATCGCGTTATACCCGTGGGATTAAATGCACACTTGCAACGATGGGTCTCTGTAATGATTTTGTTGCCTCGCCGCTTCGTAAAATGGAAGGCGAAGAACTACGTAAAATCGAGCAGTATATGGAGGAATTTTCCATTGCCAAGGTTTACAGATAACCCACAAACTGTTCAGGCATGAAGTTACCTTTTTTGGATCTGATCGTGTTTGTTGTGTTGACATTCGGGAATGTCATCTTTGGGGCAAGTTTTTTCTTTAAAAACAAAACTTCCGAACAATTTACTGTTGGTGGTGGCAAACTGCCTGCATGGATTGTCGGTATGTCGATATTCGCCACCTTTGTGAGCAGTATCAGTTTTTTGGCCCTTCCGGGGAAAGCCTATATGTCAAACTGGAATGCTTTGGTTTTCAGCTTTTCAATACCATTTGGATCCATCCTTGCTGTGAAGTTCTTTGTGCCGCTTTATCGGAGCCTTGGTAGCGTCTCTGCATACAATTATCTTGAAATCCGTTTTGGAGTTTGGGCAAGAATATATGCTTCAATGTGTTATATGTTGACTCAGCTTATGCGGACAGGAGCGATCCTTTTGTTGCTGGCTTTGCCCCTCAATGCCCTGTTTGGCTGGAACATCAAAACGATCATTATCGTAACAGGATTGGCCGTTACGGTCTATTCAATGTTGGGTGGGATTCAGGCTGTGATATGGACAGATGCGATCCAGGGGATCATCCTGATTACGGGTGCCCTGGTATGTGCAGTCATCCTGACTTTCTCGATGCCGGAAGGACCCTCCCAGATTTTTACTATAGCCGCCGCCAATCACAAATTCAGTTTGGGAAGTTTCGGCATTAGTCTGACCGACTCCACATTTTGGGTGGTCCTGTTGTTTGGGCTGTTTATCAACCTCCAGAATTATGGGATCGACCAAAACTATGTACAGCGCTATATAACAACAAGTACCGAAAAGGAGGCCAAATCGTCCGCATTGTTTGGGTCGTTGCTCTATATCCCGGTGTCGCTGATTTTCTTTTACATTGGAACGGCACTTTTTGCCTTTTATACTGCGCAACCCGATCTGTTGCCACCTGAGCTGAAAGTGCAGGGTTCGGGCGATAAAGTCTTTCCCTGGTTCATTGTGCATGGATTGCCCACCGGAGTGACAGGATTGCTGATCGCTTCTGTCTTTGCTGCAGGAATGAGTACGGTTTCGACCAGTATCAACAGTACCGCGACCATTGTTTTATCCGATTACTACAAGCGCTACCTGAATCCGAATGCCGGTGACAAATCCTCAATGAATGTGTTATATACTGCTTCACTGATATTTGGTATTTTGAGCATTGTTATTGCTTTGGCTTTAACTGGTGTTGAGAGTGTTTTGGATGCTTGGTGGGGATTGGCCTCGATTTTTAGCGGAGGGATGTTGGGTCTGTTTTTATTGGGGTATCTTTCGAAAAGCGTCCGCAACATCGATGCTGCAATCGGGGTCATTGTTGGATTTCTTGTTATTGTCTGGATGAGCCTTTCGCCCATTTTTTTCACGGATGGGAAGTGGCTGAATTTCCGAAGTCCGATCCACAGCAACCTGACAATTGTTTTTGGAACGTTGACCATCTTACTGGTTGGATTTGTATTGGCCAGAACAACGGATTAAAATCCGTTGTTACAACATGAACCGAGGCTACGCCTCTTTTCCGGGAGATAGATTAACTTTCAATGAGTTAAATTAATCTTCAGAAGGGAATAACAAAAATTGCTGGATTAATTTTATACAGCGATTCAGGAGAAGTTGCAGAGCCATCGGCTCGACTAATTTTGTAGCGACGGATTTTAATCCGTCGTGATGGAGTGCCGTAGGCACGGTCCATTTGATTGATTTGGATCGATGATGTTGGTTTTTCTTTGGCACCGGATTAAAATCCGGTGTTACAATATGGACCGAGGCTACGCCTCTTTTCCCGGAGATAGATTGGCGTTCAAAAGTTAGTTTTTTCTCTTGAAATCAGGTCAAAATAGGGTTTCAATTATTTCTATTTATTTCAAATTATTTCTTTATTTCTATATATATCAATACATTACAATATGAAACCAATTATTTCAATTTTATTTCTATTTATTTCCTTTTTCTCCTTCTCCCAAACCCGAAATTCAAAAAACGCCATCGTCCAGGAAGAATTTATCTTTCCTTTTCAAAATGAGCACGTTCATGGAAGCAGCATTGTCCAGCTTCCAAATGGGGACCTTCTGGCTTGCTGGTTTCAAGGGAGCGGGGAACGCACTGCCGATGATGTGCGCGTGATGGGGTCCAGAATGAAAAAAGGGACGAAAACATGGTGTATCCCATTTTTGATGGCTGACACGAAAGGGATACCCGATTGCAACCCTGTCCTATTTCTGAACAAAAAGGGAAAACTGTTCTTGTTTTGGGTTGCTGTGCTTGCCAACAAATGGGAGGATGCCGTTTTGAGGTACCGAACCTCGACCAATTATGTTGGGAACGAAGCCCCGGTTTGGGAATGGCAGGACAATATTTTCCTTAAACCCGATGATCGCTTTGTAAAAGAGGTAGAGAAGAAATTTAAGGAGATGCCCGAAAACCAGGCGGGTTGGGCTGCCTTCGCCCCCAAATACGATGATATGATCAAAGAGGCAAGCAAGGATCTGATGAAAAGGAGCATTGGCTGGATGACACGAATCCCACCGATTACCCTTGAAAGTGGGAGGATATTGCTTCCACTTTATTCGGATGGCCTTAATTTCTCGATGGTTGCAATTTCGGATGACGATGGGGCAACTTGGAGGCCAAGCCTACCGATCGTGGGTCGCGGTCCGATCCAACCTGCCCTTGCAGTCAAAAAAAATGGCGATATTGTGGCTTATATGCGCGACAGTGGCGATGCACCGGCACGTGTCCATATGAGCGTTTCTTCCGATCAGGGTGAGTCATGGAGCTATTCCCAAAAAACTTCGATCCCAAACGAAGCAAGTGTCGAAATCCTTGTATTAAATGACGGGAAATGGGTATTTTTGGGAAATGACATCAACGATGGCCGTTACCAATTGTCACTTTTCATTTCAGATGATGAAGGGGCAACCTGGAAGTGGAAAGAATTAATTGAATACCAGGGTGATAGAAAAGGAAGTTTTTCCTATCCCTGCTTGATCCAAACACCAGATGGCCTTCTGAACTTCTCCTATTCCTATGCGATGGGAGAGGGGAAGAAAACGATCAAACATGTTGTCCTTGATCCAAAAAAGATTGTGAAATAGTAATTGTGCTGGGATCAACAATATTTTTTATTTCCAATTTAGAACCCTGAAAGGGTTCAATCTGAATAACCATGGGTGAAACCCATGGAACAAGACACACACAAAGCTTACAACCCCGAAGCGGGTTGAACATTGATTTTTAATGTTATCATCAATTTTAATAAAACATCCTATGAAAGCTAAAAAGAAAACAATCCATGGCCACGAATTCACGAATTGGCTCAATTTCAATTATTTCTACTTATTTCTATTTATTTCGGCATTTCTATTCTCTTTGCCGGTAGCCTTAATCGCCAAGCAATCAAACAATCAGTCAACTAAAACTGTAAACAAAATGAATCCTCAAGGTAAAAACTGGGCCGAAAAACTCGGATATCCCCAGGGAAAAAAGGTGCTGCTCCTGCATATGGACGACTCCGGGATGTGCCCTGAAGCCAATGCCGCAGTTGAACACTACATCACAAACAATCAAATCATGTCAACTGCTGTGATGATGCCCTGTCCTTCGGCAGTCGATTTTGTAAAGTGGGCGAAAAGTCACCCAAAAGCAGATGTTGGTGTCCACCTGACCTTAACGAGCGAATGGAAAACCTA
>CAIYPA010000472.1 GCA_903927965.1 uncultured Bacteroidia bacterium | reverse complement strand
TTGAATGGTGCCATAAAATATTTAACCGGTCCTTTCGTTTCGCTTGACCCACCGCCAAACAAACCATCGACAATATAAAGCAATGTATTCTGCCCCAGATATTTACTTCCCATCAGATCCACAAGCACCCGATATTTGTGATAACCTCCATTTGTAGCTTTTCCTCCCCTTTGTGAGATCAGGGAATAGTGGAGGTGACCAGCTGTTTCACTGGCCTGTGAACCAAAATGGTTTTTGGCAGTCAATGAAATGCCTGCTGCCATATGCGGTTTAAAATTCGCAACATTGATCAGATAATCGGCCTTTTCGATGATATCGTAAAGTTTGTCCTTTTTGATTTTATCGGAATAAAACAAGAGATTATCTTTAGTGGGGTAGATGAGGGTGCGCCCAAACTTTGGGGAGAACTTATCGAGATAGACCACTTTTGGAAATTCTGCAACCCAGATATCATAATTGTGTCCATATATATCGGACATTGGATCACCAACGAGAATATCTGCCTGATCAACACCCAGTTCATTCACAAGCTCGCGTAAAACCTCGAGAACGATGTAGGGACCGGTTTCGGTAGGTGCCAGACTGCTTATTGTCCTGGTGTCATCAGGATCCACTTTTGTTGGGTAATAATATCCTTTGTCCTTATCTTCCTGGGTCAGCAGCCACCTGGCTGTCCCCTGGTTGATTTTGACGAAGATCTTTTCACCTTTTGAGTAACCTGCATTTTTCTGGTGCTTTTTGTTGTTGAAGAAACGGAAAACCTGATCCCAAGATTCAGATACTTTCGTCTTTCCAGTCAATTTATTGAGGGAATTCTGAAACATGGATCCCACTACTTTCCCGTTTGTGTTGGAAGGCTTCCAGTACCAGTCCCTTGTTTCATAGGATGTTGTGCAATTCTCGTTGGTGGCTTCCGGATTCCAGGTCCACACAACACGTCCAGGATAAATTCCCAAACCTTTCCCTATAGGTTGGTTTGGACCATCGTCCGGGCCAGTTTTTGTGGAAACCTCACCATTGGCAAACTGGATATCCTGTGTTAGGGAGATCATTAGGCAAACAACCGCAATCATGATAAATGCAGCTGCGGCAACATATTTTGTTTTGGTCAGATTTTGTCCAACTTTTTTAAGGGCAATTGCAAATCCACCAAGTGAGAGCAAATAGACTATGAATCCGGACATCAGGGGAGCAGCCAACTGCATACAGGGATAAGTGGCGCGGGAGGGCTTAGGGACCACCCTGATCAGGAACCAAATGGTCGAAACGATCCCCATGATTATAAACAGCAACTTTGGCGGGAAATGGTGTTCCTTCATCCAATCCCTGATTTTGCTTAAATTTCCCTTTAATTGCTGAATGTCAAATTTTTTCTTGCTCATATAAGGTTAATATTTTCGTGTAGCTTGGACATATTGGTTATCAGATTGTAAAATTAGAATTTTTTGAAGGGAAAATAGTTTAAAAAGAAAATGATTTTGGGAGAATGTTGCTATTTTCGGGGAGAATCGAAAATCAATAGGATCACATTCCCCGAATAATGGAGCATTCAAATATAAACCCCTGATAACAAGACAAGAATAGAAACTCTTAACTTCTTACCAGGGGTTATAAAATTTTAAATTTTTGCATAGAAGGATTAATCGGCTGATCATTTATCCTTCTGAATACCTGTTGATTACACTTTCCGTCTTAACCTCAATCTCAATTTGAACTTTTTCCAAATATAAATAAGGAAACCTGCAACGATTATGAACGGCCATATATTGAAGAGGAACAAAATAAAATCGATAAAACCAAACCAACCTTTAGAAATTGCTTGCTTTAACTGTTCAAGGAAGGAATCCCGATTCGTTGGTTTATATTTAAAATCCTTCTCTTTCGTTATGGTCAGGTCGAGCGTACTATAATCGACCTGGTCGCTCAAATACTTAAGCCGGCCAACAGTACTGTCGATTTCTTCTTCCAATCCACGGACCTTTTCCTCGATTTCAAGAATATCCTTGACTGCCTGTGCTTTCTTTAGAAGTTCATTGTACCTTATAAGATAATTTCTTTTGGTATTCAGGCGTGTTTCGAGGTCGATAAACTGATCGGTCACATCACGGGCATCGATCGTCTTGTACAAAATTTCACCCTCTTCCGATTCTATCCCGGCAATAAATTTCTCAAAATTATTGCCCGGTATCCTGACTTTCAAATTATAGGACGATTCAAAATCAGAATTGGTCAGGCTTTCGCTGTCATAATACCCCCCCTGGCTCTTAACCAGAACATCCATCTTTGCCTTGGTCTTGGCAAGATCGGATACTTTGAGGCCCATCCGCCCGTCTTTGATAATTTTCTTTTTATCAGCACCTTTATTTTTATTATTCTCAGTGTAGGAAATATCTTCTGCCGGTGCGGGTGGAGGTGGTGGGGGAAGTTTCATAGCCTGATCGGTATTCGCAGCCATATCCATATTGGACTTCTCCAAAGTATAAACCTCAGCACCGTTCCTATTTTTACTCTGACAACCAAAAATAAAGAATACAAAAACCATTAACTGAAGTAACTGTTTCATAAGGAGATACATATTATAATTGTTGAAGGGAATGCTTTATGAAATCGATCAATTGGGAACAAAACCCCCATTGTTCAGGTTAACAAACAAATAAAATCCTGAAAAGTTGAAATTATAATTTCAATGTCAAGCGAACCTATTTATTTACAGGGATCGAAAAGGCCAGTAATTTTGAATTGTAAGATATTGATTTTACTGTCCCATCCTGATCTTTTTGGGCAGTCAACCGCTTACCGGTCAATTTAGCAAACAGGTGCAAACCAGTCACCCCTAAATGTTCCGTTGAAAGCAATTCACGGTCCCCACTTTGACGTATTTCAGCCAACTGGGCCTTAAAAAGATCCGACAGGACCTGATCGCTCTCAATTTTAACCTGCTTTTTAAAAGTCATAACAGCCAATTCTACATCCCCAGGTTGGCCCAAATTGATCCCTTTGAGTTTTAACAAGGAAGGTTCTGATTCAGGTGAACGTAAATAAGGGTTCGGGACAACAGATTTTTCAGGTTTTTCTTCAACTGCTTTTCCTTTTGGTTTTGCCGGTACTATTGCTGGTGTTTTACGCGGTTGATTGAATTGCGGTAATTTTATTGCCGGCTTATCTTCAGGTTTGGTTTTTCTTTCCGACAAAACAGAGTCTTTGCTCATTTGACCATTCAAAACAGTTACTTCACTCTTCAATGGCAGCCGTTGCTTCTCATCAGGGTGGTAAAGGAAATAACCCAAAATTACGACTGCAGCGGTGGCAGCAAGTTTCGACCATAAAGGAACTACCAGGCTCCTCCGTTTCAAACTCTTTTTATCGGCAAATACGATGGATTGATCTGCAATCAATTTCAGACGACCTATCAAATTGACTTCATCCAATTTCTCTGGATTTTGGGCGAGATCCAATTCAAAATCCCGCTTTTCATTGCCGGGCAGGTCGCCTTCGTGGTAAGCTACGGCACGTTCCTGAAATTCAATTTCCGCATCGATGACCGACTTTTTAAGCTGATCTTTCAAACCAAATTGGATCCCCTCATCAGCTGGAAGGGTAATCCATACACCCTCCTGCAGCTCGGCTGCCAAGTCGGGATTCTGATTCAGGAACGCCTGAAATTCCTTGTCAACAGAAGGGTCAAGATTACCTTCGAGATAATCGAGAAACCAACTTTCATAATTTGACCGGGTAATTTTCATATTAAACAATGCTGTGAATTTGACCAATATAACTCTTCAAATAGATCCTGGCACGGTAAATGTAAACTTTTACCTGAACTTCCGAAATCCCGGTGATCTCACTGATCTCACTGTACGAATATCCTTCGTAATCGCGCAACATCACAACCGAACGCTGTATTTCGGGAAGGCGCAATACCGCTTTGTGCAATATTTCCTGCAAATCCGTATATTCCTCATTAACTGTAGGTTCTGCAACTTTCTTCCAATCAAGATTGGTCGTGTGCTTCTCTTTCCTGATCAAATCGATCATTGTATGATGAGCCATCGTAAAAAGGTACGATTTAACCTTTTGAGTATCAATATTATCACGGTGTACCCACATCTTCTCGAAACAATCCTGAATGATATCCTTCGATTTTTCGGTATCGGAAATATTTTTGAGCACAAATCGGTAAAGTCCATCCGACCACAAATCAACAGCCCGGTTGTAATCAATAATCGTCATTTATCCAGTTCAGCTTTTAATTACTAAGACGGTAAAAAAATGAAAATGTTACAGGGTAGAATGAAAAAATGAAAGAATTAAGGAATGAAAGAATGAAGGAATGAAAGAATGAAGGAATTAAGGAATGAATTGATTGAGAACAGTGAAGGCTTGACTTCTTCAGCAAATGAATAAGTCAAGCCTTCAAAATATAATTAAGGTTAAAACCTTATAAATAGAAGAGTTCAGTTCGATTGAACGAGTATCTCCTTTTTATCCAGGGCTTTAAGAGCCTCAATAAGTGCCGCATCGATGCCGCTAATTGCGGAATAAAAACCTTCTTCACCAATGATATTCCTGGAAATATAGGCAATTACCTGGGCTTCGATTATTTTTCCCGATGTTTTCAATCCTGCTACCTCTGTCGGCAACCCTTTTTTGACTGCAAATTCCGTGAAAACATTAAGAATGTTCCTCTCTTTCAGGTACCGCTCAAATTCTTTACCTGTTTTTAACTTACCAAGCGCATCACGGTTTTGGTCGGAATAATCGAAAGCAAACTGATAAACAAGCCCTTTCTGGGTCATTTTCATATAATAGGGTGAAATACCTGTGGTGTCAACCGGGACAAAGATATCGGGCATAATTCCACCACCACCATAGACAACCCGCTTGTTCCGCGTGTAGTATTTTATTGTATCACTATAATGGATACTGTCCTTTTGTTCGAACTCGCCATGCGCGTATCGCCGGCTAATGTCCCCATAATAATCGTCCAGCCCCTTATCATACGCTTTCTGTATACACCTGCCCGCAGGTGTGTAATAACGGGCAACTGTTAAACGGATTGCAGAACCATCGTAAAATGGGATCTGCTCCTGTACCAACCCTTTGCCAAAAGTACGCCGACCGATGATCGTACCGCGATCGTTGTCCTGAATGGCACCAGCAAATATTTCACTTGCCGAAGCTGAATACTCGTCAACGAGGACAATTACTTTCTTTCCAAGATAACTCCCTTTTCGTTCGGTATTGTACGACCGCTTTGGTTGGGTACGCCCTTCAGTATAAACGACAAGTTCTCCATTGTCCAAAAACTCGTTCACCATCTTGATCACGGCACCCAGATAACCACCCGGATTTCCCCGAAGATCGATGATCAACTGTGTTGCTCCTGCCTGATCCAGTTTATCAAGGCCGGTCATAAATTCTTCATAAGTCTTTTCGGCAAAACGACCTACCTTGATAAATCCGGTGTTGCTGTTGATCATGTAACTGACATCCACACTGGTAAGCGGAATCTCTCCCCTCTTGATTTCAAATGGAAGCAATTCAGCATAACCCTTACGTGCAATGCTTACATTTACTTTAGAACCTTTTTTGCCGCGAAGTTTTTTAAGGACCATATCGTTTGTGACTTTCACACCAGCCATAATGGTGTCGTTTACCCTTACGATACGGTCTCCCGCCCTAATCCCCAATTTTTGTGATGGTCCCCCCGAAACTACGTCAATGACCATAATGGTATCGTTCTGAATCGAGAACTGAACCCCAATCCCGCTAAAGTTTCCAGACATCTCTTCGGTCACTTCGACCATGTCCTTTGCTGGAATATAAACTGTGTGCGGATCAAGCTGTTTTAAAATTTCGGGAATTGCCTCCTCAATTATCTTTTTTGAATCGACAGAATCCACATAATTCTCTTCTATCAGGTTCAGGATCGATCCTACTTTAGTCGCACTTTTTGAAGGTGTCGTCCGGGAACCAAGCTGAAATCTTTGAATCCTTGCCCCGAGATAAATGCCAACCACTACGGCCAAAATCACCAAAGCCGGCATCCAAATACCTATTCTTCTATTGTTCATTATATTAAAATTATCCGTTTTTTTTTATTTAGCGAAGTTCAACCCTTACTACATCAACCCCTGCCCTTAAAAGCAACTCGACACCATCGTTTATGCGGTAAGCTTCCGAAAAAACGACCCTTCGGATTCCTGCCTGTATGATGAGTTTAGAACATTCAAGACATGGCGAAGAGGTGACATAAAGGGTCGCCCCATCGCTGCTATTATTCGATTTAGCAATCTTTGTAATTGCATTGGCCTCAGCATGAAGAACATATGGTTTTGTCTTGTCATTCTCGTCTTCACAAATATTTTCAAAACCAGAAGGCGTTCCATTGTATCCATCCGAAATGATCATCTTATCTTTGACCAGAAGTGCCCCAACCTGACGCCGGATACAATAAGAGTTCTCAGCCCAGATCAAAGCCATTCTGAGATAACGTTCATCCAGCTTTAATTGTTTTTCAATATTTGGTTTACCCATTTTTATTAAATTACCAATAGTCAAAAGTAATTGAAATTGCCCCTTAGTCGATTGACTGTTTTTGTTAACAAAGCATAAAACAAAAGCCTAATTGAACCAATACGATAACTTTAAAACAAGGGCACGATTTTTCACGTTCATTTCGCCCGGGAAATAGTTGTCTGTGTAAACAAGGAACAAGTCGGAAACCGGTTTGTACCGCCATTGAAAACGGGCATTGATATTCAGATTGTCGGCCTGATCATTATACTGTACGTAAGTCGTGAAAAAAAGTTTGTCTGTAAATGTCACATCAAGTTTAGGCCCGACCAACCAAAATCCCCTCTTTTGATTTGAATTATCCCACGATAGTTCGTTGTAGCTATAAATCATTGATATATAGCCATATGGTTGAAAACGATAATTAAAATTACCCTTCACAAACCACCGATCTCCGTTAAAATATCCTCCTTTACCGAGTTGAACATCAAATTTGACCGTCTTCCGGTTATCAGAAGTGAACATCACGGAATAATCGTTCCAACGATAATCGCTTCCTGAAAGTAACGGGTTTAGTCCTTTATTTGTCGGATCAAAATTGCTGCGAAGCAAAACATACGTAGTATTCGCTTTTAAATCGACCCGGGCCCGGCTCCTAAACTGGAAAAAATAGCCCAGACTGACCAGCCGGTCAGTAAGGTTCATCGTGGCAGGTGCATAGATTTTGTTGAGTTCCGTAACAAAACCATGGTACTCAAGTAAGCCAGTTTTGGGATAAATCCTTAGGGTAACACGTGGGTTCACCTGCATAATATCCCGTCTTGGCACATATCCTGTTTCGGCATTATAATCCTTACCGATATATAGTTCATTGAATTCGAAAAGAAAAGTTTTACGGGAATAAACCAAATTCAACCCATGGGAATACTCTTCTGCTAAAGTTGCTTTTGGAGTGAAGGATTTTTGGGCAAAAAGCTTGCCTGTCCAGAAATTATTGCTGCTTGCAAGATTATATTCAAGTCCAATGACCCGGTTATAGTTGTTTCCCTGCCAGTTATTGGGAATATTTAGTTGCTGTTTATTTACGAAGATCGCACTGATGTTTGATCGGGAAAACACTTTTTTCTGGATCGATGTCACAAAGAAATTTCTTGCCAGGTAATCCCCTTCTGATCCTGTTTGCATATCCATCAACCCGATGCGCCAATCTTTACCAAGTTTGCCGCTTAACCGCGCTCCGCCATTGACAGGGGCGTCGAGACCAATCCGTCTTGAAAAGAAAGGACGTATGCTTAATGATCCAAAATTGCCGAACATATCACTATTCTCTAAAAAGAATTGTCGTTTTTCAGGGAAAAACAACTCAAAGCGTTGCAGATTTGTAACTTGGTCATCCACCTCTGCCTGTGAAAAATCGGGATTATAGGTCAAATCAAGATTGAGCGCAGAAGAGAGACCCACCTTGGCATCAAACCCAAAATCCTTATGATAGTAGCTTTTTGTTCCAGCTTCAAAATTACGGGAAGCACTTCCAAAAATGTAAGGGATCAAAGATAATTTAAGTCCTGACTTCAGAGGGGGGGTATCCCAGATTACCTGTCCTGCGTAGGCAAGTGAAGCGGTTGGGAATTGCCTTGGAACAGGTGCCCAGGCCGATTTCTCGTTTAATTTTAAATCAAGGCGTGAAAATTGGATATTCCAATGATCGACATTGTTTTTATATCGAATAGATTTGAAGGGTATCCTCATTTCAGAAACCCATTTATCGGGATAATTTTTTGTTTTTATCTCCCACTTGCAGTCCCAAATCAGGTTGGAACCTTGTCCCGCACTCATGATGCCATCCCAAATTGCACCTGCTGCATTAACACCAAAGGAATATCCAGTGGTCTGATCGTTAAACGTATCGATAAAAAAAAGGAAATTGTCATTGTTGTTAAACATCCAATCACGTCGCAAAGATTCGACTTGCCTTTTCCCTGGTATAGTATCGTGAAAAATCAGGGCAAGGTAAAAAGCCTTTTCATCGTAGGCCATCCTGATTTCCGACTTGGCAGCGCTATGGCCTGTATCGTATGGAAGGACCATGTAAAAATTGTCAGCCTTTTCTGCTTTGAGCCAATCGCCTTCGTTAATGATCCCATCAAGTTTGATTGTTCCTTCAAGTTTTTTGGCATGGATCTTATAATTCTGATTGATTGTGCCGGTATTGGCCAAACTGTCTTTCTTCAAAAAAATATGGACCTCTTTACTGTTATTTTCGGATATCTCTACACCATGTGCAACAACCTGAAAAATAAATAAAAAGATCAAACTCAGAAACTGAAACCTACTGATCATGATTCAAAAATTAAAAGGCCGAAGATATAAAAATTAGTTTATGTTATCCCAACGACTTTGGGGATTAGGAAACGAATAAATTACAGATAGTCCCTGTAGTCCTTATATCTTTTTAGGCAAGAAAATAATCCATCAATTTGTATCTTCCATCACATAACCATCACATAAAGAACGATCACAATATGAGGTATTTAGCCACCATAATAGTTGTTTTCGCTTATTTTCATCACATAAGAATCAAGCCCAAAAAGGAACGTATTTGACAAATTTGCGGGAATTGCTTTCTGGATCGTCTTCCTTTATAAGCTTGGATTGTAGAGTGTCACGAATAATCCGGGATGCTATTGAGTAGTTGTGTTCAGCAATTTGAAATCGTTTTCTGAGCGATTGGTTTGTCATTTTTTCATTTGACACATAACACAAGCAAACATGTTGGTAGGTTGCCCTGATTTTATCGTTCCGATCCATGTCATTCAATTCTTTAAATGAATACATGATTGACTTTGTGTGTTTCTCCTGCACCTGAAAATCCGGGGCTGGCAGTTGATAAAGCTCTGCGTTAAAAATTACCTTATCAATACCACTCCCCTTTTCTTCACAGATTCCAATTTTCCGCATGAATGATGCCAATATTTCATTTCGGGACTGATACTCATCAATAAACCTATTTGTCGTAATTAATGGCAATCCCGGATTTGTAAATTCAATCCTGTCTTTAAAGATTTCAACCATTGGACCAGTTCCCTTTTCTTTAAAGTCCTGATGAATGATTGTATTCGCGACCAACTCGCGAATAGCGATCTCTGGATACATTCTCGCCTCATTGCGAAACACCTTGCCAATCACCTCATTTGCTGGAAGTTGACTGTTTATGAAATCGATAATCCCTTTAAATCCAATAGCATATCCCTTCTTGACATTAATCTCGCGTTCAGTAAACACCCTGTTATTACCATTGTAAACAATAATCCTGACAGACTTCCTTGATACCTGATCAAACTCATCTAAGTTTTTTGCAAAAAGTATTGCGCCTAAATTTGTAATCTGAAATTTACCTGAAACAGACTTGATGAATTTCTCAGATGCAAATTTTTCCAAAACTGCTTCCCTGTTAGTGGGATAAGGCAATTTTAACAATTCAAAATAAGATTGGGTATCCAAAAGACCGATAATATCGTCTGCAGTAATATTCCTTTTTGCAAACTCCTCTTCAAATGCTTTTTGACCTTTCTTGTTCCAAATTTTTGCTTCCTTTTCCGGAAATTCGTTTAACTTTCGCGTATAACTGCCTATACGAATGTAGCCTACATGGTTAAACTTTACAGGTTGATGAAGAGCTGCCGGGATTTCAAAAATTACGATTTGCTTCTTGTCCAGTAAATCCTCATAAATAAATTCATAGATCCTAAAATCGATGCGGGGATCAAGGCGATGCAAGAGCCAGGTTTCAAGTTCCTGTCCTTTTTGCTTATGAAAGGACGGTCTAAATGATGTTCCGTCAATGGTTTGCAAGGCATCTTTTACTCCAAAAACCATATAACCGTTTTGTTGATTAAACAGACAGGCACCATTTGCAAGTGCCGATAAGCGCTCACCTATTTCTTCAGCGGAATGAAAATTGAGTTTAAATTCCACCCATTCGCATTCTTTTGGCAGTCTTACCAATTGTTCCAATAACTCTCTTAATTCCTGTTCATTCATCATGTGCATTTTTACGATCCATCACATAACCATCACATAAAATATGTCCTGAATATCAATTATTTATGAGGCATAAAATCGATTTTCACGTTTACTTATCACATAAACTTTAATCTCAGTTGAAACTACCTTCAAGGTTTGTAAAATTAGAAAAATTGGTTGTTTTATTGATTGTTGTTTAAAAAATGGTTAGGACAGGATACATTTCAAATTATTGTTTTTAGCTTAGACAAAATATCTTTAACAAAATATGCCACTAGTGTCCAGTAAAAATTTTAAATTGTTCTTTGAAATTATTGATTATCTATTAGTTGCGAGCCATTTTTCTGCGTGACGATTTGAAATAGTAGCTTTGCTTAATTAATTGTTTAAGCTATGA
>CAIYPA010000471.1 GCA_903927965.1 uncultured Bacteroidia bacterium | reverse complement strand
TCCGCAGGGTCACTAATGTATTTGTTTGCGAGTTCGCTGATGTGTACCAATCCATCCTGCTTTACGCCTACATCGACAAAAGCCCCAAAACGGGTAATGTTCGTAACAATTCCGGGAAGGACCATTCCCACCTGCAGATCTTTCACCGAAAAAATCCCATCGGCAAATTCAAATACTTTGATCCCTGACCTTGGGTCAAGCCCGGGTTTTGCCAATTCCGTAAGGATATCGTTTAACGTTGGCAACCCAACATCCTCACTGATATAACGTTCAACATTGATTTCCGATTTCAGCTTTTCTGATCCGATCAGCTCCTCAACTTTGCAATGCTTGTCTGCGGCAATCTTACTGACAAGGGGATACCTTTCGGGATGGACAGCCGAGTTATCGAGAGGGTTAACACCACCTGGGATCCGAAGGAAACCGGCACATTGTTCAAAAGCTTTTGGCCCCATCCGGGGAACTTTCTTCAATTCCGATCGTGAAGTAAAGGGGCCGTTTTCTTTCCGGTACTCCACAATGTTCTGGGCCAACAATGGACCCAAACCCGACACGAAATTTAGCAAATGGCTGCTTGCCGTATTCACATTGACCCCAACAAGGTTGACACACGATTCTACTACGGTATCGAGCCCCTTCTGTAAAAGCTTTTGGTCAACATCGTGCTGGTACTGACCGACTCCAATGGATTTCGCTTCAATCTTCACGAGTTCTGCCAGCGAATCCATAAGCCTACGACCGATGGAAACCGCACCCCGGACGGTCACATCATATTGTGGAAACTCGTCACGTGCAACCTTGGAAGCCGAATAGATAGAAGCCCCATCTTCGCTAACAATAAAGACTTGAAGGGCTCGGTCGAAACTGATTTTTTTAATAAACGTCTCCGTCTCCCGACTTGCGGTCCCATCACCAATTGCAATAGCCTCAATTTTATAGGTATTTACAAGAACCGAAACTTTCCGGATCGATTGACTGACTTCCGATTGTGGTTGATGCGGGTAAATTGTTTCGTTGTGCAGCAGGTTTCCCTGGGCATCTAGACAAACCACTTTACATCCGCTGCGATATCCGGGATCGATCGCTAGAACCCGTTTCTGTCCAAGTGGTGGTGCAAGAAGCAATTGCCGAAGGTTTTCTGCAAACACCCTGATCGCTTCCGCATCGGCCTGAATCTTGGAGGAAGCCGAAAATTCGGTCTCAATGGCAGGCAAAAGCAACCGTTTATAGCTATCCTTCACAGCCAATGACATCTGGACACTGCTTTCGTTCCTGCTCTTCACAAAAAAATGTTCAAGAGCAGTCACTGTCCGTTCATCGTCTGGAGCTATCCCCAATTTTAAGAAACCTTCCTTTTCACCCCTGCGCATGGCCAATAACCGGTGTGACGGACAACGTTTAAGTGTCTCATTCGAATCAAAATAATCACGGTATTTTGCACCTTCCTCTTCTTTCCCCTTCACAACATGCGATGAAATAACTGCTTCGCGTGAAAAATGGTTCCGGACAATATTCCTCGCCTCCTGATTTTCGTTGATCCATTCTGCTACAATATCCCTCGCCCCTGCCAATGCCTCTTCAACATTTGGGACAGAATCATTTAAAAACTTCAACGCACGACCCTCAGGATCAGTTTCGAACTGTTTCAGGATGATCTTTGCAAGTGGTTCAAGCCCTTTTTCGCGGGCCATCGTGGCACGAGTCCGCCGTTTGGGTTTAAAGGGCAGGTAGATGTCCTCCAGTTGG
>CAIYPA010000470.1 GCA_903927965.1 uncultured Bacteroidia bacterium | reverse complement strand
GTGCTGTTATGTTGTTTGCAACCTTCGGCAAACTTTAAAAACTTTGTGCGCAAAAGAAAACCAGCTCTAAGATCAGAAGCTGATTGACTCATGATAAAAAAGGCGGCTTCCAGCCGCCTGACCCGTTCGTACCTCCTGATCTATTTTGGTTTGCAAGATGTCCTTTTTTATAGCACATACTTCGCCACAAGGGGCATCTTCCGGCCAAAGCCGAAAGCTTTTGATGAGACCCGCAGGATCGGTGGCGCCTGAAAACGCTTGTATTCGTTCCGGTTGACCATCAGCACAGTCCGATGGACAGTTTTTTCGTCAAATCCCATGGCAATGATCTCCTCCGGACTTTTGGCCAATTCGATATAATCAAACAGAACTTTATCAAGTACCTCATATTCAGGTAGTGAGTCAGAGTCCTTCTGGTCGGGCCGCAACTCTGCCGATGGAGGTTTGACGATCGTATTGATGGGGATAACCTCCGTTTCGCGGTTGATGTACCTTGCCAACCCAAATACGTCGGTCTTGTAAACATCCCCCAAAACAGACAACCCGCCATTCATATCGCCATACAAAGTGCCATACCCCACCGCAGCCTCGCTCTTGTTCGAGGTATTGAGCAGGATATGCCCAAACTTGTTCGATAAGGCCATCAACAAGGTGCCACGCACACGGGCCTGGATGTTCTCCTCGGCCAGATCGGGTGCACGGTCCTCAAATACAGGGCTTAATGTCTGGTCAAAAGCTTCAACAATCTCGTGAATCCTTACAATATCGTATTTAATACCAAGGTTTTCGGCCAACTTTATAGCGTCATCCACAGAATGGTCGGAAGAATATTTTGACGGCATTAAAAGGACATGAAGGTTTTCAGCCCCAAGTGCTTTTTCGGCAAGTGCCAGCGTAACTGCCGAATCGATCCCCCCCGAGAGGCCCAACGTCGCAGTCTTAAAGTTCGTCTTGACAAAATAATCCCGGATTCCCAACACCAACGCATCGTAAATTGTGGCGATCGTCTCCTTTTTTTCCTGCACAACCGCTTTTGTGTCAATCGCTGAAGTATCGATGATCGCAAAATCGGGCTCAAAATAGGCCATTTCATGGACCACATTTCCATTCTTGTCCACAAACAGGGAACCCCCATCAAAGATAAGTTCGGTCTGTGCCCCCACCTGGTTAACGTAAACAATTGGCAATTTGTATTTCCGGGCATTCTCCAAAAGAATATTCTTCCGAAGGTCGGCCTGATTGTACGAAAAAGGTGAAGCGGATAGGTTGATGAGCAAATCGGGTTTTTGGAGGCTGTATTGGGCAACCGGACAAACCGAATAAAGGTTTTCCCTCCCGAATGTGCTGAAAACCGGTTGATTGAACCAAAGGTCCTCACAAATGGTCACAGCCAGTTTCACCCCATTCAACTCAATCAGGTTAAACTCACGGTTGGGCTCAAAATGGCGGTATTCGTCAAAAATATCATACGTAGGCAGAAGTGTCTTACTATGAACGCTTTCAACACGGCCATCCCTTAAAAAAAAAGCTGAGTTGAAAAGCATCTTGCCATTTGGCGAACTGTTGATGCTCGGGGCGCCCACCAAAGCGGCAATCCCATGACAATGGGACGCAATCCTGTTTACAGATTCCAAACACGAATCTATAAATTCCCGCCTTTCAAGCAGGTCATTTGGATAATAGCCACATACTGTCAATTCCGAAAATACGATCAGTTCCGCGCCCTGGACTTTGGCTTTTTCAATGTTTGCGATGATCTGATCGCGGTTTGCAGTAAAATTTCCAATGTGAAAATTCAATTGAGCAAGTGCTATTTTCATGGTTGACCTTTAAGTATAAAATTTAAAAAACAAACCCAAACCTGAATCTGACTACTTTAATCGTGGTTGATTCACTGACTGTTGAATTGGATGTAGCGTCCAACAACCCATTGGAATAGACAAGTCCTCCTGTAAGCGAATTTCCATGTCCGAGATCATATTCCAGACCTACACCCACATTTAAACCGATATTGAAAAGTTTGACTTCTCCCCTAATTTTCTCCTTTAGGTAGGTTCCATCGCTACTCGACGCTTTAGCATCAACATTCAGCCAGTTGGTAATCCCAAACTGGGCGAAAATACGGGTCCGATTAAAATCTTTGGAGCGCATTTTTAACGCAAACGGGACTTCAATGTATTTGATGAAGTATTTCACTTTTGTGCCGGCTGGCAATACCTTACCGTCCAGATTGATGGAAGGGGAATAGATCAGCGATCCACCTGCCGAACTCATTGTCAACCCGGTAGTGAGAGCATAATTTTCATTCCCAAGAAAAAAATCGCCTTCAACGCCATAACCAAAACCGAGAAGGCTCCGGTCGGGACTAACATCTTTAGAACCAGATGACATCCACGAAACCTGAGGGCTTGCAAGGAAGGTCAACCTATACTTGCCTTGCGCATAAGTTGGAGCGATCAGAAAGAGTAAAAGAACAACAGATAAGAGTTTTTTCATGACCATTGATTTTTTGATCCAGGTTTTCCCGTTCATTTTATACTTTTACGCCAAAGAACAGAACAAAAGTAACAAAATTGTAAAATTGTGATCTATGAATAGAGTTTTCCTTTTGGTTTCGATGGCATTGATAACGATTTCGTGCCACAGGAACCCTTTGAAAATCGATGTATCCGGTATAAACTTAAACCTTGAGATCAAAAGGCTTGACCAGGAATTGTTCACAGTAACCCCTGATAATGCGAAAGTTAAGATACCTAAACTTAGAAAGGAATATGGCCGTTTTTTTGATTCGTACAGCGAGAACATCATTGCGATTGGTAGCCCATCAGATTCCCTTTACCCAACTTACCTGAACTCATTCCTTTCCGATTCCATGAGGGTTCTGTCGCGGTTAAAGATTGATTCGGTTTTTAAGGATATGTCGGTTATCCGCAAAAAGCTCGAAGACGGGTTCAAACATTACAAGTATTACTTTCCACAAAAAACAGTGCCACAAATAATTACGATACTTTCAGGTTTCAACCAGTCGGTTGCCCTGAACAATGAAGCGATCGGGATCAGCCTCGACAATTATCTGGGAGCGGAATGTAAGTTTTATTCGATGCTTGGTGTTGCACAATACAAAAGGGAAAACATGCACAGTGCAAAAATCCCTTTCGACGTCCTTTATTCCTGGGGAATATCAGAATTTGAATTTGATGAATCGAAGACCAACCTGATTTCCAATATGGTCTATTACGGTAAGATCCTCTATTTTCTTGATGCGATGTACCCGGAAGATCCTGATTACCTGAAAATTGGATATCAACCCGAAAAGCTGGAGTGGTGCATCAAAAACGAACCCGGCATGTGGACTTACCTGATCGAGCATAAACTGTTGTTCAATACTGAACGGATGAACATCGTCAGGTTCATTGGCCCTGCCCCTTTCACCTCAACGTTTACGAACGAATCGCCGGGAAGGACAGGAATCTGGATTGGTTGGCAAATTGTGAAACAATATATGAAAAAAAATCCGGGGATCACCCTTCCTGAACTGATGTCGGACAACGACTATCAGGGAATATTGAACAAGTCGGGGTATTCTCCTGATTATTAGCGTGGGGCTGGGAGCATAAGGCATGGGGCTGGAGAACGGAACTTGGAGAAAACATCAGCTTTTAAGCAATTGGGGATGGGAAAGGGTGAGATGAAGTGATAACTGTTGATGACTTTATGACGTTGACAATAAAATAAAACAAATCATTCCAGATCAAAAAAAAAAGCCGGATCCATTTGGAAACCGGCTTAGATATTTTTTAAATCCGTATGAAATTACAACGGACGGATCTTTATGTTCCTGTACCACACATCGTTGCCATGGTCTTGCATGCCAATAAATCCCTCTTTTGCTACATTGGCCCATTCGGGATTGTAGGTGGGGAATTTGGAATTCTTTACCAGTTCGTTCCATTCAGGAGTCCAGAGATGGTATTCCAATACGGTTTCGCCGTTCTGCTTGTGAACGATTGTACCCTGATAAGAGACGATTTCAACTGAGTTCCATTCACCGGCTGGCTTTGTGTTTTGTGGTTTTGCCGGGATCAGGTCGTACAACGAACCTGCTTTTCGGTTTCCGTCTTTACCCAACATGGCATCGGGATGACGGTCATTGTCGAGTACCTGAAATTCAGGGGCAGTTCTCCAGATTTCTTTGCCTGGAACTTCCTGTGCCAAATAAAAAATACCTGAATTGCCACCGTTGGATATTTTCCATTCAATTTTTAAATCAAAATTCGAAAATTTCTTGCCATAAACGATGTCACCACCAGTCAAAGCACCAGCTTCACCGTTACCAGATCCTTTTAATTTCAGGGCTCCATCTTCAATAGTCCAATCAACCGGGAAAGTCTCCTTGTTATACCCGCGCCATCCATCGCTGGTTTTACCATCAAACATCAGGATCCAGCCC
>CAIYPA010000469.1 GCA_903927965.1 uncultured Bacteroidia bacterium | reverse complement strand
GCCAAGTTCCTTGCCGATTACGCCAAACATTACAGTGGAAAGGATGTCCGTTTCACTGGTGAGGTGATCATGACGACCAACGAAGGAGTTGCTGCAGTCAACGAAGCGATCAAATTCCTAAATAATCAGAAGCCATTACCGAAATTAACAGTTGACAAAGGATTATGCCTTTCAGCTAAGGACATGGCTAGGATGCAAGGGGCAACCGCAAAGATCGGTCATGTGGGAACCGATGGAAGTTCGCCAACGGCGCGTTTCGTCCGTCACGGGGACTGGGACGGTCTGTGTATCGAAAATATTGATTACGGGAACAACAATGCACGAAGGATCGTGATCTCGATGATCGTCAATGATGGTATGAAAACCCGGGCCTTTCGGAAAAGTGTTTTTGAACCCAAATTTCACCAGGTTGGTGTTGCCTATGGCCCGCACAAAACCTATTATTACATGTGCGTGATCGATTATGCCGAGAAGTTTAGGGACAAGTAAGGCTGGTGGTGGGCACTTTTGAAATCCCCATTTAAACCACTTTGCTCCGCCAGTTCCCCTTTTTCAGGTACCAATATGAAAGGATCCCGATCAGCGAGCTATAAATGAATTCAGCAGTCCAGACATATTCGATTTTCATCTGAAGCTTCACGGCGATCAGCCAGGTAAACCAAAGGTAGAAGAACAATGTAATGGCCTCTATACCAAGGGCTATTTTCGTGTTGGCAGTGCCGAGGAGGCCATTGAACAGGATGCTCATCATCGCAAACAGGAACAAGGCCACCAAAATAATATAGTAGGATGGGATGGTTGCTTCGATCAAAGTTACGTCGTTTGTAAATATGGAGATGGCAAACCTTGGGACCAGGGCGGCAATTGCCACAGTAATGGTCATTGAAACGATACTGAAATTCATGATCTTTCTGATAATGGGGATCACCTTTTCCGTTTTGCCTTCCCCCAACGCATTGCTGACCAATGTACTGGTAACAGAACACAACGCCCAGCCGGGGATCATCAGCATCAGGTAAACGCTACGGATAATATTGGAAACTGCAAGCGATCGTTCTCCCATTTTTTCGATCAGCATAAAGAAAACAAACCAGCTTCCCAACGAGATCACAAATTGCATCATCACGAAAACCGAGATGGACAATGTATTCTTAATGATTTTCAGATCAGGTTTGACCCATTCAAAAAGGACATAGTGTGTTAAATGTTTGTTCCTCCTGGTGATTACGATAAAGAAGATCAACGCACATCCTTCGGAAATTGAGGATGCAATTCCTGCACCCTGGATTCCCAATCGTGGAAATCCCCAATGGCCAAAAATTAAAATATAGTCCAAAAGGACATTCACTCCTGCCATTAGTGCAGAACTGATACTCAGGTATTTCGTAAAAGCAATTCCAGTGTAAAACGAACGGAACAGAAGTCCTGCAGAAGCAAACGAAAGGCCTAATATGCGATATTTCAAAAAAACCGAACTCGCCTGAAATACAGCATCTGAAGCTATAAATGGTTTAAGTAGGGTAGGACCAATACTGTAAATAAGTACTGTGATTGCAATCGATAAAAGGATCAGGAAATAAAAGCTGTTGTCGAAAATGCGCCCGATTGCCAGGTAGTTTTTTTCGCCGTTGCGGCGGGCGATCAGGATCTGGACTCCTGTCGTAAAACCGAAACCGACCATAAACAACGTGGTAAAAAGAAGCCCCCCGATTGCAGATGCCCCGAGTTCTATTTCACCGACCCGTCCCAGAAATGCTGTATCAGTAACATTCACAATGTTTTGTGCCAGAAGACTCAGCATAATGGGCCAGGCGATTTCCCAGATGGTTCTGGAGGAGGGTGAGGACATGTTCTATGTAATGTATTGAATATTAAATTATTGAATAAATATCTATTCTGTCGTAAAGTTAATACTTTTGGTGGTGTTTGGGATTCGATTATTGGGATAGCAATTTGACAAAATCAAACAATGAAATAAGGTCATGCAGGGTTCAACCCGCTTTGATATACTGCCACAGATTATTCAAAAGTCAACATTCAAAAAACCTATCAATCTTGAAAATTCCCCTCATGAGGGGTGGCGAAGCCGGGGTGGTAACGCAATACCTATATAACCAAATGGTTGTAAATATCGTTACAAATTTCAAGCCTTATTTTCAGTTCTTTAGTCTATATTTCACTAGAGAAGATTTCGGTTTTTGTTTTAAATCACCCATTCACCTCGAATAGAATTGGAGGTGAATGGTTTAATAATAAACCACCAAAACCTTCATTCCCAAGAAAATCCCAAAAGTTGATAACCCTGGATCAACTTTTGGTGATTTTTGAAAATTCGTGTATTGGTGGTCAGAATTCATTTAATTGGAAGTACTCCTTATTCCTCTAAAGTGCTGAGGTCACCTTCCGGCAAACCCAATGCCCTGGCTTTTAGGACCCTGCGCATGATCTTGCCACTCCTGGTTTTGGGCAATTGCTCAGTAAAAGTGATCTCCTCAGGACGGGCAATCGGCCCAAGATGTTCGACCATGTGCAGGATCATCTCATGCTCAAGCTCTTTGCTTGGCTTAAATCCCATGCGCAAAACAGCCACGATATGGATACAGTTC
>CAIYPA010000468.1 GCA_903927965.1 uncultured Bacteroidia bacterium | reverse complement strand
TAGAAATGCACGTTTTCCATTCAGGACCAACAGACAATGAGCCGACTAATTTGCCAACATGATTAATCCCGAAAAAAAAGCCTGTTTTAAATTCTTTTTGTTGATTGACGATTGCGGATAAATTCCAGGAGTATTCTTGTGGTGCTACCCATGCCGAAATAGTAAAATTTCGATTGATTAAGTTTTGCTTGTTGGTCTTGTGGATGATTTGTGTAGCATAACCATCAAAAACAAGGGATTTACCCGAAACACCTTCTGTAAAAACCGGGTTTCCATAAATTGAATCGGAACAGTTCCCATTTAAAGGCCATTGGAGTAACGGCTTTTGCGCCGTGACGCTAAATATGCAAAGCAGGCAGACAATTGTGCAAAGATGTGTTTTCATGTTTCATTTGTTTCTTCCTAAAATTAATCGCTTAGATTGATTGCGGTAAATCAATCGGATCACGAATTTTCCTATAGTTGTCAATCAACAAAGAAAGTAAATCCAATTCGTTACCTTCTGCAGTATATAGTTCCGGAGTTTATCCTTTCATATTTTACTTTAGTCCCATCAACCTGGAAATCGTTTTGTTGATTTGGCATTGAAAGCATTTACTAAGTTTTCCACCCTAACTATTCAGAAATTTGTTTCTGAAACAGTTTCATAGGTTTGTCGAATGAAAGGCCGGATAAAGAATTTTACAAAGTACAGTAATTTGAATACCAATAGGTTATGTACCAGTGTTATTCTTTTTTATTCTCAACTTGTTTCCATTTCCCGATTATGTTTTCCTCTCCTTGAAAATAGTTAACCTGCGAGTCTTTATTGAAAATCTCGTATGTAGGAGCAATCAATAATTTATTCGAGTCCGGATATTCACATACATCAAATCCAATATAAGACCTGATATCCAGGAATGTACAAGTATCTGTTGTGTGATTGTACAATTGATGCGCTCCTGTTTCCCCCATCTCAAAGAAAATCAAATCGCCGCTCTCAACAATCTCTAATCCATTTGGTGTCCTTAGCGTTGCTTTACCAGAAATAATCATAAATAATTCTTCGGCATATCTATGAAAATGATACGGTGCAGAATACTGACCTGGGTTCAATTGTCTTAAATCAAAATTTAAGTTTTGTGGATTTATCCCTTTTTTGACCCTTGATCTGTCGGTAAATATCCTGTAATGATCTATCTTATTGGGACTTTCCTGAAATTCTCTTTCGTCTGATTTTAAAATTGTTGCCATAATCTATGCTTTAATTGTTATCAAATCAACATTCAAATTTGTTATTATGGTAAGTTGACATCGTATTTCAACCTTGCCACCATTGTTGTACGCTCGTGAAATAATACGAAAATACAAATTTTCGGGATCAAAATAACTGATCGGCGATTATGATTTTCAAGAAGTCCCCAAGTCCGTTATAATATAAAATTCAATTGTACTATCCTGAATTTAATTTCCTCGTTTGGATCTTGTAATTCGGTCGGATAATGAATTTTCTCATGGCTGTCAATCAACAAAGAAAGTAAATCCAATTCTTCACTTCTGCAGTCCCCGGTTCTGCATCAAATATCATTTCAAGCTTTTGTGGTGCTTGATCGTATACATTTTGAAAGCTTTACAACCCTTCTCATACTCTTCACTCGTTCAGTTCCACGTTTTCCATATTAAGAGTCCAGATGATCGGCACATGATGTAAGGTTTTTTCTTCGAGGATTAGTTTTCTTTCGCACCTATTATGGGGGAAATTGCAACATTCTGAAAATTCTGGAAATTGTTTATTGCTAGACTTTTTTTAGCTCCCGAATAAAGAATTAAAAGGCCATAGAATTGGTTTTTAGCCTATCAGCGGTCTATTCGATAAAAGACCGTTCAATTTTATAACTCCTATTTACAAAAAGTTGACAAGTTCCTTTTTATTCCATTCAATTAGTTTTTCGTCTAAAAACTTGTAAAAATTTAATATTTTTTGTATTTCATTCCTGTCAATGTTTAAGTTAATATCATCTTCAATAGTTTTTATTCTTGATAATTCAATTCGCGTTGCTATTACTGTTGAACCAGTTGCGTTTTCAAATTCCTTTGGTAAACCATTTATTATCATATATGATCTTAATGAACTGGCTATTTTTTCGCGTAATTGTTTATTTTCTGCCTCATTTAAAGATGGAATTTTATTAGCAACTTCAAATTTACATCTAGCATTACCTTTATTAGGCCGTTCCAGCCATATTTGAGGAACTAATCCTTTGCCAAATTTAAATTCAATGGTATCCATCGTTGGCGAATGCTTTAGTGTTAAACTACTTTCACCTCCAATGTCCCAGTTACTATTTGCTGCATTAGTAAGTTCATCGCGTGTTATTTTAATAAAGGCAGAAGGACCTTTACTTATGAAATATGTTCTATCTTCAGACATTTTTCTTTTTTTAATTTTTGACAACTAATTGTTTGATGTACAAAGCCTGCCATTTTCCACGTCCTTAGCACATCATTTATTTATCATAAAATGAAGCCTTTTCTTTTAGAACAACCCATGCAACTGTGCGTCAATCCTATCGATCACCTTACTTGTGTCTTCCTTGTTTTCGGCGAAGTTGAGTTCATCAACATTGATGATCAGCATTTTGCCGAGGCGATAGCGGGTGGCCCATGCTTCGTAGCGCTGGTTGAGCTGAAGAAGGTAGTCGAGGCGGATCGTATTTTCGTAATCCCTCCCGCGTTTCTGGATTTGGTTCACCAACGTTGGGATCGAGGCCCTCAGGTATATGATCAGGTCGGGTGCCTGTATCAGTTTTCCCATCAGATCGAATAGGGTATGGTAAGTCTGGAAATCGCGTGTGCTCATAAGCCCCATCTCGTGAAGGTTGGGTGCAAATATTTCGGCATCCTCATAGATGGTGCGGTCCTGGATCACTGTTTTGCCCGAATGGCGGAAATCGATGATCTGGCTGAACCTGTTGTTGAGGAAATAAACCTGAAGGTTGAACGACCACCG
>CAIYPA010000467.1 GCA_903927965.1 uncultured Bacteroidia bacterium | reverse complement strand
TGATCATTTTTCCCGCGTGAAGTTTTTTTTCCGGTATGATTATAAATTGGATTTCAGGTTCAAGTAATAATTTACTAAAATGAATACCCCGTAAAAAATCGCTGATCTATCGGGAGAGAACCACAGAGGAGCCACAGAGGGTCACAGAGTTTTTGGACACCCGCCTGAAAATGCCTAATTCAACCCTGTGATTAAGGATTATAAAACATACCTTTGAGAAAAACTCATTAACAAACACAAAAACTGTATATCACTAATTATGAAACACATGAAAATTTCAATCTTATTACTTTGCTCGTTCCTGTTTGTCAACTTCAACTCTTCCGCAGAAGGTGAAAACACCAAATTGGAAGGTCGGTGGGACCTTACCCTAACGATGAACGGAAAAGAATTCCCTTCGTGGCTGGAAGTGGACCATTCAGGAATAAAAACCCTCGTTGGCCGGTTTGTCTATCTGAACGGAAGTGCCCGCCCGATCGCAAAAGTCACCCTCGTTGGCGATAAGTTCAGCTTTACGATCCCGCCACAATGGGAATCCGAATCAAAAGACCTTGAATTTGAAGGTGTAGTTACTCCCACAGGCTTGGCAGGCACCATGGTGTATGTGGATGGCAAAAAATACAACTGGACCGGTGTGAAAGCACCATCGCTCAAAAGGTCTGGCGAACCGGTTTGGGGCGAACCAATCAATCTTTTCAATGGGATCGATTTAAAAGGGTGGCGTGCCTTGGGGCCAAACCAATGGATCGTGAATGATGGCGTTTTAACAAGCCCAAAATCTGGTTCCAACCTGATAACGGATGCAAAATTCACCGACTTTAAGTTGCACATCGAATTCCGTTACCAGAAAGGGAGCAACAGCGGCATTTACCTCAGGGGACGTTATGAAGTTCAGATCATGGACACGAAAGGCCTTGATCCTTGGGTAGGCTATCTAGGTGCAATTTATGGATTCCTTACACCCAACGAGATGGTTGCAGAAGACCCGGGTGTTTGGCAGTCGTATGATATTACCTTAAGGGGCAGGATGGTAACCATTGTTGCCAACAACAAGACCGTGATCTGGAACCAGGCAATACCTGGCATCACAGGTGGTGCGATCGACAGCAAAGAGGGCGAACCGGGACCGATCTACCTTCAGGGCGACCATGGTCCGATTGAGTTCAGGAATATCATCATTACGCCGATGAAATAAGGGAAACGCTGATCCAGATTCTCCTTATAGAATCTGAATCAGCGTTTAATCTTGTAGAGACGATGCAAGCATCGTCTCTACGCATTTATATCAATTATTTAACAATCGGCGTCAGCACAATGTTCCTGAACGAAACCGTTCCGTGGTCGCCCTGAAGATAGATTGGTCCCGGAGTATTGACATCCGATTTCATTGCACCCCCTGTTGGCCCATAAATAGGTTGATTATCAATGATATTCACACCATTCAGAATAACTGTTACGTGACGGTTGCAAAGCGTTATGTCCAAAGTCTGCCATGTTCCCGCTGGTTTTTCTGCATTGACAGATGGTTTTACACGGCTGTAAAGTGCACCCATGTTGTGTGAGTCGAGTTCCTTTTTGTAGGAATCAAAAACCTGGATTTCATACATTCCCCTCAGGTAAACGCCACTGTTGCTTTCTGCCGGGATATTGACTTCAATTTTCAGGTTGAAATCTTCAAATTCCTGAACTGTACGAAGGTTTCCATAGCTGATGTGTTCCTGACCTTCAACCTGAGCCGGATTGGTTACAAGGATACCGTCTTTAACAGAGAAACCATTTTTCTGTTTTTCATCGATCAACTTCCAACCAGTGAGATCTTTGCCATTGAACAATGTAATTGGCGTCCCAAATTTGAGCGCTTTCAGGTCTGGTGCTGCCGGAGGAGGAGCAAGCTTTGTTCCAACAAACGAGGTAGAATCCAGGCCAATCCCATTTTTTTTCGGCCTGTAAAGGAAACCGGTAATTTTATCGGCGCCTTCTTTTGCAACTTTGAGCCAGTTGGTCACCTGCATCGTGCGAAGAGCCACCTTTTTCTCATCCCGTTTTTTGACGGCATTGTCAACGCGGGTCACGATCAGGTACTTGTCCTGATCAAGATAGACATTGGCTACAGGAACTACACTTCCACCGATCCAAAGAAGGTCGGCATCCAAATAATCGGTCTCCTGGCGGACTTCCAGCCAGCCAACACCACCGCCCTGGATATCAATGGTCCATTGCCCAAAGAATTCACTGACATCTGTTTTTTTAACAGGTGCTGGGGTAGGTTTTTGCTGACAAGAGACAACAGCAAATGAAATAAAAAGAGCTGCAACAATAAAAAATTTGTTTTTCATGTGATTGAATGTTGATTGTTAATTGCTATAAAAGTAGATATAATATTTGGATTGGATTACAAAGAAAATGACAGAGTATTAGACTTTAAATGCGACTGGCAACTGGCGGCTAGTGGCTGGCCAGTCGCCAGCAGCCAGTTGCCAGTATTGCTTCAATCCAGTGCTACCGCATCAGCCATTCCTCCGAAAGGACTGCATGAACAATATTTTTCACGTCCGGTCCACCTTCTTTTCCAGCAATCTGATTGGTATAGGAAAGGTGGATTTTCCCATCCTGACCCTGAATAATGGCAGGATAATGTCCCCGGACAGCGCTTCCGGGCAAACCGTTAACAATGGTTTTATGATATGGCCAGGTTTTTCCCTCATCTTTTGAAAGCCATACCGACATCCGATGACGGCCATCTTCGATATCGTTACACACCAATGCCCAGTTGCCGCTCTTCAAAACGACTACATCGGCAGCAGTACCAGGGTTTGGAACCTCCGTATCGACGACAGAACTCCAGGTAAACCCGCCATCTTTTGAAGTGCTCGTCATCAACCGTTTGGGAGCAGGACCATTGTCGCGCATCAGGATCGTGATCGACCCCTCCTTTTTAGGTGCCAAAGTGGCCTGTATCGCACCACCACCTAAAATAGGTTCGCTGAATTTCCAGGTTTGTCCTCCATTTTCAGTGATTGCCATCAAAGAAAGGTTCAGCCCATCGGAATACAAGGGCAGGATCATCCGATTTCCGATAAACAAAGGTTTGTTACGCGTCTGCCAACCGATACGCCGCATCAATGGATAGCCCAATTGCTTCTTCACTTTCTCGCCAGAGGCATTCACTTCATTTCCGTCGGCTATCAGATTGTTTCCTTTGGCAATTCCCAAATAAAGATTTCGAACCCTGTCCATTCTTTCCTGGGTCATCGCCCGCTCACCTGTTGTTTTCATCTGACCGCTTTCGCTCAGGTATTTATAATACTCATCAAATTTTCGGGAAAGTGTTTTGACAAACTGATCGTTTTCACCGATCCCTTCGGTTGGCTGACCATCGGCTTTCACATGTAGCACATCCTGCCATTTCCAGACCGGCACCCCATCCTTTTGCAAAAAGTTGTCGCTGATCCTGTATTTCAGAAGGGAACTGCTCCATTGATAGGCCATTACCGTGTACCAGACCAGCCAGAGCTGCGACTTGTTGTCAACGAACAATACCGGGTTAATATCGGGGAAATCAGGCGTATCTGCCAATACAAAAGGTTGGCCCCATTGATGTGTTTTGTGGTTGTACCTTGCCCCTTTGATCGCCACATCATCCGATGTGCGTTCGCCGCTCCCCTGAAACCAGGCAACCAGAAGGTCTTTGTTTGGCAATTCAACAATTGTGGAACCATGGCAATGCTGTTCCTGAAAAGGAAAGATCGATTCAAGGATCAGCGAATCCTTTGAATTGGAATTCGATACTCGTTCTTTGGCAGCACCCATAGATGACCAGGTGAACAGCAGAACGATAAATTGGGTCAACAGAAGTTTTGTTCTCATAATTTAATGATCAATGTTAGTTCTATTTATTTCAACCTATTACAATCTATTTCCATTTATTCCTACCTTATTTCAAATTTCCCCGATATATCCCTGCACAACTGAATCAAATCCCGTACCTTCCCATCCGGTGTCCCATCCTCGATATCCGCAGCGACAATATCACAGGGTCCATAGTTTAATGCAATGTATTCCAGGTCTTTCTGAATTTCAGGAATCGGTCTATTGGCAAGATCCATTGGCGTGTACATAATCGCCCTTCTGGTATCAGGAAAAAGTTCGCTGGCTTTGTTGAGATCTGAATCCATTCCCATGTCGATGTAACCCAATTTTGGAATTGAGGCATATTTGTCAAGGTAGGGATTTGCGTTCCAGGCACAGTTGTGGATCCCGATTGTTTCAAAAGCTTCGGCGATGCGCTGGTCGAAAGGGAGGATGAACTCCTCATACAATTCGGACGACAACATATTGACAAGGCAATTGCTCACGGTAAAGAAAGTATAGCTTACCCCGCTTTCCATTTGCTTTTTTTGCAAAGCTTTCGCAGAATCGATCATTGTCGTACAGACACATTCCAAAAGATTTCTGGTCATTTCGGGATCAATGAGCATATCCATAAAAAGCTGCGGACCCCGTAACCGCTGCGCATTGTTCATTACACCCTGCCAGTTCATAAAACCAACGACCTTCCCCTCATGGGCAGCAATCCACTCGACCTGATCCAGTATTGATTGAAAAAACGGGTTATTGGCAGGATCTATGGGTCGCAGGTTCATCATCTCAACATCCGAAAGATGGACATGCTCACTTACCGGCCAATTATCATTGGCAAAACGGATTGGCACACCAAACATTGCTACGATGGAACATGCACCATTGACTCCTGTCAGAAGATCCAATGTTCCTTCCTGATCGTCCATTTTACCAATTTGGGTTCCAGGAAACCGACGGTCAACCGCTTCCCTCATTTTCAGGATTGCTTCCCTTCGGTATGCCGGATTGGCATGGTATTTTTCGCCAAAATCGATGCCCAAGGATTTGTGGAACCAATTTGGCGTAAATCCAATCTCAGGACGCAAAAAAGGAAGACTTCCCGTTACCGGCCTTCGTGTTGCCGGTGCCCCCAACGCAATGTAACTGATTAACTGTTCAATACCCATTAACGATTCTAAATATTTCCATTTATTTCTATCTATTTCAACTATTTCTATCTATTTCAATTTGTTCCCATCTACTTTAACTTCCACCTCGTCCCCATCAGACAGGTCTTCTCCCCCTTCTGGTCTATCTGATAATAAACGGTCAAAATGGAGCCATCATCCAGTTGGACAGAAGCTGGATACCCCAGATCACCGTTGATATTCTGGCACAGAATAACCTCATTCTCAATTTCCCATGTTTTGCCACCATCCTTGCTCAGGCAAGCCCGTTCGCTGTAAACCGGCCGTCTGACGCCATAAACTGCCAGTAGCCATCCATTCGTTAATCGGATAAGATGGGGTGGAAATCCCCAGATCGGTGTTGCATGAAGGGTTGTCCAGGTTTTCCCACCATCCGAACTTTCAGACTGTTGCATGAAATTTTCCGAGAAATCCTTGGGATTGTACCGGATCATCATGACCAATTTTCCGGGAGATACCTCAACGGCATGTGGCTCATGTAAATTGTCATACGACATCCCATCCGGGATCCTGATCGTCGAAATCAATTTCCATGATTTCCCATCGTTGCGCGATTCTTCGACACCAATTTTGTATTTTCCATCGATCATACCCGTACCCACATAAAGCAATCGCTTGTTTGCCAGTTCAATGGGACCATGTGGTGCTGAAACGATCAGTTTTACAGGCTTTTCCCAAGTTTTGCCACCATCTGTTGAACGCCGTGTCCAGTTTCCGAGCCATTGTTGTTTTGTTTCGGTACTCAGTTTTTCGGCATGTCGCACCCATTCGGGATGTTGTTTGTAAGAATTGGGGGTATCGAAGGCCAGGGAGGTAAACCAACTGACCAATAAGGTTCCTTTAATGGTTTCAAGGATACCGGCGTCACGGTCGTCAAGGGGAGTGTTGTTGATGGTCTCCGGTTCGCTCCAGGTCTTCCCGTTATCCGTACTTCGTACCATTTGGGTAACCCCATAGGGACAAACATGCGCATCGCGGTTCCCTGAAAATACAACCAGTAATTCATTCGATTTGGTTTTCGCAATTGTTGGCCATCCAATGTACCGTCCAGGCTCTTTACAAATGATCTTTGTTTCCAGATGGATAGCAACCGGATTCTTTTCGTTCAGGAATTTAAGGGAATCAGGAGAAAGATTGTTCAAATATTCAATTGGCTGTAAAAATTCCAAATTTCCCAACCCTCCATGACCTTCATTCCCAAGCGGGTCACCATTTGAGGAACAATTGCCTTTAAACACAATGGATGCAACCATTATGCAGATTAACAATACATTAATACACTCACTCTTGAATTCGGAAATTCGTTCATTCAATGAATAAAACCTCATTTTTGTTAAAATTAAAATTCTGAATAAGTAAATTGCTCTTCCGGTTAGACCATCTTCAAATTTTCAAATTGAAAAATCTTCAAATTTCCCTTCTCCGGCCTCCATTTTTTCTGCCCCAAGCCCCATGAACCCTGCCCTTTATTTCTTTAGCAACCAAATATCGCAGACCTTCGACTGCTGCCGCCAGTTGAGGTGCGACTCTTCCGGTTGGTCAAAAGTAACCGATAGCTTACCGTCGCTTACAAATTTCGGTGAGATCTTGAACTCCTTGAATTCTTCCAAGCCTTTGTTGTAAATGGTTGGTTCAATGCGTTCCCCATCAACACGTAAAAGAGCATCGCCATATCCGGCAATTCGGATCGTGTATCTGCCATTTGGATCGAGGTCGCTGTATTCCAATTTTGGAAAATTCTGGAACAACTGTGTTGACAACCGTTTG
>CAIYPA010000466.1 GCA_903927965.1 uncultured Bacteroidia bacterium | reverse complement strand
TCCCAACCCTTGTGCCGGCACACCAACAGCAGGTTCAATTGTTGCTACGGCGCCGTTAATATGTAATGGCGGGGGCATTACTATCCTTACTGCTATCGGCGAAACCGGTGGTTTTTCGGGCCTTAATTACGTTTGGCAATCTTCTTCTTCCGCCGCAGGGCCATGGACCGTGATCGATACTGCTTTAACCACCATTACAACCGGTAACATAGCGGCAACCACTTATTATAAATTTGTAGATCACCGTTTCCAGTTGACAAACTTATCTGCCGATATATTAATCAGAAATTCTTTGATTTCTGTTTCTGAAATAGGGGAATCCATGAATTCAACTGGCTCAGAAAAGTCAATGTCTTTATGAAATGCCAACTGCTCACGAAATAATTTTTCGGAGAACTGTTCGTCGAAAATATTTAATGCCTCTTTAACTACTTCATCTATAGTATAATATCTGCTTAATATAAAAAATAGATCCACATAATCTTTCCATTTTGATCGCCGTCCTAAAGCATAAGCTTTCATGGCAGCCAAAGATAAAAGGGTAGGTAGTGTGATAATTGTATCCATTTTAACCGGATGTGGAATAATAAATGGGAAACTAAAAAATGTAACCTTCACATTATTAATAAGTAAATGAAGTTGGTCAAAATCTTCAAAAAGTGGAATCTGCCTAAAAGGCAACTTTTGAATTTTTGCTTTTAATCGTGACTTAATGAGATTAGTATTTGTGAACAAATCAAAATCAATTGACCGTCTATGCCCAATGTGCAATGCAATAGCAGTACCACCAACAAGAAAAAATGACCTTTTAAAATCACGAATTGTTGGAAGCAATTCCAATTGATTGTTGTTAAATATTTCAGTGCGCATATTTATTGAAAACAATTGTAAAATAATTGGCCGTCAATTCATGATAGTTCCCCCTTCGCCTGTCGCTTAGGTTAATTGTCCTAAAGAATATTTCAGCTACCTGATTTATTCCCATCAACCGGAACAATTGAACCACTGCATCCATATCCCCATAGTTCAAAATGGTTTCAACAAGAAATTCATCGCTGATTTCTTCCTTCTTGTCCTCCGGGGTGTACCAGAAAAGGTTACTATGCTCACGTATAAATTGTTTTATTTCAGATGTATGCATATCATTAGGATTATAGCAAAAATACTAAAAACAATACTTTCATCACCAAAATTAAATCAGATATACAAATAAATTATCATTGCCTCCCAATCCACTCAATCCATTCCTGCATCCCTTCGCCGGTTTTGGCAGACAGGGCGATAATTTCCAATTTGGGGTTAAGCTGACGGGCATAGGCGGTGGTTTTCTCCATATCAAAATCGACATACGGCAACAGGTCGGTCTTGTTGATGATGCACAAGTCGGAGGATTGAAACATATAGGGATATTTGATTGGCTTGTCATCCCCCTCCGTAACACTGATCACGACAACCCTTTTCTGTTCACCAAGGTCGAACATCGCAGGGCATACAAGGTTTCCCACATTCTCGATAAACAAAACTGAACCACTTGCAACTTCCATTTTTTTCAAGGCCAATTGTATCATATTTGCATCCAGATGGCACCCGGTACCTGTATTAATTTGTAAGGCCGGGGCACCTGCACTTTCGATCCGTTTGGCATCGTTGGATGTTTGCTGGTCTCCTTCAATCACGAAGATTTGTCTGGTCGGTAGTAAGGCTTTAATTGTTTTTTCCAGAATGGTGGTCTTTCCCGAACCTGGCGAACTCACCAGATTAAGGCACAACACATAACGTCCTTCAAGAAACCTGCGGTTTAACTGTGCCAGCAAGTTGTTCTGCGACAGGATATTCACATTCAGATCGATCACTTTTTTATGTGAATTGTCAGTGTCATTTTCATGTGAGTAGTCGTGGTGGTGGTCATGATCGTGAGGATGGGCGTGGTCGTGACTATGGTTGTGATCATGGTCATGAGGATGGTCGTGGCTGTGATCGTGGTCATGTGGATGATCATGGTGATGGGGATGAAGATGGCTGTGTTTTTCTTCCCCATGGGTATGTTCGTGGTCGTGTTCCGAAGGTTGATGAATTGTGAACTCATCGTTTCCGCATCCGCAGGTATCGCACATATTTTAATAGTTTATTGATTTACATATACTTACTTATTCTGCTACTATGGAGGTCACCCGGAACTCCTGCCCACCACTGATCTCGTATGGAAAACTGTGACAGGACGGACAGGTAGCCATCCTTTCCTTCATCTCAAACTCCAAATTACAGGTGCTGCACCTCCCTGTAGCTGGCTGACGAATGATATGGAAAAGCGTATGTTCCAGTAGTGTACTCTTTGCAATCATTTCCAAAGCCGACAGAAAGGCAACAGCCTCTACTCCACTCAGATCGCCCACTTCGATTTCCATTTCAAAAATGGTCGTGACTTGATTTTTAAATACTTCGCGTTTGGCGAGTTCGATTACCTCATAGGCCAATGATAGTTCGTGCATATTTTACCTTTTAGCAGATCCGAGGCAACTGGTCACCAGTAAGTACATCTACAATCCGTTTGCCACCTGTAGTCGTTTTTAAAACCACCTTACCGGGATGGTCTTGCACCACCCGGCCTATGATGGAACTTTCACGGCCAAGGATGTTCCTGCGCATGATTTCCAGGACTAATGAACTTTCTTGTTCAGGAACGACTAGGATCACCTTTCCTTCATTGGCGATGTAAAGCGGGTCGAATCCCAACAATTCGCACATTGCCCTGACACCCCGGCTAACTGGTATCGCATCTTCTTCTATTTCAATGCCGTATGGGATTTTGGCAGTCAACTCGTTCAAAACAGTCGCAACTCCGCCCCGTGTGGCATCGCGCATAAACCTGACAGAACCGGTTTGCTCCAATACTTCGTGTATCAACTGGTCCAGGCAGGCACAATCCGATTCGACAGGCGTTGTGAAATTGAAAGACTCCCTGGCATTCATCACTGCCATGCCATGGTCACCAATCGTTCCGTTCACTATAATGACATCGCCAGGATTGATAATTTGTGTTCTTCCTGTTATATTTTTCTCAGGCCTGATCCTTCCGATACCCGCAGTATTGACAAACAACTTGTCGCATTTCCCTTTGTTCACAACTTTTGTGTCACCAGTGACGATTTCCACGTTTGCTTTTCGTGCTTCCTCGGCAAGCGATTTCACAATGACTTCAAGCTCCTTGATCGGAAAACCCTCTTCGATGATCAATGAAACACTGATAAACATGGGTTCTGCACCTGAAACGGAAAGGTCGTTCACAGTCCCGCAAACGGCCAACTTTCCTATATTTCCACCAGGAAAAAACAGCGGGTCGATCACAAATGAATCTGTTGTAAAAGCAATTTCGCGCGAGTCGATGACAAGGATGGCAGAATCTGATTGATCTTCAAGCTTTTTATTGCCGAAATTTTTGAGGAACAAATCGGCAATCAGGTCCTGCATCAAGCGACCCCCGTTTCCATGGCTCAACAATATCTTATCTTCTTTTCGCATCATGAACGGTATTTATAATAGGTTGCACATGTCCCTTCGCCCGAAACCATACAAGCCCCAACAGGGTCAGAGGGGGTACATTTTTTTCCGAACAGCTTACAATCGAGGGGAGTCTTCAATCCACGGAGTATCAGACCGCAGATACAGCCCTTTGGTTCAGGGACAAATGGAACATGGATCGGAAACTGGACTTCAACATCAAAGGCTGACAAATCGGATTTGATCTTTAATCCGCTTAGGGGGATCATCCCCAAGCCTCGCCAGGATTCATCCTTAAGCTCAAATACCTGATCCAATATCCGTTGTGCAATTAAATTCCCTTCTGTGTGTGCAACCCTTTTGTATTGGCTATCGACCTTAGGTTGTCCAGCTTCGAACTGTCTGACCAACAAGAGTATCGCCTGCATCAGATCGGAAGGTTCGAATCCTGAAACCACGACACCCAAACCATAATTGGAAGCGAGTCCGTCATAAATGGATGTGCCGGTAATCGCTGTGACGTGCCCAGGGGCAATAAAGCCATCTATTTTGACCCCATCCTCAACCAACGCTTTCATCACTGGAGGCATTACTTTATGCGCACTAAGAACAAAATAATTGTCAACCTGTTCTTTTTGAGCTTGTAAGATCGAAGCAGCAGTGGCAGGCGCAGTTGTCTCAAACCCGATACCCAGAAACACAACCTTTTTTTCAGGATTATTTTTAGCAATTTCAATCGCATCCAAGGTCGAATAGACAATCCGGATATCGGCACCGTTTGCTTTCTCTTTTTCCAGGGAGGTGACAGAACCGGGAACCCTGATCAAATCGCCATAAGTGGCAATTATAAAACCGTGCAGTTTACTGTAAGCCAAAGCCATATCAATAAACCGCTGTCCAGAAACACAAACCGGGCATCCTGGTCCCGAGAGCAGGTGTATATTTGAAGGAAGCAACGAAAGAAGACCAAAACGGTGGATCGCCATGGTATGACCGCCACAAACTTCCATCAACGAAATCTCTTTTTTTGAAACCCTTTTCAACTCATCTGCAACAGCGAGGATCAAGTCTTTTTTTCGATATTCATCAATATACTTCATCTTCCTTTATTTGGGACTGTTTTGCTCAATCTCATTCAGGAGCCGAAGGGTTTCGGTAGCCTCCTCTGGATCCACCTTTTCGATGGCAAAACCCGCGTGGAGCATCACATAATCTCCAACCGCCACGTCTTCCAAAAGTAACAGACTCGCCTTATATTCAACATTTTCAATGGCGACCACTGCACCTGGCCACTCCACACTGATCACTTTTGCCGGTATTGCTAAACACATCCTGTTGCCCTCCTTTTTGCCGCAATGGCCATTTGTCCAAGTGCAATCCCGCCATCATTCGTTGGAACAGCACTTTGTGAATAAACCAGAAAATTGTTTTTTTTCAATAGGAATTCGGCCCCTTCGAGGAGGTATTTGTTTTGAAATACGCCACCCGACAGGACCACTTTACGAATCCCTTCTTTTATAGAAATTGATTTTACTGTTTCAAAGATAACGGAAATAATGGTATTGTGAAATTTCTGTGCAATAAGCCGTTTATCAGCACCAATTTTCAAATCAGAGACAACGCCAGGTAGAATATCCTCTACATGGATGGCATTTTCGCATCGGCACCTATATTTCATCATATCAATCACTTCCTGTTCATGATCGTAGTCAATTGGCAATAATGATTCCAATAACATAGGCCCCTGGGCTGGAAAGGATGCCACCTGGCACAACCCTAATAAAGAAGCCAAAGCATCGAACAACCTTCCTGCGCTGGAAGTGAGCGGACTGTTTATCTTCCTGTCGATCATACGGATCAGCATTTCAACTTTTTCCGGATCGGTTTCTTTGAGGAATTGAAGGTCCATATCCAAAAAATCCCTTCCATAGATTTTATAAAGATAGGAAATAGCCATACGCCATGGTTCTTCATTGGCAAGGTCACCTCCGGGTAGTGGCAAATAATCGAAATGAGTAATTCTATGATAATCGATCAGATCACATACGAAAAATTCTGCACCCCAAATATTCCCATCATCCCCAAGTCCTGTTCCATCAAAAGCCACACCGATCACCTTTTCTTCAAGGTGGTGTTCGGCCATGCAGGATGCAATGTGGGCATGGTGATGTTGAACAATGACAACTGGCAAATTGGTAAATTTTTCGGCCATTCGAGTTGAAACGTAATCGGGATGAAGGTCAACGGCGATCAAGGTGGGTTTGATCCTGAAAAGTTGGATAAACCGGGCAAGCGTCTCTTCATAAAAAATTGTGGTCTCAAGGCCCTTCAAGTCCCCAATATGCTGACTTATAAAAGCTTTATCCCCTTTTCCGACACAAAAGCAATTCGACAATTCAGCACCAAAAGCCAATATCCCTTCCACATGAAGCCCCATCCTGACAGGAGCAGGTACATAACCACGTGAACGTCGCAAAACCCGCTCCCTGCCTCCCATGATCCTGACTACTGAATCGTCAGTCCGGTTATAAATATCCCGGTTGTGCAACACAACAGCATCTGTCAAAGGTAAAAACTTGCTTAGAGATTCGTTGTTATCGATCAGAATAGGCTCACTGCTGAAATTCCCGCTTGTTAAGACAATGGCAGATGTGAATAAATGGTTAAAAAGCTGATAATGGATTGGCATATAGGGGAGCATTGCACCGATCAGGTTGACCCCTGAATTGATCCCCTCCGCCAAAGGTTTTTTTATTGACAACAAAACTATTGGGCGTCTCCAGGAACACAGCGATTTTTCCTCCTCCGGACTTACTTCAGCGAATTGCCTGACAGATCCGATGTCACGAAACATTACGGCAAATGGTTTGGATTCGCGATTTTTTAGGTTCCTCAATTTGGTGACCGCCCCTTCATTGAAGGCATCGCAGGCAAGGTGCATCCCACCAAGACCCTTAATGGCCACAACACCTCCATTATCAAGAATTTGTGAAATCCTGCCCAATATTTCTATTATTTCCTTTATTTCAACTATTTCCTTTCCTACT
>CAIYPA010000465.1 GCA_903927965.1 uncultured Bacteroidia bacterium | reverse complement strand
GGATCCAAACTGACCGCTTTCTCCCCAACATGAAATTGCCCTCTCCGGTTGCTTGTCGAACAGAAGATTGCCCAGGTAATAATAGGGTTTGGCATCAGTTGGGTGATATTTTGTGGCGCACTCCAAAACTTTGACCGTTTCGAGCCTGAATGGAAATCCGTAATCGATAGACTGTTCTGAAGCAGCATTGAACAACCTTTCAGCTTCTGCTTTCTTCCCCTTCAAGTCCTGAAAATAGCCTAGGTAATAACCGATCTCCTGATTTTTCCCCTTAAAGCGGAGCAGCACCTCTTCTGCGTCAGCATTTAACCCGTCATTCAGATAGCCAACGGCGAGGTAAAGATAATTCTGGTCAAAATCCCTCATTTTTTTGGTAAGGGTGGTCAGCAATTCGCTGCTTGTGCGGGTAACGCCATTTGCTTTTTCGATCAGATAAAGTTCATTGGCTGCCCTGAAATCGAGCGGATCGTTCTCAAGGATTGTGCTTAAAGTTGCCCTGGCGCCATCAAAATCCTTTAACTTTCGTTGGATCGCCGCTTTCAGGTCAATGGCACTGTTGTTGGTTGAATTGGTGCTCAACGACTGGTTAACCTGATACAGAGCTTTTTGAAAATCACCTTTGATACAGGATATCCTCGCAAGTTCGAGATAAGCTGCTGAATGCCATGCATAATCCCATGTGGCGCGGTAAAGGGTGTCCAAGGCTTCGTCATACATCTCAAGCCCTTTGAGCGCAAGACCCTGAAGGTAAAGTGCCTCACAGTTTGATGGCCGCGTGTAATCCTTTGTCAATCTTTTAATTGCAGTTCCAAAATATTTCCTGGCAATCGAATATTCCCCATTTTTGAGATGGATATTTCCTACGGCCACGTTGGTGCGTATATCTGATGGATCGCGTTTTAAGGCTTCGGTGAAATAATCCATCGCCACGAGGGTCGGATTATAAAACTGGAGGATCCGGCTTCCCGTAAGGTATAGCTCTTCGACAGTCTGGATATCCTTAGGCAATGGAGGCCTTTTGACCTCCTCCGGGAGTTTGTCCCCCTCTTTTTTCTTCACAGGTTGGTACGAAACCAAAACCTCATTGTTGTCGGAATTGACCATTTCGGTGTAAAGATCTGTCAGTTCAAATGTTCCATCAATTTTTACCGATCCTTTAAATGCTGTAGCAGGCGAGATTTCCATTACTTTTTCAAAAATCACGGTATCCTTTTTTTTCAGGATGATCTTTGCCTTGTTAATTTTTTGTGTGGAGTAGTACCCAAGAAAAACCTGGTTATCAGGCCGTTTTTCGAGATTGACAGCGCCGTTGAGGTTGGCATACTTAAATCCTTTGATCTCCTTTACCGGATACCAGTATTGCTTAAACGTCTTCACCTCGTAAGGCCTGATCCAACTGTAATCGGGCTGGTTGTCGGAGAAGGCGCCCACCATGATTTCAACATAAGGACCATCGTTTTCTGTTAGCTTTCCTTCTGTAGCTTGCCCACGTGGGCCGGAGCCCCATTCCCAGAGTTTTGCCCCTTTTACAATGTTGTGGTCACCAATGTGGACAGTACCTGCCTCTTTGCCATGGTCGTACCCACCCATGAAATCCTCTTTGAGGTCGTAGGCAAAGTAGGAATTCTGATTGACAGAATTTTGCCAATAGCTTAAATCCACCCCTTTTGAGAAATCTTCACCGTTATAGACCTGGGTCGAATAAGGCCAGTTGGTGAAGCTGTTTTTCGCATGGTACATTGCAAATTGGACACTTGGGGGAAAAATCACCTGAAAATCTTTTGTTGTATGTGCGGCAACATTGGCCCAATACAGGAAGGTGTTGGTCAGCGAAGTGGCATTGTGGATCTTCACTTCGGTCTGGAAATAGGACTTGCCCGGAAAGGCGGTAATCCCGATTGTCCATCGCATCTGGTGGCGCGGTTCCGTTTCACCGATCCAGATGGTCTTGCTTCCATCCTTGTTTTCGACCAGATCGTAATCGACAGGCAGCATCGTGGAAGCCCTGTGATGGTGGATCATACACCATTCGATCCCGCCTGAGACCCATGCACCTGTCATCCCAATGTTGGAAGGTTTCACAACATTGTTCTTATAAATGAAATTTTGGTTGTTTGTCTTATCGGTCCCGTAATAAAGTTTTCCTCCAATTTCAGGGGTTACGCAAAGCTTAATGTATTCGTTTTCAAGAATTAATGCTTTCCACGGCTGATCGGTTTTCTCATTGGAGATCATGTCGTTCATCGCATAGGGATAGATGTATTTCGAGGCTCCCTGATAAGATTCCCCCTTGAAAAACATTGGGTTTTTATCGGCCTGGATCACTTTATAGGTTGGAAGTGTCCAGAGTTGTTCGGAGATTTTGACCTGAGAGAAGGAAGGGAAATAGATTGAAATAAATAGAAATAGGAGGGCTGCTACACGACCAATTTGGGATCTTTTTAACATATTCATATTTAGTAGTTTAATTAATCCAGAGCTAAAATTATTTTTCAGATAAAAGGTGTATTCGCTAAAATCGTTTTTCAGATTTTTAGCGAATAAAGGTAGTTTTATTTGTTTTCTTACTTGAATCGTAGGAAAGTTTTATTTGTAAAAAATACATTAGCTTTGAGATAAATATTAATCGTAAGGGTATGTCAAAAATTGCATTGGTAACAGGTGGTTCTTCAGGACTCGGATTGGCTTATGCCAAAATTCTTGGAAAACAAGGGTTTTCTATTATTATCCTGGCAAGAAATCAGGATAAAATACAATTAGCTGTCAATGAGTTAAATACAATGAGCATTGAGGCTGAAGGATTTTCATGTGACGTGTCGAATGATGCAGAATTAAAACATATCTCAGAATTGATTCGGAACAAATACAGTCAGATCGATTTTCTGATTTTGAATGCCGGAACTGTAACTGTTAAACTTTTAAGGGATTATACAAATGTAGAAGAGATAAAAAAAGACCTGGACATTGATTTATTTGGGGTGATCGGTTCTGCGTATTATTTCCTTCCAATGTTGAAATCGGGTTCGAAGGTTTTAATGACATCTTCAGGCTTTGGATTGGTGGGTTCTGCCGGATATTCGGTCTATTGTGCGGCCAAAGCTGGGATTGTGAACTTTGCCGAATCGATGCGCAGGGAGTTGTTGTACCAGAATATCAATGTTTATGTAACCTGTCCTGGCGATATGGACACCCCGCAGCTCCATCACGAAATGGAAAGTCAACCGCTTTGGGCGAGATCGGATTCACCGCGTAAAATTGTTCCTGTTGATTGGGCGGCAAACCGGATCCTAAAACAATGTAAAGGGAAATATAAATTTCTGATCATTTCGGGAAGCGATGTGAAATTGCTCTATTATGTCACCAAATTTTTCCCTCGGAAATTCAGGGATTTTCTGATCGACAATTTACTGCCCCGGCCAAAATGAGATAAGACCAGGCATAAAGTTTCTCACAAAGCTCGCTAAGACCGCAAAGGTTTAAATAAATAAGTCTTTGCGTAACCCTGCGAACTTTGCAAGAAATTAAACAGGCTGGGTTTCGCGCAATGCTCGCCAAGAACGCAAAGGTTTAAATAAATAAGTCCTTGCCTAACCATGCGGACTTTACGAGACATTAAACAGGCTGGGTTTCGCGCAATGCTCGCCAAGAACGCAAAGGTTTAAATAAATAAGTCTTTGCGTAACCCTGCGAACTTTGCAAGAAATTAAACAGGCTGGGTTTCGCGCAATGCTCGCCAAGAACGCAAAGGTGTAAATAAATAAGTCCTTGCGTAACCCTGCGGACTTTACGAGACATTAAACAGGCTGGGTTTCGCGCAATGCTCGCCAAGAAAGTAAAGGTTTTAATAAACAAGTCTTTGCGTAACCTTGCGAACTTTGCGAGACATTGAACAGGCTAGGTTTCGCGCAAAGACCGCCAAGACCGCAAAGGGTAATATTGAAAAAGGCTTTGCGTAACCTTGCGAATTTTGCGGGATATAAAAACTGACTTCAAATTTTTAAAAAATAAGATCATATGAAAGACTTCAAAGGCAAACATGTTTTGATTACCGGGGGCGCATCGGGTATCGGTAAGATTATGGGTCGGTTATTTCTTGAAAAAGGGGCTATCCTGATCATCTGGGACATCAACCAAACCAATATTGACAAAACAGTTAAAGAATTTTCGATATTGGGGGAAATACATGGATATAAGGTAGATATAGCTGATTTAGTGCAGATTAAGTCAGCCGCGACTGTTGTGGCAAGTACCATTGGAACAGTGGATGTGCTGATCAACAATGCCGGGATTGTGGTTGGGAAATATTTCCAGGACCACACTTCAACGGAAGTTATTCAGACCATGAACATCAATGCCAATGCCCCGATGCTGGTCACATTGGAGTTTTTGCCAGCGATGATCAAACAGAATTCAGGTCATGTGTGCAACATTGCATCTTCAGCAGGGTTGATCTCAAACCCCAGAATGTCAGTGTACGCGGCCAGTAAATGGGCGGTAATTGGCTGGTCCGACAGCGTAAGAATCGAGATGGAAAGGCAGAAAATCGAAGTTGGTGTGACTACGGTAACGCCATATTACATCAATACCGGCATGTTTGATGGTGTAAGGTCGTTGATCCCGATCCTTAAACCAGAACGGGTGGCTCGAAAGATTGTCAGGGCGATCGGGAAAAACCGGATCATTTTAAGTATGCCATTTAGTATGCACTTTATCCGTTTTTCCCAAGGATTGTTGCCCATCTGGCTGTTCGATTGGTTTACAGGGAGTGTCCTGGGCATTTACAAAACCATGGACCACTTTACGGGACGGAAGGAATAGATGCGGCTGCTGGCTTCTGGCATCTGGCGACTGGCTTTGATCGTGCAGGGAGTTAAACTCGTTCCAACAATGAGATTTTTATGAGCGAATAATGAATGCAACTGGCTACTTGCAACTGGCGACTGGCTTTGAAAGTGCTGGGAACAAAATTGTCTCCACATTCAGACTAATGTATTATCAATAACTAATTTTGAAGTTCGGCCAGTAGCTAGCCGCCAGTTGCCAGCCGCTTTTGAAAAGGAGAAAATACAACTTTTGAAGGTCTGCCAGTCGCAAGTTGCCAATTGCTAGCCGCTATAGGAAAGAAATGCAGAATTTTATAATATACACAAATACAATTAAATAGTGATTCTCATGTTAGACACATCATTCAATACGATCGAACTTCTTTTGAAGGATCATCGCAGTTACTTTGCCAGTCAAAAGACTAAAAGCATAACATTCAGGATCGGACAGTTGAAACGGTTCAAAGCTGCTATCCTCAAATTTGAAGCGAAAATCACCGATGCACTTTGGAAAGATCTGCACAAATCAATGGAAGAGGCCTATCTGACCGAAATTAGCCTGGTGTTGCAGGAAATTGACAATCATATCCATCACCTGAAATGTTGGGCCAAACCCAAAAAAGTAACGACCCCATTTCACCTGTTGCCTTCATCGAGTCAGATCATCCATGAACCTCTTGGAGTTGCCTTGATCATGGCACCGTGGAATTATCCTTTTCAATTGCTGATGAATCCATTGGTTGGGGCGATTTCAGGAGGTTGTTGCGCAATGTTGAAGCCCTCACCATATACGCCCAACATTGCCTTGGTGATGGAGGAGTTGATCCGTGAAACTTTCGAGCCTGGATCTGTCAGCATCGTTCAGGGAAGCCGGAAAGTCAATGGGATGTTGCTGGAACAATGTTTCGATGTGATCTTCTATACAGGGAGCCCTGCTGTTGGAAAGGTTGTGATGAAAGCTGCCTCCGAACACCTCACTCCGGTTGTGTTGGAGCTGGGAGGTAAAAGCCCTTGCATTGTCGATTCAGGTGCCAATCTGGATGTGGCAGCCAAACGGATTGCCTGGGGAAAGACCATCAATGCAGGACAGACTTGTATAGCACCCGATTACCTGTTTGTCCATCAATCGGTTAAAGACGAATTGCTTAGGAAGATTGCAAGTAATATTACCCAAATGTATGGCGAAGATGTCCAAAAGAGCAACTATTTTCCGCGGATTGTAAACGATCAGGCGATGGTCCGTTTGCAAAAACTCATGGAACATGGTAAAATCACTTTTGGCGGAAAGGTTAATGTTCAGGACCGCTACCTGTCCCCAACGATTATCGACGAGGTCAAACCGGAATACCCAATCATGCAGGAGGAGATTTTTGGCCCCATTTTGCCGGTGATGACTTTTGAAAACATAGATTCTGCCATTGCGTATATCAACGAACATGAGAAACCCCTTGCATTTTATTATTTCGGTAAGAACGAACAAGCCAAAGAAGTATTAGCCAGGACAACCTCAGGTGGTGCCTGCATCAACGATACACTGATGCACATCACCAATCACAAGCTCCCCTTTGGAGGTGTAGGCAACAGTGGATTGGGGAAATACCATGGCCACGATAGTTTTCTCGTCTTCAGCAATGCAAGGGCTGTTGTCACCACACCAACCTGGATAGATCTACCGTTCAAATATGTACCGTTTAAGTATTTTAAATGGTTGAAGAAGATCATCTGATCGATCTCTTTATTCATGTGGATGACCTATTTTCATTCAATTGGAAAACCATGTGAAATTGTTTAAATTTGCATAATACAAAAAAAGTATTTTATGCTTGCGCCATTGGACAATGAAACAATTTTTAAAAAGGCATTCACCGACAAGGAAGTATTCCAGCAGTTTGTGAAAGATCTTTTTGGTATTGATATTGTCGTGGACAAAATCGAGACGGAAAAAAAGTTTGAGCCACCATTATCCCCAATTAACTTTGAATTGGATATTTATGCAGAGAGTTCCGATCATTCGTTTGTTATCGAGATTCAAAAGATCGATTATGACCATAATTTTGACCGGTTTTTGCATTACTTCTTGACCTTGATCACGAACCAGCAGAAAAAATCATCCGATTATAAATTCAAGCAAACTGTTTTAGGCGTTGTTGTATTTGCCCGGCCTTATCGGTTTGATCAGAAAGATGGACAGCCAATTAGGGACAATGTGTTGGTCATTGATTTCAATCCCAGAAATTTAAAGGGCGAATTGATCAAAATTTACGAACACAACATGGTTTTTCTCAATCCATCAAAGAAATATCAAAATACCGACACACCAAAAAATTATCAGGATTGGTTGGACCTACTTTACGCTTCAATGAAAGAACCAGTAAATTACAAGCTTAACCTAAACAACAAGGGAATTGCAAAGGCCATTGATTTAATCGATTACGATAGGTTGGATCCGCATACACTGCAAAAAATGAAAGTGGACGAAAGCCGTAAGCAAATGACTTTATTAATTGAAAGGGACAGTAGAAAAGAATTGCAAGTTGAGATTGCCCAAAAAGGGATTGAAAAAGGTTATTCGAATGAGGTAATCAAAGATTTGACGGGTATGACTGATCAGGAGATCAATGATTTGCGAAACCGGAATTAATTCCACCCTTTAAGTATTAATAGCACTAATTTTAGCCCTTCACTTTGGAACCAATCATATTCATTTGAAAAAAAATACTTAAAGCGTATCCCATGAAGAAATTTTTCGTCTTTATTTTTATCCTTTCTTTCAGTTCCAGTAAAGCGCAACAGCTTTACACAGAGGAAAATGGCAAACTAGCATTAACGCAGCAAGGGGCTTCCCACCTTGCGTCATTGCCCTTAAAATGTCTTGATAAGGAGTTTCCGTTTAAATCGTGGATCACACTGACTGACAGCACTTTCATTACCCGTCCTAAAAATCTGCATCCGGCTTTTTGCGGTTGTTACGATTGGCATTCCTGTGTTCATGGACATTGGCTGTTGGTTTCATTGATCAAGCAATTCCCCCAAATGCCGGAGGCAGACTCTGTTTTGCACAAACTCCGGCGGCATTTGACAGCCAAAAATATGCAGACCGAACTGGCATTGTTCAAAGGCGACAACAAGACCTTTGAACGCCCTTATGGTTGGGCATGGCTGCTGCAATTGCAAAATGAATTGCTGACATGGAACACTCAGGATGGAAAGCAAATGAGCAGCAATGTTGCTCCATTGGCTCAATTCCTATCCTCCCAATGGATTACATTTCTCAATACATTGCAATATCCCGTTCGTGAACCTGAACATTACAACCTTGCATTTGGGATGGGTCTTGCTTTTGATTATTCCGTTACTGCCAACGACACCGTATTGCAACATGCTGTTATCAAAGCAGCAAAAAGGTTTTATTCAAACGATGTGAATTGCCCTTGTGCTTATGAGCCTGGAGGCTACGATTTCCTTAGCCCTTGCCTCGAAGAGGCTGACCTTATGCAGCGGGTACTGCCTGGAAAAGAATTTAATGTCTGGTTGAAAAAATTCATGCCTAAGCTTTATACGAATCCTACTGCTTTATATCAAATTGGTATCGTTTCTGACCCAAATGATGGCAAGATGGTCCATCTTTACGGATTGAACCTAAGCCGTGCATGGTGTTTTTACCATATCGCCGCAAAGATGCCAGTATCCAAAGCCAAGGCTGTCCGTGATTTAGCCATTCAGCATATAAAATACACATTTCCGCATGTGGTTTCCGGAGGTTATATGGGCGACCACTGGCTGGCTACTTTTGCGGTTTATGCGCTTGGAATTACTAAATAAATGGAGGCTAGTGATGAAAAACCTTGACATCGTTTATCCCGATCCTTGCATCCCGGCAGAAAAAGTTTGTCCGTATGGCCATAAAGACAATATTGTCCCGATTGTTTATGGTATGCCGGGTGCCGAAACAATGAAGATGGCCGAACAAGGACTTGTTCACCTGGCAGGTTGTGTCGTCTCGGATTGCGACCCCCGGTGGTACTGCAAAGCGCATGAAACGAGCCATGAGACCAAATCACACAGAAGCATGATTATCTCATGGCGAGTTCCATATGGCCAATAAAAAACAAATTATAAACATATGAAATCTCATTCTAAAAAAGGAAACCGTAAGATGAAAAAACTTTTAGCATGCCAACTGTTATTGCTGTTCGCCCTTGCTTCTTTAGGGTTGAAGCCATCGTCCGAAACACAATCCAAAACAAAGCGGTATAAAAATATAGAATGGATTTCAAAAACTGTCAACAATTATGGGCAGGCAACAGATCTGTTCTATTTGGGAAAAGGTGGGGCTCATTGGTCATGTCACCAGATTGATGTGAAATCGGATTCCTTCCAGATCGTCGCCAAATACAAGTGGCACAGTACCGATTCGATCGTTTCACATCCCGAAAACATCCATTTTGAGGATATTTCTTATGTTGCTCCGGATGAAAAACCCATCCCTGTGATTGAATTATCGGGTAAATATGGGAAGCGTTTTACATTGATCCTTGATTTGCTCAAGCATCCCAATGTTAAAAAGCAGCTTGTGAAATCCTTCGGAGAACTGATTGATCAAAACAAGGAAAAGGAACGGGTTCCTAAAGAGCGGAATTAAGATTCGAGGGATACTTTTGGGATTTTAAAACATCGAATATTGATAAATTTCACATATACGTCAAGTTTTAATAATTTATGCTAAGTAGCTATTGTAAAGTGGTATCTGGTCTTATATATTTGTTCATTCCTTATATGACTTAAAAATAATGCTCGTAATGATTATTTGCGTTTTTAATTGAAGGGATTGTTTTCATCTCTGATGGCGTGACAGGCTTCCTTCTATATATATTGGAATCCTTATTATCATCTTTAATCTTTTTAAATACAATACAAGTAACGAAATAAACAATTAAACAATTTAAATTATGTCAGAATTTATTGTATTGGATGTCGTAATAGGTTTGGTTTTTATTTACCTGTTATATAGCCTGTTAGCAACTATTATCCAGGAACTGATGGCTACATGGTTCGGTTTTCGGTCTAAGTTGTTGGAACGTGCCGTATTCCGGATGCTTGATGATAATTCAGGAGATTTTGATAAAAGATTCAGTAGTTTTAAATCTTTATTTAAAAGGAGGGATGATAAAAATGGGAATTTGGTCACCACTCCACCAGAACTGTTTTACGATCACCCATTGATAAAATACTTGTCAGAGGATAAGTTCAACAGTAAACCATCCTATATCTCTAAACAAAATTTTTCAAAGGTGATGATCGATTTGTTGAAGGGAGATAAGCTGAAACCTGGTGATGATGTAAAGCCCCTCATTCAACAATCGATGGACACTGGCAAAATGGCTTTGAACAATATTCCCATTGGACAGGAAACCTTGAAATATTTAAATTCTATTTGGATAGACGCACAAGGTGATATCGAAATTTTCCGAAATTCGCTTGAAAAGTGGTTCGATGATACCATGGAAAGGTGTACAGGCTGGTACAAACGGCACACGCAAATTATTGTGTTTATAATTGGTTTTATCATAGCAGTTGCTTTTAATGTGGATACCATTTCTATCGCCGGAAAACTTCAAAAAGATCCCAATCTTCGGGCAGCCATCGTTCAACAAGCTGATAATTATATCAAGGAACATCCCAAATTGTACAAGGACACTGTTATCAATTTGAATAAAATTGCCATAGTCACTACAAAACAGGACATTCTCACAGGTACGGCAAAAGCTGATTCTATCACAAAAGCCAAAAATGATTCAATATTTAACAGGGGAATTCAATTGACCCACAAAGCCGATTCGCTTATTAATGGCGATATTGCCAAAGCGAATGGACTTCTTGGTTTGGGTTGGAGCGGGTTAAAACTGACCGATTCAAAATCCTGTATTGCTTACAAAAAGGACAAGGAATTCTGGACCTGGAATTTATTCTGGTGCTGTTTATCTGTTGTGGGTAAGTTCCTTTTAATGCTACTTGGATGGCTGATTACTGCGCTGGCCCTATCATTGGGTGCCCCTTTCTGGTTCGATTTATTGAACAAACTCATGAAGATGCGCAGTTCTATCAATATTCCAACTGCTTCGCAAACAAAGAAATAGGAAGCTGATCAACAGGGAAAGAGCAACCGGATTTGGGATACGGTTGGGTGGTTCCTAGTGGTGAAAGTAGTCATAGCCTCACTTCGAGTGAGACTATGACTAATCCAGAGCAGGATATGCTCTGGATTTTAGAACAATAGATAACATTATTCCAAATTTCTAATTTGCGATTAGAATATTTATCCGAATATTTCCAATATTTGACGTTTTCACCCTCTTTTAACGGTTAATAATCAAATAATTAGTCTGAAATGTTAAAATTCGCATTATTCTCAAAATTTTTCTAATTTATGCTAAATAGCTATTGCAAGACAGTTTCTTACCTTTTACATTTGTCAAGTCCTTATACAACTTAAAAAAATATTGATTATGGAAAAGTATCAACTGCGACCATCCTATTATTAATACTATTTGATTTGGTCTTAGAAGGCCATAAAAATCCCAATCATCATTTAGTCATTACAAGGAGAGAACGAGTAAGAATTGGCGGACGGATGGTAATTGAATTTGATGACCAATTTTAGTAATATAGAATAGTATTTTTTATTGATACAAAAAATTTGACTGTCAGGTCTATACTGGTGTATTTGGCTTTATGAAGATGATTTTGTCAGTAGTATATGCGGGCTATAGGGCATTGTAAAACGACCGACAGACCATAAGAGAAAATGACAAGAAAAGCCAACGCTTCAGCAAAAGCAAAAGAGAATCAATGCAACCCACAAGCCAAGGCAAGTTGCTTCACATTTGCTATTGCCCCAACGCACAAAAAACTTTCGTTGAAATAAAAATTAAACACCAATAAATATCTTTGATATAAATTAAAATCAACAATCATTAACAAAAAATTTAATCCGTATGAAAAAAAACTTCCTTACAGTTTTAGCAATTTTAATTTGCTTCCAATTCGCAACAGCTCAAATAGCAAGCGATGTTTTAGAAAACGGCATTCATGTAAAATCAGACAATGCACTTTTTCTTAAATATGATGAAAAGGATAAGTCATTGAAATTTGCTATCGCCAAAAGTAAAGACGATATTATAAATCCTATTAAACCAATTCCATTGGAAGACTCAACAATTTTTATGGTTGCTCAATCTGCATTGCCTACATATTTATTGCCTTTGAACCCTCTCAATTATTCATACACCACCGAAAACAAAATAATTACAGACCCAGTTAATGAAGCAGCAATAGTAGGCCTAAATTCTATTTTTGATGTGCTTAAAACCATACCTAAACCCCCCGCACCCCCCGCACCACTTCTTGCAACTGTTGCCGAATGTGATAGTCTATTTGATTACTTGGACTCAACTTTAAAAGTAATTCAGACTAAATTGGGTGATAATAAAAAAGTTGAAATTAACTCTGCATTCAACAGATTAAAAGCGTTGACATTCTTAGAATATAAGCCAACCGCAGACAGTTTAAACGCAATCAAAACAAGCATTGGTAACATTGTAAAGTATTTTAAAGACATGCAAGATTTAATAGACAATACAAATGCAAAAGTCAAAAAATATAAATGTGGCAATCCCGACCTAGCGTTTACAGTTAAGTATATTTTTACAAATATTTTGAAAGAACTTTCAGCCGCAAAAGATGAACAGAAAAAAAGACTTGATAACCTTCAAGCTAACTACGACCTCGTTGAAAAGGCAAAAAAAGTGGCACAGACTGGAGCAGATGTGGACGGGTTAAGGTGGTGTATTAAACTTGACGACATACAATCTAAAACTGGAAAAATTTCGGTTTATACTTTGACAATAAAAGAAAGCGGTTACAAACTTTCAGATAAAAATTAAATTGTAAGTATTGAATCCAAAGATGTTTTCAAGAGAACAATTAGAATAAGACGATTTCATAGATTTATTCCCGAAGTTTCAGTTGGAACAGCCTACACTTTTTTCAATTACAACACTTATGGAACAACTTCCGATTCGGCAGGCATCAAAACAAACAATCAGTATGTTGCTTCTCCAACTCAAAATTTAGTTCGTAATTTGAATATTACAACAATGATAAATTTCAACTACTACATTCCTAACTCTCCCATTCATCCGTTATATCAAATCGGGATTGGAGTTAATTCTGGAATACCAACTTTCATTACAGGGTTTGGAATCAGAAGTAATATCAATGGACTTAAACGATTGACAGTTTCAGGAGGCATTGCTATGACTTGGGTAAAAGAATTGGACAAACTTAAAGTAGGAAATAAAATTTCAGGAACAGACGACATTGACAAAGATTTGAAATTTCAATTTAGGCAACCCAAACCATATATTGGAATACAATATAATTTCTAATCAGTTTTAAAAAATGGGAAAAGTTAATTTTAATAAAAAAAATATGGATGAACTCGTAATTACCCCTGGTGGTAAACGACCAAAATCAAATGTACATTTGATTGAAAATGGGTTTCATGTAAATCTAAAAGATGGAATTCTAAGAGAAATAAACTCAGCGACAAACGATGTTGTTAAAGAGTTGGGGAAAGGAGATTCAGTCCGACCAGAACATTTTATCAATAGAAATATTTTGAGAAAATCAGTGATGAGAATTATGTCGCATAATTTGGAAACTATTGCTGCATCTTCATCTCCAATTACTGACAGATGGATAATTTATTCAGGTTGGCAAAATGAAACTGGTAATCCTATTTCTTATTTCAGCACAAAATGGATTGTGCCTCCACCGCCAACTACGGATAATAATCAATTGATATATTTATTCAATGGAATTGAGACATCTTCTTTTAATTTAACCCAAGTTGCATTTTAAATTTTGTAAGTTATTAAAAAACAGAATATAGCGAGGCTGCTGTTCGTCGGCGGGACTACAAATAATGTTCCGGCTACCCTATATTTAGTTTCGCTATTTTCCGATGGAACGG
>CAIYPA010000464.1 GCA_903927965.1 uncultured Bacteroidia bacterium | reverse complement strand
CAGAATTAAAACAGATCAAAATTAATCTTGTCACTTGGATTAACCAACTATCAGACAATGATCTAATTACATTTCTCGAAGGAGTGAGGATTTCAACTGCCAATACGGATTGGTGGGAAGGGCTTTCAACTGATCAAAAAAAGCAAATTCTGTCTGGAATGAAGGATGCCGATGAGGGTAAAGTAATGGAATCAAAGGAGTTCTGGGAAAGTCTAACCAATGCATAAACCAAAGGTTATGTCCATCGTGTGGACACACCGCGCTTTGAAAAATGCCATCTCAATCAAGGGATATTTATTGGCTCATTTTTCTGACAAAGAAGTAGATAACTTTTATGCAATACTTAAGTCATTTGAAATTGCTGTTTGTGCCTTTCCAAGCCTATACCCATATTCCGCTGTTAAGAAAAGCCTGAGACGTGCAGTTTTATCCAATGTACTTTCTGTTTATTACCGCATTCATAAAGGAAAGATTGAAGTCATTGCCATTTTGGACAACAGATGCGATGCCGAAAAATGGATTTAATTAATTATATTACAATTATTTAGCAGACTAACCTATGTGCCTATTGTGTTTTACCTATGTACCTATGCGTTAGGATTTTAAACAAATAGGCTTTAAACACACAGGAAAAGAGGGAAAAACACATTAGGCACATAGAAAAACCTGTTTTTTTTCGGTAACGTTTCCGATAATAAAAACGTTTTCGGTAACGTTTCCGAAAATATAATATGCAGTTTACTTTTATTACTTTTAGCACCGGATTAATATTGTATCAGTAGAATTAACCAAATGCATTATTTCCAAAATGAAACGAGTCCTAAGAGTAAATTTCCAAATGAAACGAGTTTTTTTGATCCTTGTATTTTCGGTTGTGTCGGGGTTTATTTCGCTGGCACAGAACAGTAACGTGGTTGCACCTGGTGAACTGAACCTCCAACAGATGCTCCAGCCCATCCCGATGACGGCAAAGTTCATCAACGACACCTCCTTTATCTGGTGCGGCACAATGGTTAAATCGCCAACCGATCAAAAATACCATTTTTACTATTCACGCTGGCCCCGCAAATTTGGGATGTCTGCATGGGTAACCCATTCGGAAGTGGCACATGCTGTTTCAAATTCGCCGTTCGGACCTTTCGAGTTTAAGGACATTGCCCTTCCGGTAAGGGGAAAGGAATTCTGGGATGGAATGGTAACACACAATCCAACAGTTCATTACTACAATGGGAAGTACTACCTTTACTATACCGGCAATTATGGCGATGGAAAAGTGACCAATCCGCAACTGAACTTTTCCCACCGCAACCATCAGCGGATTGGTGTAGCCGTTGCCGATAATCCAAATGGTCCATGGAAAAGGTTCGACAAACCGATCATCGATATTTCGAAAGATACAACTGCTGCAGATGCCCAGATGATGGCCAATCCATCGGTAACCCAAATGCCCGATGGCCGTTACCTGATGGTTTACAAGGCAGTGGGCCGGAAACGTCCCCAACCGTTCGGTGGCCCAGTTGTACACCTGACCGCGATTGCAGAAAAACCGGAAGGCCCTTTTGTGAAACAATATAAACCTATCTTTACAGCAGAGAATGTGGACTTTCCTGCTGAGGATCCGTATGTCTGGTACGACAAGAATTGTTACTATGCGGTGGTCAAAGATATGAAGGGGGCTTTCACAAATGCCGGAAGGAGCCTGGTCCTCTTTTACTCATTGGATGGCCTCGATTGGAAGTTGGCTAAACATCCATTGGTCTCCACCCTGAACATCAAATGGGCCAATGGCACGACCCAAAAACTAGAGGCGCTGGAACGCCCGCAGCTTTTCTTTGAAAACGGGAAGATGGTCGCTTTGCTTTGTGCTGTCAATGAAACACTTGGTCATTCGTACAATGTGCAGATACCTTTGAAATAACCAAAATTGAAGCATGAGATGAAAATACTTCCTGTTTTAGTTTTATATCTGCTAATTACTTGTCCCTTATACCATTATGCACAGAAATCGACTTCTGTGCATAATTATTTCCACCCTGCCCAAATCTGGTCTGATAACAACGGAAAGCCAATCAACGCCCACGGGGGTGGTGTCCTTTTTTACAAGGGAGTTTACTACTGGTATGGCGAACACAAACTGGAAGGGAAATCGGAAGCGCAGTTTGCCGATGGCGGGATTCATTGCTATTCTTCTACAGATCTGATGAATTGGAAAGACGAAGGAGTTGTTCTGAGTGTTGATTATCAGAACGATAAAAGCGACATTGCTTATGGTTGTATCCTGGAAAGGCCAAAAGTCGTCTATAACGAGAAAAATAAGCAATTCGTTGCCTACTTTAAACTTTACCTCAAAGGTGTTGGCTACGAAACAAGCAATGTTGGGGTGGCAGTAGCTGAAAAACCCAACGGGCCGTTTACTTATCACCATAAATTTCACGGGGGTGGTTCACCCAATGGATCGGGCGATTTTTCCATGTTCAAGGACGATGATGGCACACTTTACCATTTAACCGTGCGTAAGCCAGACAAAGCCTTTGTAATTGGCAAGTTGGACAGTGACTATTATTATCCGGAAGGTGATTATACAATTTGCAAAGGAATTGAATTGCATACCGAAGCCCCGGTAGTCATCAAAAGAAACGGATTGTACCATTTGCTCGGCTCTGGTTCAAGCGGATGGAAACCCAATGCAGCCCGTTATTACACCACCGATCATATTCAGGGTGAATGGACCTATCACGGAAACCCTTGTCATGGTTACAATACGATGGATAGCCTCGGAATTGAAAAAACTTATGGCGGACAGTCGTCCTATATCATTCAGATTCAGGGATTAAACGGTGCATACATTGCCATGTTCGATATCTGGAAACCCGAAAATCTGATTTCTGGAAGATATATTTGGTTGCCGATTGAATGGAAGGATGGCAAAATGTCGGTTTCCTGGCGGGACAACTGGGATTTGAGCGTTATTGAAGATAAGATTGAAAATTTGATCGCGGCAAGTCAGGCAGGGGCAAGTCCTTTGTTTTTTGACCCCGCAACCTACACTGCTCCGGTTATTCAGACTCAGAATTTCTCGAATCCTGATGAATTCAAAATTCGTGAAGGCCTTCCCAATTTTTTCAACAAAGCAAAAAAAGGAAATGATGTTACCATTGGCTATCTTGGTGGAAGTATCACCCGTGCAGACAATCAATACCGGTTGCAGTCTGCAAAATTCATCCAGGATTTATTCCCAAAGGTCAAAGTTACAGGTATAAATGCAGGTGTTTCGGGTACCGGATCTGATCTGGGTGCTTGCCGGCTGTCCGATCAGTTACTGCAATATCATCCAGATTTGATATTTGTGGAATTTGCAGTCAATGGAGCTTTCCCCGATGGAGTGGAGGGAATTATCCGCCAAATCTGGAAAACCAATCCAAAAATTGATATCTGCCTGATCTATACAATTTCAGTCGGCCAATCAAAGATTTATGCGGAGGGTAAGGTGCCGGAGAATATCAGGCGTCTGGAAGTTATGGCAGATCAATATGCGATTCCATCTGTTCATATGGGGCTGCAAGCTGGAATACTCGAAAAAGAGGGAAAGCTGATCTGGAAGTCAGATACCACATCTACCAACAAGCAGATTGTCTTCTCAGCGGATGGCACCCACCCGTTGGAAGCTGGAGGAAATCTTTATGCAGAAGCCATTGCACGGACTATGTTAAAGATGAAAGACATTGCAAAAGCCAAAGTCCATCACATAGGAAAACCACTGATCGACGACAATTGGGAAGATGCAAAAATGCTTGATCCGAAAAGTTGTGCGACATTTAGTTCCGACTGGAATGTAATAGATCCGTCAACGATAGAACCACTTAAGCAATTTGCCGGTTGGTTCCCCACTGTGATGAAAGCTGAAAAGCCCGGTTCATGGATCAAATTCCGGTTCAATGGAACAATGTTGGGTATCTTTGATATCGGGGGACCTGAAGTGGGTCAGATCGAATTGGAACTGGACGGCGTTCAAATGAACCTGAAAGAATCCAGTCCCACCAATTTTACAGCAGTCAATGAAAGCACTGATCCAAGGGTAATTAATCGTTTTAACAGGTATTGCAATAATCGCTATCGGGGACAATGCCTTTTCATCAAAACTGATCCAGGAAATCACACCGTCACACTTAAAATTTCTACTGAAAT
>CAIYPA010000463.1 GCA_903927965.1 uncultured Bacteroidia bacterium | reverse complement strand
TTCAATGACACTTTTTTCAACAATATCTCTTTTGGGGTTGAGAATGCCACACTGGAGCAGGTCGAGACTGCGGCGAAGGTGGCCAATGCCCACGACTTTATCATTGCCACATCAGAGGGTTATGAATCGAACATTGGCGACCGGGGGGGGAAACTCTCAGGTGGACAACGTCAGCGAGTTTCTATCGCACGTGCGGTGTTAAAGAACCCACCGATTCTGATCTTGGATGAGGCGACGTCTGCGTTGGACACCGAATCGGAAAAACTTGTACAGGAGGCACTCGAAAACCTCATGAAAAACCGGACTTCGATTGTGATTGCCCACCGATTGTCAACGATAAAAAATGCGGACTTAATTTGTGTATTTCATGAAGGGGAGATCGTTGAGCGTGGGAATCACGATGAACTGCTTGCCTTGAACGGCATTTATAAGAAGTTGCATGGGATGCAAAATTTCTGATGTGATGGTATAAAATCATAAAAAAAGGGCGATAGCCCTTTTTTTTATTTACAAAAACCTACTTTATTGAATTTCGTTTGCAAGATCGCTGCCGGGTTTAAACCTGACAACCCTTTTCTTTTCAACTTCGATCTTTTCGCCCGTTTTGGGATTACGCCCTACACGTGCAGAACGTTCCGATACGGAAAAAGTGCCAAATCCAACAAGTGCGATTTTTTCACCGTCTTTTAGTTGTTCGCCGGTCGTTTTAATAAACGCATCTACGGCCTTTTTTGCATCCACTTTGGTCAAACCTGCCTCAGCAGCGATTGCATCAATTAATTGTGTTTTGTTCATAGCTAAGAGGATATTTAAATTGAAATTTAAGATTTTCGCAAGATAGAGAATTTCAGTTAATTATACAAGGATTAGGGGAACTATTTCATATATGGATTAAATATTATATGAAATGTTGGAATTGGAATGTCTGTACGGTTCAGTCTATGGATTGCTTAATATTATTCTCCAGATTATCAAATTAGCTTGATTGTTTATATTTTCAGGGGTGCCGAAAAAAAAGATTTAAAATTTTTGGTAAACCAAAATAAAGTTTACTTTTGCACACGCTTTGGAGAGATGGCAGAGTGGTCGATTGCGGCGGTCTTGAAAACCGTTGTACCGCGAGGTACCGGGGGTTCGAATCCCTCTCTCTCCGCGCTTACGGGTGTAGCTCAGTCGGTAGAGCACTGGTCTCCAAAACCAGGTGTCGGGCGTTCGAGTCGCTCCTCCCGTGCATCAGGAAATAAAGCCCAATCACTGTTCAGGTGGTTGGGTTTATTTTTTACCCCCCTCCAGCTTAAGCTGGATGGAATTCAAATGCAAATCAGAAGCTGTACAACAGGATTTTCCCCCTCATAACGGACTGACAAACTACTTTTGGAGGCAATGTCCCCGTGACTACAAAGTGCAACAACCGTGACCCGGACACTACAAACAACTTTTTAGAAGATGTGTCCTGGTGACTACACACTGCAACAACAGTCACCCGGACACTAAAACAAGCTTTGGGACTTTTTATTAAAAAGAATGTGAATTAAGGTTTGAAGGTAAATCAAACCTTATTTACCCCCTTTTTTAACCTTAGTAACTCGATGAAGGAAAGATAACCCAACCTTATTACCTTATTTGTATTGTGTTGTTATACAATTAAATACAAATTGAAGGTGCGGTTTGAGCCTTTTTTCAAGATTTTGTGCATGTTTTTTTTTGTCATATTCCTCTTTTTGTTTGTTGCAGCTTTGCGGCGCAGAAAACCTTCGATCATTTATCGGCTTTGTGGTTGCGCCGCCGTGATCTTGATGACCCTTTTCTATAATAATGTAACCTCTACGAGGTATTGACCCAGCTGGCCAGAAATCAGATATTTCACACCAATAATTGTTTGTTGCCAATAGGATAACTATCGTTTCGACTAAAATGCATATTCTTGTATCCGATTATCAAATGTGAAACACAAATCATTTTTTCTGCACAATTAATACCTCGTAGAGGTTAAACTATTGTAGAACAATCGTATAGGTTAAACCCTGGCGCAATCACATATCCCAATTGAAAATCAAAGGTTGACTGCGGCACAGCGAAATCCAATAAAAATGTGATTTATCGCAATATTCTATTTATAGTCCGTGCACTATCGTAATATTTTTTTTGCATCCCATATCCGAACCCATTTGTCATCCAATATTTTGTTTGTAGTTTTGGGAAAATTCCCTGAAATATTTATTAAAAAATTAACCAAAATGAGAAACAAGACTTCCCTGTTCGTCTTCTTCCTCTTGATTAAGAGCAGTGTTCTATTTTCACAGGTTGCCATTAACGCAGATGGCAGCAACGCAAACAGTTCGGCACTGCTTGATCTGAAGTCGAACAACAAAGGTTTACTGCCACCTAGAATGACCCATGTGGATATGAGCTTAATTCCCAATCCTGCCGATGGCCTGATCGTTTATTGCACCGACTGCGGTGAGGACGGAAATGGTGTACTTTCCATTTTTATGGGTGGAGACTGGAAAACATTGACTTCTAATTGTTTAAAACCTTTGGCTCCAACAATAAAACAAAGTGTTCCATTTACAACCACAATCGTTTGGGACTGGCAAGGAGTTCCTTATGCAACTGGTTACAAATGGAACTCAACAAATGATTTTGCCTCTTCAATACAAATGGATACGATGACAACAAAAACCGAAACCGGCCTGGCTTGCAACACAGCCTACACACGGTATGTTTGGGCTTACAATTCCTGTGGAAACTCGGTTCCCTCAACCATGTCTCAAACAACCCTTACTTGTTCTGTACCTACCTTAACGACTACCGCTGCCTCTTCTATTGGAACAGCAACTGCAACAAGTGGCGGATATATTATTGGTGACGGTGGTTCCCCGGTAACGACGCGTGGTGTTTGTTGGGGAACTTCCCCAAATCCAACAATTGCCAATTCAAAAACTACAGACGGTGCGGGCATGGGCATTTTCGTAAGCAGCCTAACAGGTCTTACCGATAATACAACCTATTATCTAAGGGCATATGCAACAAATAGCAATGGGACAGGCTATGGGAACGGAATAATGATAAAAACACTTGCCAATACAAGTGGGATAAACTTTAATCCCAATCTGACCTATGGGACTGTGACCGATATCGATGGCAACGTTTACAAAACCATTACCATTGGAACTCAGACCTGGATGGCGGAAAACCTGCGGACCACCAAATACAGCAATGGTGACCCGATAACCAATGAAACTGGAAATTGGACCGATTTGGAAACCGGTGTCTATTGTTGGTATAGCAACAATGAGACCCAATATAAGGCAATATATGGTGCTTTGTACAATTGGTTTGCAGTTGCGGACAGCCGTAACATAGCCCCTTCTGGATGGCATGTTGCTAGTGATGCTGAGTGGGGCACTTTAATAGATTACCTTGGAGGCACCAGTTTATCAGGGGACAAACTGAAAGAAATAGGTTTATCCCATTGGCTAGCACCAAATACTGGGGCGACCAATAGTAGTGGTTTTACAGTTCTTCCGGGTGGCTACCGAAGCTATGGTGATGGTTCGTTTTTCTCATTGGGCAGCTACAGCTTTTATTGGACCAACACTGCCGAGAATGCAGTTTACATGTGGACCTACTATCTTGACAATTCCAATGCCGATGTCAACCGAACTAGCTGGGCTAAGAATTTCGGCTTCTCGGTCAGGTGCGTGAAAGACTAGGTATATCAGTGAACACGGAATGTGTCGGACAGTTTTATGTATTCTGTTTTCAAGTTGTTGGACTGCAACGGATTGCTTTGTTTGATAAGGAACGGGTTGTATTGGATAAACAGAAACCTTACAACAAAATGGGCAAAGTGACAGGAGCAGTAATTGGCTATTGGTAGGGATTAGCAGGAAACAAATAGGGTAAATAAGGTCTTGGTTGGGAGTTCAAAGGATGGTTTTTAAGTTAAAAAAAACAAAGTTCGAGATTTTTAATGTGATTGATATTATATGCTTTATTTTTACTTATTAACATTGCCAACAAAAGTTTAACCTCGTTGAGGTTATAGTATTGTAGGATAGTAGGATAAAGGTATTCTGGGTCGAACACACAATCTAATTGGAAATTAAATGGTGTATGCTCCAGAAAGTATAACGCTATAAAATGCGTTTTGCCATGTGTTCCCGGTTATTATGTTGAACTACCATAATATTTTTTCTTTAAACCAACTTCCTTTTCCTTTTGCCATCCAATATTTTGTTTGTAGTTTTGGGAAATTCCCTGAAGTATTTATTTATAACTTACCTGAAATGAGAGTCAAGTTTTGCCTTTTCGTCTTATTCCTATTGATTAAGAGCAGTTTGCTATTTTCACAGGTTGCCATTAACGCAGATGGTAGCTCCCCAAACAATTCGGCAATGCTCGATGTGAAGTCGAACAACAAAGGTTTCCTTCCACCCAGGATGACCCATGCAGAGATGAACGCAATCCCTAACCCTGCCGATGGCCTGATCGTTTATTGCACCGACTGCCGCCCGGATGGCAAGGGCGTATTGTCAACTTTTACCGATGGCAATTGGAGCATATTGAATCTTAATTGCTTATCACCTTTAACCCCAACAATGGCAATTAACGTCCCAACTGCTACAAGCGTTGTTTGGGACTGGAAAGGTGTGCCTTATGCATCAGGGTACAGATGGAACATTTCCAACAATTATGCCACTGCAACCCTTATGGACACGGTGACTTCAAAAGCCGAAACTGGTCTGACCTGTAGCAGCACCTACACTCGGTATGTCTGGGCATACAATACTTGTGGATATTCGTTGCCATTGACTTTGACCCAGCCAACTTTGGCTTGTTCGGTACCGACGTTAACCACAATAGTTGCTTCAGCTATTGGTTCAACCACAGCAACAAGTGGTGGCAATATTACCGAAGATGGGGGAGCAACGGTTACGGATCGCGGAGTTTGTTGGGGAACCGCCCCGAATCCAACAATAACAGATTCAAGAACCTCTGATGGCACAGAATTAGGCAGTTTTACAAGCCATCTCATCAACCTTACCAAAAATACCACTTATTATATAAGGGCTTATGCGACAAACAGTGTTGGGCCGGGTTATGGAAACGAAATCACGATTAAGACACTTGCGACTCTGGGTCCAATAATCTTCAATCCCGACCTGACCTATGGAACAATGACCGACTACGATGGCAATATTTACAAAACGATCACAATTGGTACGCATACCTGGATGGCTGAAAACCTAAGAACTACCAAATACCGAAACGGAGACCTCATAGACAATGTGACAGACAATGCTGCATGGATAGCTTTATCAACTGGTGCTTATTGCTGGAACAATAACGATGTTGCCTCTTATAAGGCTATTTATGGGGCATTGTACAATTGGTACGCAGTTGCCGACAGCCGCAAAATAGCACCAGAAGGCTGGCACGTACCTACCGATGCCGAGTGGACGACTTTAATTGATTATTTTGGGGGTTGGTATGCAGGGGGCGAACTAAAAGAAACAGGTATGGAACATTGGGCATCCCCAAATACCAGTGCCACAAATGGTAGTGGCTTTACGGCCCTTCCTGGAGGTGACCGTTTCTACGATGGCGGTACATTCAACGATGTGGGCAGGACAGGCCTTTGGTGGAGTAGCACTTCTTTCGATGCTACAATGGCCTGGTGCCGAAAACTCGGCTACTATGGTGCCCTTTTTGTTAACGGTTACTACGTTAAACAATATGGATTCTCAGTCAGGTGTATCAAAGACTATCCGGTTGTACCTAACCTGACTACCACTGAAGCTTCAGCAATTGCTTCAGCTACAGCTATTATTGGTGGTAATATTTCAAGTGATGGAGGTTCCGAAGTGACAGCCCGTGGCGTTTGCTGGGCAACGACTGCTAATCCAACAACAGCCAATTCCAAAACCTCCGATGGTACTGGGATTGGAATTTTTACAAGCAGCCTTACTGGCCTTACCGAAAATACGACGTATTATTTAAGGGCTTATGCAACAAACAGTACAGGAACAGGTTATGGGAACGAAATTACCTTTAAAACTCTGACCAGTATTAGTCCTATAATTTTTAATCCTGACCTGTCATATGGGACAATGACAGATAACGATGGGAATGTTTACAAGACCATTACAATTGGCACCCAAACATGGATGGCCGAAAACCTCAAGACAACCAAATATCGAAACGGCGATGCGATACCTAATCTAACTGGAGATTGGTCTGTATTGGTTACTGGCACATATTGCTGGTACAATAACGATGCTGCAACCTACAAGAATCCCTATGGCGCTTTATACAACTGGTATGCGATTGCCGACAGCCGTAATATTGCCCCTGTAGGGTGGCATGTGCCTACAGATGCTGAATGGACTACCTTGACCACTTATCTTGGCGGGGAAAGTATTGCAGGTGGCAAACTAAAAGAAACAGGCACATCTCATTGGAGCACACCCAATACCGGCGCAACAAACAATACTGGTTTTACTGCGCTTCCGGGTGGCGACCGTAGCTACGATGGAACGTTCCACAACAATGGCTACAACGGTTACTGGTGGTCCTCTGCGGAATACTCAGCTTCAAGTGCTTGGTACCGGGGCATGCGCTACGATTACAGCCGTGTAAGCAGGTACAGCGACTTTAAGTATTGGGGTTTTTCCGTGCGCTGTTTACGGGATTGATTGTGCCAGGAAACACGGAACGTGTTTCTTTACGTTTTGTGTATGCTGTTTTCAAGATGGTGGGCTGCAACAGATTGCTTTGTTTGACAAGGAACGAGCTGTACTGGATAAACAGAGGCCTCACAACAAATGGGGCAAAGTAACAGGTGGGGAGACTGCCAAATGATTAGATCTATAATGTTATAAATAAGGTAAATAAGGTTTTGGTTGTGGGGCAGACGATGGCTATTAAGGTCGAAAAAGAATGATAAATAAGGTTTACTTTAAAATTTGAAATAGTGTCCGGGTGACTAGTTAGCAGAATCTCAATGTTCTAGCCTTAGCTCAAAGTCGCCGGGACACTGCATCCTAAAAATGTTTTATTTTCAAAGGTAACCATCAGTCTCAAATTTGTATCCCGGTGACTTTTAGCAATTGCCAAGGTGAAGATTAGGGGATCCAGTCACCCGGACACTAAAACAAACTTCGAAACTTTTTATTATAAAAGAAAGTGGTATAAGGTTTGAAGGTAAATCAAACCTTATTTTTCCTTTTTTTAACCTTAATAGCTTAATAACAAGGAGATAAACCAACCATATTTGCCTTATTTGTATTGTAATTCAATTTTTGGGTTTTGGCATTGCGGCGCAGAAAACCTTCGATCCTTTTTCTGGTTTGTCGTTGCGCCGCCTGGATTCTGATGAATATTTTTCTACAATACTGAAACCTCTACGAGGTAATGGCTCCGCTGGACTGAAATCAGGCAATTCATCTATTGATGAATTTTGTAACAACAGATACAATCTTTGGACACCTAACAAAGATCATCGTAATAGTTACAAAGATCATCGTAGGACTAACAAAGATCATCGTAATGGTTACAAAGATCATCGGAGGGCTTACAAAGATCATCGTAATGCCGGAAATAGATTTCGGAGGCGAGATACCGTTCAAAAGATTTATAGAAAATGCAACTGAAACCGTTTTCAAAAAATGTGAAATTTTGTCTTATTTGGCAATTGCCTGAGCTGTTTTCTGCCACTAAGTCAGAAATCTTGTTGTGGCATATGCTTTGACATTAGGTTGAACAAATTTTAAAATTTAACACTTAAAATAGATAGTATGAAAGGTAAGATTGGGGTTACAAGCGAAAACCTGTTTCCGATTATCAAAAAATTCCTCTATTCCGACCACGACATTTTCCTGCGTGAAATTATTTCAAATGCTGTCGATGCAACCCAAAAACTCAAAACAGTTGCATCAGCTGGCAAATACAAGGGGAACATCGACGATTTAAAAGTAAGGGTCAGCCTGAACAAAGAGGCAAAAACAATTACAGTTTCCGACAACGGCATCGGGATGACCGCCGAAGAAATTGAAAAATTCATCAACCAGATTGCATTCTCGGGAGCAAACGAGTTCCTTGAAAAGTATAAGAACGATGCAAATGCCATTATCGGACATTTTGGGCTAGGGTTTTACTCCTCATTTATGGTTTCCGAAGAGGTTGAAATCATCACCCGTTCCTATCAGGAAGATGCGAAAGCAGTCCGCTGGATTTGCGACGGTTCACCTGAATACATGATCGAAGATGCTGAAAAGGCAGAAGTCGGAACTGATATCATTATGCACATCAATTCAGATTCTGTTGAGTTCCTTGAGGATACCAGAATTACAGAAATGCTGAACAAGTATTGCAAGTTCCTTCCTGTTCCAATTATTTTTGGCAAGAAAAAAGAGTGGAAAGATGGCAAATACGAAGACACCGCAGAAGATAACCAGATCAACGATACGGTTCCTGCATGGACAAAGAAACCTGTTGACCTGAAAGAGGAAGATTACACAAGTTTCTACCATAAGCTCTATCCATATGGTGATGAGCCGTTGTTCAATATTCACCTGAATGTCGATTATCCGTTCAACCTAACGGGAATCCTCTATTTCCCGAAACTGAAAAACAATTTCGAGGTTCAGAAAAATAAAATACAACTCTATTGTAATCAGGTATTTGTAACCGATTCGGTTGAGGGGATCGTACCCGAATTTTTAACACTTCTGCATGGTGTACTTGACTCCCCCGATATCCCTTTGAACGTATCGCGTTCCTATCTGCAAAGCGATTCAAACGTCAAGAAAATCAGTGGCCATATCACCAAAAAAGTTGCTGACCGGTTGGCTGAAATCTTCAAGGATAAAAGGACTGAATTTGAAGAAAAATGGAACGACCTGAAGCTTTTCATCGAATATGGAATGTTGACCGACGAAAAGTTCTATGAAAAAGCGTTGAAATTCTTCCTGTTCCAAAATACGGATGGTAAATCGTTTACATGGGAAGAGTATGAAGGGATCATCAGCAACAACCAGAAAGACAAAGACAATAAACTGGTTTACCTTTATGCAACCAACAAGGACGAACAGTTTAGCTTTATCGAGGCAGCCAAAAACAAAGGTTATGATGTTTTGCTGATGAACGACGTGCTTGCCACACCACTTTTCAACCATTTTGAGCAGAAATTTCCTGACAAACACTTTGTACGTGTTGACTCTGATGTTGTCGATAAACTCATTTCAAAGGAATCGGGCAAGGAAAGCCCACTTTCATTGGATGAAAAAAATGAACTAAGCCCTATATTCCAGGCAATTATGCCGAAAGAGCGTGGCCAGTTCATCATTGATTTCCATGATCTGGGCGAAAATGGATCACCAATGGTCGTCACACAGAACGAATTTATGCGACGGATGAAGGATATGTCAAAAATGCAGGCAGGGATGAGCTTTTATGGGGACATGCCAGACAGTTACAATCTGGTGATCAATATTGCCCATCCGCTTGTAAAGAGGGTCATTAAAGAAAAACATGAAATAGTGACCCCTGCATTGAACTTAACAACTACTGAATTGTTGAAGTTTAAGAGTGAGAAGGAATCCCTCTTGAAGCTCAAACAAGGGAAAAAGGAAGAGGAAATTCCGCAAGAAGAAAAAGATTTACTAAAAGAGGTTGAAACAAAAATATCGGATCTCGAAGAGCAAAAGCGCAAAAAGCTTGAAGAATTTGGTGCAGGCAACCAACTGGCAAAACAATTGGTCGATCTGGCACTGCTTGCAAACAACATGTTACGTGGCGAAGCATTGAACAACTTCGTAAAGCGGAGTGTTGATTTGATTAAATAGTTTGTGAACAAGTGATTAGAGTGGAAAGCCTGCCTCCAGAAACGGATGGCAGGCTTTTTTCAGTTTAAATCCCAGACCCGTTTTCGTTCTTTGGTGAATCTTTTTTCCCCTTCAGCGCGTCGATTGTATCTTCGACACGGTCTCCTATTTTCTGGCTTGCCTCCTTTACCTTTCGGATGATTTCATCTGCCTGTGCTTCTGTCTGATCTTTAAGGGATTCGATTTTTGCTCCCATCTCACCCGATTGGAATTCATCGGCCTTTTCCTCAATGAAACCTTCCGCTTTTTTAAGGAAGCTCAATACTGAACCGAATGTTTCACTGCCTTTGACCTTAATCACCGTCTCCTGGAAAAAATCTTCGGCTTTATCCGCCAGATCTTTCCCTTTTCCGATCAGTTCTTCTGCTTTATCAGAAATGGTATTCTCCTGTGTCTTCCCATCGTTGTTGTTGCTGTTGTCCATTTTATAAAGTTTTAGTAATTAATAATATCAGACCCTAAAAATACAAAATGTTTGATAATTAAACTATTAATTTGAGTTTCATATACAGATTCAGGAATGTTGACATACATTACGACCAGAACTGAGGCCAGAATGTTTATCTTTGGGGAATTAATTTTCGATTATGTCAGGGAACAGGATTTGTAATTTGTTTGGAATCAAATATCCGATAGTTCAGGGTGGGATGGTATGGTGTTCAGGATGGCGGCTGGCCTCGTCAGTAAGCAATTGCGGAGGATTGGGATTGATCGGGGCCGGATCGATGCATCCCGAGTTACTTGAAGAACATATCCGACAAACAAAATCAGCGACTAAAAAACCATTTGGAGTCAACATTCCTTTGTTATATCCTGAAATTGAGAAACTTATTGATATTGTCATCCGGGAAGGGGTAAAAATCGTATTTACTTCTGCTGGTTCACCAAAGAAATATACTTCGTTACTACATGAACATGGTATCCTTGTGGCCCATGTCATTTCGTCGGCTGCATTCGCCATTAAATGCGAAGAAGCAGGGGTGGATGCAATCGTTGCCGAAGGTTTCGAGGCTGGAGGACACAACGGACGTGAAGAAACCACAACCTTGACTTTGATCCCTGCTGTCAGGAAAGCAACTTCCCTTCCTTTGATCGCTGCGGGTGGGATAGCGACTGGAAGGGGAATGTTGTCCACGATGATTTTGGGAGCCGATGGCGTTCAAATCGGTTCAAGGTTTGCCATATCAAACGAATCTTCAGCTCACGAAAATTTCAAAAAATATGTCGTAAATTCCCGTGAAGGCGATACATTATTGTCGATCAAAGATTTAACACCTGTTCGTCTTTTAAGGAACAAGTTTTTCGAACAGGTCCGACAGGCTGAAAGCAATTGTGCATCAAAAGAAGAATTAAAACAATTGTTGGGGAAGGGTCGGGCCAAAAAAGGTATTTTCGAAGGTGACCTTAATGAAGGGGAGCTGGAGATTGGTCAGGTGGCTTCTATCATCGACGATGTGCTTCCCGTTGCCGAAATCATGGATGCCCTTCTGTCTGAATATTTTACCGCACAAAAAGAACTACTGAATTCATCACATTACCAATTCGATAACGAATGATCCAATTTGAAAAAATGACGCTCCCTAACGGGCTTCGCGTCATTGTCCATACCGACCGATCGACACCTTTTGTAGCTGTAAATGTATGTTACAATGTGGGCGCAAAACACGAAGATCCGGAAAGGACAGGTTTTGCCCATCTTTTCGAACACCTTACCTTTGGGGGGTCGCAACATGTCCCAAATTTTGACCTGCCAACCCAAAATGCGGGAGGTACGAACAATGCATTCACGACCAACGATATAACCAATTATTACATTACCGTTCCTGCAAACAACATTGAAACTGCTTTATGGCTTGAATCTGACAGGATGGTTGGCCCGAAGTTCACCAAAAAGGGATTAGAGGTCCAACGAAAAGTTGTTATTGAAGAGTTCAGGCAGCGAAACCTCAATAAACCTTACGGTGATACCTGGCACTTGTTACGTAACCTCGCCTATAAAGTCCACCCTTATCGCTGGCCTACGATCGGATTAATTCCGGAACACATCGAACATGCCACGATGGAGGAGGTACAGGATTTTTTCTTTCACCATTATGCCCCGAACAATGCGGTTCTGGTTGTCACAGGTAATATTTTTCCTGAACATGCATTCCGGTTGGCCGAAAAATGGTTTGAAGATATACCTCAAAGGGAGTTGAAAAACAAAATGATCCTTCCGGAACCAATACAGACTGAAGATCGTGAATTGACTGTGTATCGAAATGTCCCTATCGATACTTTTTATATTGCCTGGCATATGGGCTCTCGTTTGAGTGATCAGTTTTATTCGGCAGACCTGCTTTCTGATATTCTTTCAGGTGGGAATTCTTCACGGGTTGAAGAACGGTTGGTGAAAGGGAAAAAACTCTTTACCGAGGCTGATGTGTTTTTAAGTGGCGAAAATGAACCTGGTTTATTTGTTGCATCGGGGAAAATCAACGAAGGTGTAGATTTTGATTTTGCCCGTGACTGCCTGATTGAAGAAATATTGCAAACAGTTGATTCATTGGTTTCCCCATATGAATTGGAAAAGGTGAAGAATAAGGTGGAAGCAGACCTGCTCTTTAATGAAATAGGATACCTCGAAAAAGCAATGCAATTGGGGGCTTACGAAATTCTGGGTGATGCCGGATTGATCAACGAACAGGCTGACCATTATCATAAAATCACTGTTGAGGATATCCGCAATACTGCTATGGAAATACTTAGGGTTGGAAATCGCAACACGCTGAATTATTTATCATTAAAAAATAAGTAATGACTTTAAAAAGAAATATACCACCAAAAATATGGGGAGTTGACAAGGTGGAATACATCGCTCCTGTCCATCTTAAGCTCAATAATGGTGCTGAATTGTTCACGCTCAACATTGGTGACCAGGAGGTGGTAAAAATTGATTTTTCGTTTGAAGCGGGTTGTTGGTATGGAAAATCGCGATTGGACAGTACAATGGCAGCCGCAATGCTCCAGGAAGGGACATTCCATCACAATGCCATCGAAATCGCAAACACCGTCGATTTTTATGGTGCTCAATTCTCATCAGGTTCTTCATACGATTGCAACTATATTTCCCTTCTTTCGCTTAAGAAACACCTGCCTAACCTTCTTCCCCTGGTTTCAGAAATCATCCGCGAGTCCTCTTTCCCGGTTGAAGAGTTTGAGATTTTGAAGCTAAAAAGGAAACAAAGGGCAATCGTTGATGAAGGCAGGGTTAGCATGATCGCCCAAAGGAGCTTCTTACGGAATTTATTCGGCGATGACCATCCGTATTCACCAGTTGCCGATATCTCTTCCTATGACTCGATCTCACTTGACGAGAGCAGGTCGCATTACCTCAATTTTTACCGTCCAGAGAGGATGACAATTCTTGCTTCCGGATTTGTGGATGAGGATGTTATCCGATTGATCGAAACCAATTTTAGTGCCAGTTGGGGAAATGAGGTTTCGACAGTCACAACCAAAGAGATTAAACCCAAAACTTCAGCAAGGGAGATTTTTATCGAAAAACCGGAAGCCACTCAAAATGCCATTGCTATAGGGAAACTTTTTCCAACCCTTGACCATCCTGATTTTCCGGGTCTCAGATTGCTCTGTACGATTCTTGGAGGATATTTTGGATCTCGGCTAATGACGAACTTGCGTGAAGAAAAGGGTTATACCTATTCAATTCAGGCTTCGCCGATCACGTTTAAGCACAATGGTGTCTTTCTCGTTTTTGCCGAAGTAAAAACCGACAAAACAGAGGAAACTGTTAAAGAAATTTTCTTTGAAATGGAAAGGCTTAGAACAGAATTGATTACAGAGGAGGAGCTGATGCCCATCCAGAACTATATGTTGGGCAGGATTCTTGAAGATTTTGACGGGCCGTTTGCCAGGGCACAAACTTTTGCTACATTACGGGAGGTCAACCTCGATTTTGGGTACTTCCAAAAGTTGATCGCTGCGATCAAAAATACCACACCTATTGAGATCAGGGAGTTGGCGATTAAATATTTTGCACCCGAATCGATGTGTACAGTTATTGCGGGGACCAGGTAAAGAGCAGAGGGCATGGAGCTTGGGGCAATGTGGGATGGTATGGAGACCGGAGAATGGGTGAGTGAGAGACTTTGGGATGGGGAGAATGGAAAATGGAAGAAATTAGGGGAAGGCTTGACTAATTGATTCTGAGATAATTTAAGATAAAGGCCATAATAGTTGCGATTACTTTTATGGCCTTTATTGTGAACATTTGGTTTAATTTTACCTGTGGAATTTTTCCCCGATAAATTTCAATCCATCATACAACCCCGTTCTCCAATACGACCATTCGTGGGCACCATTTCGGGTACGGTATTCATGTGGGATGTTCAGATCGCGCATCCCTATGTGTAAAAGAGAGTTACCTTTATATAGGAAATCATCGTCACCGCAATCGATGTAAAACCTGATCCCTTTTAACTTCTCTGCAGCAACGGTTTGAATTAGGTGAAGCGGACTATTGGCCTTCCAGGCTTCGGTTAATCTTGCCTCGCCTTTCAGGTCTTTTCCAAACAGGTCCTTGAAGAACATGGTGTATGTTTTGTCAGGCTGCTTGACGATCTCCTCATCAGAAAATGTACCACTGCTTAGTGCGACACAAGTAGAGAACACATCTGGATTACGCATTGAGAGTTTTAGTGCCCCATATCCGCCCATCGACAAACCTGCAATCGCCCTGAACTCTTTTTTTGCCCTGATCCTGTAGGTTTTTTCAATTGCTGGAATAAATTCTGAAATGAACATATCTTCCCAGCGGTCTTTGCCGTCTGCAGAGTTGCAATACCATGTCACTTTTCCATCTGGGATGATGATAATGCAGGACGGGAATGCCCCTTCTTCTATTCCTTTATCGGCAATCTGACCTGCCTCCCCAAATTGGACCCAACCTGTTTCATCATCCGAATAGCCATGCAACAGGTAAAGCACAGGATATTGACGCTGGGAAGTTTCGTAATCTGCCGGAAGATAAACCGAATACCTGACCGGATAAGAAACTACATTGCTTTTGAAAACAATACTTTCGATCACCTTGCCCTTTTGGGCAAAAGAAGTAAGAAAGAGTACGACACAAAAAATGGAAATTGTAATTGATTTCATAAAGATCGTTAATTAAGAACGGTGTAAATTTAGGGAAATCCCAAATGAATAAAACCATTATCTTTGCAAATTAATTTAAACACCTTAAGTGGGAAGAATTTTATCTATCGATTACGGGAATAAACGGGTTGGACTCGCGGTGACCGATCCATTGAAAATCATCGCAACAAGGCTTACAACTGTCCCAACCAATGATATTTGGGACTTCTTGTCCGATTATTTTGGTAGGGAAGAGGTGGAACTTGTATTGGTAGGTTATCCCAGACAAATGAACAATGAACCTTCAGAGTCTATAAGGTACATCAACCCATTTCTCAAAAAGTTTCAATTGGTTTATAAAAACATTCCATTAAAGCTTATGGATGAACGCTTTACATCCAAGATGGCGTTTCAGGCAATGATTGATGCCGGTGTAAAAAGAAAAGACAGACAAAACAAAGAGACGATTGATGGTGTTAGTGCTACAATTATATTGCAATCGTATCTTGAAGAAAAGAAATTTTTAAAGTAAACAGAATGATTTATCCCATTACGGTATTTGGCGACCCTGTACTTCGCAAAATAGCCACCGATATTGACCAAACTTACCAGGGGCTTGAAAAGCTTGCAGATGATATGTTTGAAACCATGCACAATGCAGATGGTGTTGGATTGGCTGCTCCACAAGTGGGGCTGACGATCAGGATTTTTGTCGTTGACCTTTCACCACTTGGCGAGGACCATCCTGAACTTAAGGATTTTAAAAAAGCTTTTGTCAATCCGCACATCATTGAGAAAGAGGGTGAAAAGATATTAATGGATGAAGGTTGCCTCAGCATTCCAGGATTGCGTGAAGACGTTCTCCGTTACAGTACTATAAGAATGAAGTATTTTGACCTGAACTGGGTGGAGCATGATGTCGTATATACAGGTTTTACAGCGAGGGTCCTGCAGCATGAGTACGACCATCTCGACGGGATTATGTTTGTTGACTATTGTTCTCCTTTTAAAAGAAGGATCTTAAAAGGAAAATTATCCGATATTTCAAAAGGAAAAGTGACGACGAGTTATCGGATAAAAGTGCCAAGAATCTGATATAGAAGTATTTGGAAATGGGTTGAAATAAATTGAAATTGATTCAACCTTCCTGAAATTTTTTCGCTTTGCGTTTTTTCAGGGTGTGGTGTTTGTATTCGCCTGAGATGATGCTGATGTTCCCATCTGCTTCAAGTACCGCCAGATCGACATATCGGATTTCGGCGACTCCATGTTCCCTAACAGCTTCAATCAATTCGCCCATGGTAATCCGGGCTTTCCCCAGGTTTGCTAGGATGACCTGTCCCTTGTAAATCAGCATCATATCTGCTCCCTGTACCATAGTTCCCAAATTTGGGAAACGGTACAAGAGGTATTTGAACAAGTAATTGACGATAAACAGCGAAGAAGCAGCAACCAATCCACCGGATAATGTGGAGTCGGATCCCACCATGGCATTCTGGACCGAATTGCTGATCAACAAGATAAAAACCAGGTCGGTGATTGACAATTGCGCAAGTTCCTTCTTCCCAAATAGCCTGATTGCAACAACCATAAACAGGTAAACCGCTACACTGCTGGATATGATTTTCAGATAACCTACTGTTAATTCCATAGTATAAGATGCCAATTATCAATTAATTATTTAGGACTCCTTTTCTTCTTTTCTGCTGGAAACAATCCTGATGTGTATTTATCGTACAAATCAAACAAGAACTCAATCCTTTTTGTTTCGCCGTTGAATGGTTGCGGCCTATAAGCAAGATCAACAGCCTTGTCAAGGTCGTCGTGTGCTTTTGTCAATACTGGCGGCATAGACAAAGGATCGTATAGTTCGGCCAGACTGCTTTCAGGATATTGGGCCCTTGCTTCCAGGACACCCAGAGCCGCCATTTCGATGGCCTCTTTTTGTTTGTCGGTTGGGTTTTCGGGCCATGGGAAATTGTTATAAACAATTGAATTGGAATATCGAAGGCGGCTCTCCAATCTGCCACAAACAAATTTAACCCAGGTCATGTGCATCATTGAGGTCAAAATACCGAAATGAAACAATGTTGCATTTGGGATAAATGAACATAAATTACTTGGAATAGTTTTGTTATCGATAAATCCAAATGGGATATATTTTCTCCATTCGGATGAAACCAATGGGACAATAATGGCATTTTCAGGATTATGCTTGTCTCGAAAAGTTGAGGGAAAGGCTGAAAGTTGACGTGCTTGTTTATCTGGACTTTTTTCCCTTAGAGTTTTGACATTTCTAATTCTTTCAAGCACATATGGCAATGATTTCAATTCTTTCGGAGAAATGTTGACGAGCCATAAACACCATCGACTTTTGCCATGGATAAATTCTTCCGAGCCTATAAACTGTTTAAACAATCCTGCCGCATGTGGTTCTTTCAGAATGAATTGGTTCTTTTCATCATCGGTAAAAATAAAATTGCCACCATCAATGGCTTTGTTTCCAGCAAACATTTCAGGAACAACCTGAAGAGGTTTATTTCTTGAAACGACGAATACATCTTTACTTCGAACCAAATAAGGATTAATGTTTTGAACTCTTAACTCTTGAGGTTCACCATTAATATCCTCGTATTCATAGAGCAATTTTTCCGAAATATCGAAATTTGAAAACCCGACAATCACTACATGAACTGCAGCATTTGACTTTCCTTCGTTCACCCATTTAAAGGTCCGATGGGCAAAATGGATTTTTATTTTGTACCTGTTGTACAGTTCGTTCCATAAAACACCGACCTGTTCTCCCTGGGAAATGGAGTTGGTTGAAACATAGGCGACACAAGTTTTTGTGTCATTGTTCAGATCATCGGTATTGTGCTTTTGGAGGTATTGGGCACCCATTATATACCAGGCAGTTACATAATCAAGCACGCCGGCACTTTTAACATTCCCGAAGATTTGACCCATATCCTCTTTTTGCTGGGTATTCTGAAGCTGCTTGCCAACAAAGGGTGGGTTCCCGAAAATATAATCGAACTTAATATCATGTGAATCAGGATGTCCATTGGGGAATTGCTCGACTTTTTTAGCATTCTTTGTTACCACATTCAGTGTCTTGTAATAGGCTTCAGGTTCTGCTGTTTTTTGCCCTGCTTCGATGAAGTTTAGCTCATCTGCATAGATCACGACTGTCCTTTCAGGATTAAGAAGTGAGTCCCAATCAATTCTCAATGCGTTTCCATTGACAATTTTGGCAGTTGAATTCAGTGGGAGCCGTGCAAAATAATCCCCAAACTCCTGTGAAAACAGCATATTCATCTGATGGTCAGTCAGCCATAATGCTACCTGGGCAATCTGGGCTGGGAATTCCTCATATTCAATGCCATAAAAACGGTCAACATCACATAGGATATGATCTTTCAGCCTTAGGACTTTTTGCCCTTTCAACTGCATTTTTAGGATCGCAAACTCAAGCAAGCGGATTTCACGGTAGGAAATGATCAGGAAGTTCCCGCAACCACATGCCGGATCAAGGAAACGCAGTGAGGCAACTTTATGATGAAAGGCTTTAAGTTTCTGTAGGTTTGTTTTAATGGTTTCGAACTCCTCCCAAAGTTTATCGAGGAAAAGCGGTTTGATTACTTTCAGGATGTTCTTTTCGCTTGTATAGTGTGCTCCTAGGTTGCGTCGTTGGTTGATATCCATTACACTCTGGAACATGGCACCGAAAATGGCCGGCGAAATTTTGCTCCAATCGAGGTAACAACATTCCAATAGTGCCTGTCTCATCCTGCTGTTGAATGCGGCAAACCTTAAATGTTCGGCAAATAGCTGACCATTCACATAAGGGAACCAGGTCAGGCTTTCATCAAGTGTCCGCTGCCGTTTTTCTATTGGGGTATTCAAAACCTCAAATATCTGGGCCATATGCAACCCTAAATCGGTGCCATCTTCGTTTGTTTTTGTTTCGATGTATTCCTGAAATGATCTTTTCTCAAAGATGGAGGTATCCTCTGCAAATAAGCAGAACAATAACCTGACGAGGTACTTTTCCAGTTCATGACCTGAATAACCGGCATCCCTCAAAGCATCGTGCAATTTGCCCATTCGGTAGGCCGCCTCAATATTTACCGGATCTTCAGCTTTATAGATCTTTTTCTGATAGCCAGGTATGAATCCAAATGACTGAATGTTATTGGCAAGATCAGACAGTTTAAAATCAAACTGCGTTTCTTCTTCCAGGTCGTACAACCGCATATTTCCAAAATCAGATACAAGGATGTACCTTGGCAATTCATGGTCCTTTAATCCAGGCAGATAATCTTTGGCTTGCTGAAAAGCATTATCGAGATTTTTTCCACGGCTTTTCATTTCGATCAGGATCGTCCCTTTCCAAAGGAGGTCGATATACCCTTCCATATCGCCCAGTTTTTTGACTCTATGTTCGAAAGTGGCCACCTTTCGTCTGGAAATACCAAACACTTCAAAAAATTCGATCAAAAATGGTTTGGCGTCAGCATCTTCGTTGCTGGCATCCTTCCACTCGTTAGAGAATTTGATGGCACGTTCTTTTATTTCATTCCAGCCTAAGGCCATAGGGTATATTTTTTCGGATGTAAATTACGGAAATTCTTCCAACATTTTGGTGTTAGCCAATAAAGAAAGATATTTTAAATTCAATCTTGAATTTGTGGAAAAAGATGTTCAAGAACTGGATTCCCACATTTTTTGCACTTCCCTTGCTGATCAAGACCCAAAATTGCCGTGTTGGCAAACTCCCTAACAATCAGCTTATAGCCACATCTATCACAATATGTTGTATTCCGCTCTGTATCAATTACATTTCCGAGATAAACATACTTTAAATGCTTTTTGGCAATTTCATAAAGTTCATGTAAAACATGAATTGGTGTTGGTGGTATTTCCATCTGATAGTTTGGGAAGTACCGCGAAAGGTGCAAAACAGTCCGATCACCAATTTCGCCGGCAATCCAACGGACCATCTCCTCAAATTCGTTAACATTATCGTTCAATCCGGGAATGACAAGGTTCGTAATTTCAAGGTGCTTTTTGGAATTGGCGACCTGTTTAATTGCCTTTTTTACCGGCCCTAAAGTTGATTGGGTAACCGTCTGATAGAAATTATCCGTAAAAGCTTTCAGGTCAACATTGAACGCATCCATATAGGGAAGGAGCCTTTCGAGCGGTTTTGGGTTGATGTATCCATTCGTGACCATCACTGTTTTAAGTCCATGTTTTACAGCAAGTTCAGCAGTGGAAAGCATGAATTCGTAAAAGGTGGTGGGTTCGTTATAGGTAAAGGCGATCCCTATGTTTCCAGGTTTGCTCATCGCCAATTTTACGATTGTTTCGGGACTATAGTTCGTAAATTGTTTAAAATTGTCAGGCAGCACCTGAGATATTCCGGAATTTTGACAAAAACTGCATTTCAAGGTGCATCCGAACGATCCGATGGAGAGGATCTTCGTTCCCGGATAAAAATGGTATAGTGGCTTTTTCTCAATTGGATCAAGTGCAATGGACGTAATTTTGCCAAATGTTTCGGTGAAAAGTTGGCCATCATGGTTGATCCGGGTATTGCAAAAACCATGTTCGTTGTTTCCTAACAAACAGCCATGTGGGCAAAGCTGGCATTTTATTGTGCCATCATCGAGTGTCTTATAGAAAAGGGACTTTTCCATGTTTAAATGCTTTCTGCAAATTTATGAAATTGAAAGGCAAATAACTGTGAGAAGAATTGAAAACAGGACTTGAAGCAAAAATTAAATTCTTTTCCGTTTCAATACACTGTAGGTGTTAAAGTATTATAGAATAAGATATACATTTACAACAAATAAAGGCGCAACAAGAAATTTCGATAGGAGTCAAATATTCATTGCGCCGCATTTCAAAATGCAATTGGAAGATCGATAGGTTTCAAAATTTGAAAAGCAATAATTCATTTGTAATGACCTCGATATCAACAATATTGGAAAAGACTTCTTTTTCACAGAAAGATCTTGAACAACTCCTTCAATGCGAAGGGGAGGAGAAAACTTTGTTGTTCATGAAGTCAGCGGAAACTAAAGAGTCGTTTGTTGGGAAAAAGGTCTATTTCAGGGGATTGATTGAGTTTTCGAATGTTTGCGATAAGGATTGCTTTTATTGCGGTATCCGTAAATCAAATGACCAGGTCAAACGGTATAACCTCAACGATAGCGAGATCCTGGATGCTGTCCGATTTGCACACGAAAATAATTTTGGCTCTGTTGTGTTGCAATCGGGCGAAAATGGGTCTCCTGTTTTTACCGACCGGATCGAAAATTTGATCAGGGAAATCAAACAATTGAGCAACAATCGGTTGGGAATCACCTTGTCGGTTGGGGAGCAATCCGAAACTGTTTATCGGCGTTGGTTTGAAGCCGGGGCGCACCGCTACCTCCTTCGTATCGAAACCTCCAACCCTTTCCTTTATCGGAAGATCCATCCTGATAATGAGCTTCACATTTATGACACAAGGATGAACTGCCTTTATCTTTTAAGGAAAATTGGTTATCAGGTCGGAACGGGTGTGATGATCGGTTTGCCTTTTCAGACAATTTCAGATCTGGCAAACGATCTCCTGTTCTTTCAGAATTTCGGGATCGATATGGTGGGAATGGGTCCTTACATTGAACACTCCCAAACCCCGCTTTATGAATTCAGGAATCAGCTCCTGCCTTTAAAAGAGCGGTTTGACCTTTCGTTGAAAATGATCGCCGTTCTCCGTATCCTGATGAAGAACATCAACATAGCCGCAGCTACTGCATTACAGGCCATCGACCCGCTTGGTCGCGAGAAGGGGATAAAAGTTGGGGCAAACATCATCATGCCAAATATTACCCCAGGTTTTTACCGCAACGATTACAGTTTGTATGAAAATAAACCTTGTGTGGATGAAGAGCCTGCCCAATGTGTAGGCTGTCTTGACGCCCGAATTGCCCTTGCCGATGGCGAAATTGGTTATGGGGAATGGGGGGATTCGTTGCACTTTGAAAAGCGAAAAGGCCATTTACCCGAAGATCTCCCTTAACTCTTTGTTGCTAAACTTCCCAATCCAATTTTCACCTGTTGCTACTGTCATGTCGGCAAGGTTCTTTTTCTTTTGGATCATATCGTCGATCTTTTCCTCAAAGGTATTTTTTGTGATAAACCGGTGGACCTGTACATTCTTCTTCTGACCTATACGGTAAGCACGGTCGGTGGCTTGCGCTTCCACTGCCGGGTTCCACCATAAATCGTAATGGATGACCTGTGTCGCAGCTGTGAGGTTTAACCCTGTGCCTGCGGCTTTGAGCGAAAGCAGGAAAATTTTATCAACGCGGTTATTTTGAAAACGGTCAACCATCTCTTGGCGTTGTTTGATGTTGCAGCCCCCATGCAGAAACATCGCCTCTTCTCCAAACCGCTCATTGATAAATTGTTGCAATAAGTCTCCCATTTCACGGAACTGTGTGAATATCAATACTTTCTCGCCATTGTCAATGATGGTTTCGAGCATATCGAGCAACAGAAGGGTCTTTCCCGAGAGGGTTGGATCGACCTTCCCGTTCTTGAGAAATTGGGTCGGATGATTGCAGATCTGTTTTAAGGCCAGGATCATTTGCAGTACAAGCCCCTGCCGTTTAAAGAGTGACTGGTGATCAGTATCGTTGATCCCTTCTATCTCGTTCATTGCAATTTGTAAGGTTTTCTCATAGAGGGCAGCCTGTGATTTTGTCAATGTACTGTACTGGTTCTGTTCAATTTTATCGGGCAGATCCGAAATAATAGTTTTGTCCGATTTTAACCGTCGCATCAAAAAAGGAGAAGTGACTTTTCTGAATCGCTTAATAACGTGTTCATCGTTAAATAGTTGAATTGGGGAGGCGAAATTCTCCTTAAATGACTTTTCGTTTCCCAGATAACCTTTGTTGGTAAAGTCCATAATTGACCAGAATTCCGAAAGGCGGTTTTCAACAGGAGTTCCGCTCATGGCAATCCGTATGTTGGAGGTCAATCCTTTCACCATCTTGGTTTGGGCAGTATCGTTGTTTTTGATGTTTTGGGCTTCGTCGATCACAAGGACCTGCCATTTCTTTTTCTTTAGGATATCACCGTCGCTTCTGACCACACCATAGGTGCTCAGCATCACATCTTCGTTAAAATCCTTTAAATCACGGGTGGTGCCATGATAAATATGCGATGTAAGCAAAGGTGCAAATTTATCGATCTCAGCTTGCCAGTTGTTCAACAATCCGGTTGGCACCACTATCAGTGCTTTTTGTTTGGCATTGATCGCACCCTCTTCTTTCATCTTTTGCAGGATGGCAATCACCTGGACAGTTTTGCCAAGTCCCATATCGTCTGCGAGGATACTCCCGAAGCCGATTTTCAGGTTTCGGTACATCCACGAGAAGCCCCTGTGTTGATAGGGTCGGAGTTTTGCTCTTAACCCCTTTGGAAGTGGGATATCCTGATCGGATGTCAAATCCTGAATCAATTTTTTTACTTCATCCGAAAGTGTCACAGGGGAACCCTCGTATTCTTCCATCAGGGCTGTCTGTAGCAACTGATAGGATGACATGGGCTTGGTGTTCGTGAAGTGTTTGTGCAATTTTTCAAGGTCGCTTTCGTCAACATAAATATAACTCTCCTTAAACTTCATCAGCCCTGTTGCATTGCGTATCAACTTGTTGTATTCTTCAAGTGACATCACCTGTTCACCAATTGCGATTTGCCAATCGAAAGTCAGCAAATCGTCCAACCTAAGGAAACTCCCTTCCGTTGTCCATTTCTTTTTAAGCTTAACCGAAGCCTTCGGCCGTAACAGCTCCTGTAACGATTTGGGAAGGAAGGTTTTAATGTCGAGCAGCCTGATGGCAGGGAGCATGTTCATTAGAAATGGGGCGAATTCCTTAAAATCGAACAGCATCGGTTTTTGGGCCTGATGGTTGATATGTTCGTCCAAACCTTTGATAAATGGAGAAAGCAAGGATAGGGACTGCAGCACTTTAAAACGGTACTTTTCGTGTTGTTTCTGAATTAGCAGGTTATTCAGGGAAATTGGCAACTGATCGGGATTGGCCGTATCTTCAATGCCGATACTTATTTCAAACGAATTTTCAGGTTGTTCTGTGACTGTAATGACAGGCTTGTAATTTTCTGAAGTCAGAAAAAAACGGTCAAGCCAAACCTTAATCCCACCGCTGAGTGCATTTTCACCCACACCTGTAAAAGCGTAGGGACGATTCCTGAAAAATAGGGTTGATATTTCATCATAGGGTGCATTTGCCGGAAAACGGGAGATCAACATTGTCAGGAATAGTGATAATGCTGTAAGCGCCTGATCGTTCACTTCCGACAAAGTTTCCTTGTTTCGGAGTGTTTGTTGCGAAAAAACGAGGTTTGGAGGAAGAACTGTCTTCAGTTTGTTGAAAAGAGTTCTGATGTGGTTGTCAATCAATGCCGGAAGCCATCGGATATAAAATTTCTTGTTTTCGAGCTGCACTATTTGTGGGACAATAGCACCATTTGCCAAAAGGTGGATGGCAGTAAATAATGTTTTGTGCAATGCAGCTACTGATGGTTGATAATCTGTTAGATGGTCAGGATTGAGTTGCCAGAGCTGTAGCAGGAACTGCTCATTTTTGATCGCCTTGTTTTGTTCGTTCACGACTTCCCAGTCCCCGTTATAATTGGCCATTATTTTTACATCGCTGCGATGGCTTAATGACGAAGTGTTTTTTTGTTCAGGGAAATAATCCTCAAGATTTAGGTTCTTCTTAAATATCTTTCCTGCTTCTTTGGCGATTTTTTGGATTGCAGAACTGTATAATAATCTAAAATTCCCCTGATTGTAAAATGGTGGTTGATCAGGAAGTATCTGGCTCAATGGTTCGTATATTGGCTGAAGCTGTGAGAAGTCGATCCGCTGATAAGCCTGATTAACATCAAATTCTATTTTGACTTTTTTATCTGTGCTTTTTAACAGTTCTGATAGTAGTGGAATTTCTGCCCTTTTTTGCGCTTCGATGAAAATACCCCTTTTGCTTAGTTCTTCAATCAGGTTGACATTGTGGATCTGAAAAACCAAAAACGGATTGTTGTCGATTTCCTGGCTTACCATATAAATTACTGCGGCAAGATGTTTGCATGGGACGGCCCAATCGGGACAGGAACATTGCATTTTAAAATCGGTCCATTGTTTTGGGAAAACCTTTAACCCAAGGTTCTCAGCAATCTCAAGAATCCTGGGATCCAATTCCCGGTTGAGCAATTTTGAGATCAGCATCGGATTGCCGACAACTTCCCCCATTAACTGGCTGATTTTATCGGCGAAAAATGGTGGCACTATAATATTGACCTTGTAGGGTTTAGGGCGGCTTCCGGAGACTTTTGCCACAATCTGGTTCTCCTTGATTTTCACTTCTTCAACTCGACCTGCCCGGGCATAGGATGCGCCCCGGGGCAACCGGTTGTCGTAGTCGATATGATCAAGCGATTTTAGCCAATGCTCCCCCCACCATGTGTTTCCAAATTGTTTTGCCATCGCGAAATATGTTCAGTGGTTGTTTATAAATAAGTTTCAAAATTAAGATTTTAGGCTTTGTGAAAACTAATATATTGTTTAAAAAGCATTATATTTGTGGGTTATCACTACCGAATCACTATTCTTTTAATTTTATTAAAAATCATTATTATGGAAAGTCTATTGCCGATTGTCATTGCTGCCGTAGTCCTGTTTTTGTTTTCCGGGATACGTATCGTAAGGCCTACCAACCGTGCCTTGGTTGAGCGCCTTGGAAAGTACAGTCATTTTGCGACTCCGGGGTTTAACTGGATTATCCCGGTGATCGACAAGATGTACAAGATCAACATCACCGAAAAAATGATCAACGCTGAACCTCAGGAAATTATAACAAACGACAATTTGAACGCAAGGGTAGATGCTCAGGTTTATTTTAAGATCAAATCGGATGAAGACAGTGTAAAAAATTCTCAATACAATGTGAATAGTATTGAATATCAGATTGTTAACCTTGCCAGGACAACTCTTCGTAATATCATTGGTACGATGACCCTAAAATCGGCCAACAGCGAAAGGGGCAAGATCAACAAGGAACTTCATTCCACACTTCTTGAGGAGACCCTGAATTGGGGGATCGAGATTGTGCGCACTGAGCTGAAAGAGATAGATCCGCCAAAGGACGTGCAGGAAACGATGAACAAGATCGTCAAAGCTGAAAATGAAAAGATTGCTGCAATCGACTTTGCTACGGCCACAGAAACACGGGCAGATGGTGAAAAGCGGGCTGAAATTCGCCGGGCCGAAGGGATCAAACAAGCTGCGATCCTTCGCGCCGAAGGTGAAGCCCAGGCAATCCAACTTGTAAACGAAGCTGCTGAAAAGTATTTTGTAGGCAATGCGCAGATGCTTAGAAGGATACAAGCTATGGAAACATCCCTCAAGGACAATTCGAAAATTGTGGTGCCTACAGGTTCCGACCTTGTCAATGTGATGGGCGAGATGGGCGGACTGATCCCGTTAAAAGGAAAAACCGGGAAAGAAGTTCCTCCAGCAGAAGCTTATAAACAATAATTAAAACTGAAACAATGGAAATACTTGTACCAATTGGTATTGCACTTGTGGTCATATTCCTTTTAGGGATACGCATTGTAAGACCTACGCAACGTGCTTTGGTTGAGCGGCTAGGGAAATATCATCGTTTTTCTGATCCTGGTTTTAACTGGATTATACCAGTAATCGACAACATGTACATGATCAATATCACCGAAAAGATGATCAACGCTGAGTCGCAGGAAATTATCACCAATGACAACCTGAATGCTAGTGTTGACGCACAGGTTTATTTCAAGATCAAAGCTGACGAGGAGAGCGTCAAGAATTCACAATACAATGTAAATAGTATTGAGATTCAAATTGTTAGTTTGGCTCGTACAACTTTGAGGAACATCATTGGGACTATGACCCTTAAATCGGCCAACAGCGAAAGGGGAAAGATCAACAGGGAACTTCACAACACACTGCTTGGCGAGACTATGAATTGGGGTATTCAGATTGTGCGTACCGAACTTAAGGAGATCGATCCACCAAGAGACGTCCAGGAGACGATGAACAAGATCGTAAAAGCCGAAAACGAAAAAATCGCAGCCATCGACTATGCCACTGCGACCGAAACAAGAGCCGATGGTGAGAAAAGGGCCGAAATCCGCAAGGCAGAAGGGATAAAGCAAGCGGCGATACTTCGTGCCGAGGGGGAAGCGCAGGCGATCCAGCTTGTGAACGAAGCTGCCGAGAAATATTTTGTAGGCAATGCCCAAATGCTTAGAAGGATCCAGGCGATGGAAACCTCATTAAAGGACAATTCCAAAATTGTGGTCCCGATGGGATCTGATTTGGTGAATGTTATGGGCGAAATGGGTGGGATTGTTCCGCCAAAAGGAAAATAAGCAATACTTCTTTTTTAAAGAAACTCCGGCGGGTCGAAAAGACACCGCCGGGTTTCTCTGACTCAAACCTGTCAGCGTACTAAGTTCCTGAGAGCGTTTGATCAAAAGATAGGTCAATCACTTTTAATAAATACCGGAGGTGTACGAAGTACCCGATGTTGTTTTAAACAAAGAAAGGTGAATACTCTTTCAATAAACCCCGGCAGGACGAAAAGTCACCGCCGGGTTTGAGCGACTCCCCAAAACCGATCGGTGTAGGAAGTACCCGACGGAGTTTTAATCATTTACATTGCTTTACCGATCAAAATATCCACTCCACAAAATTTCATTGGTTCCCGTATCGCCCTGACCTATTTTAAGTTGCACTGCGCCACTAATTGCAGTTTGCAAAACAGGATTATTTATTTGAGTTTTTCCTGTTTCCCGATTCCCATCACTTCTTTTGTTCAATATCCTGCAATCCACAATTTCTGCTATTGGAAGGTGGCGTTTTATTGTTTCGGGATCCGTTTTTGATTTTTCTGAAATCAGGAATAAATCAATTGTTGGGAACTTCTTCAATTCATCCTCTTTCAGTGAACCTGTGTCAGACAAATATATCCTTAATCCCTGAAAATTCAAAAACTTATTGATACATAATAAGTTATCTGTTTTCACAAATGAAGTGTCTGAAACATAGATAATTGTGGATTTTTGAATTTTCCGGTAACCTTCATAAGGTTTGATGTAATAGTTCAACTTCTCAACTGTCCCACTATTGGGAGTGGTTAGCCAAAAAGTTTCATTACTTGACGTCAATGCAACCAAAGTCCTTCCAGGAAGGTTAAACACCACTACTTCATTCCTTGAAAGCGTTTGAAATTTATATATATTATTGATTATTAATAGGATAATTAAAGAAGTACAGGCGTATATCAATGCCTTGGGATATTTATTAGCGATAAAAAAACCAATCAAAACAGAAAAGAGAACAAACAAAACCAATGAAATATCCGATGGGTACAGATTGGTAATAAGTGCGTGTGGAAGCTTTTCGACAAAATGGACAGAAAAGAGCATTCCTTGTCCGGCAAAGTCGAGTACCTTGGCCATTAAAACTCCCAGAAATGGAACCACGGGTGCGATTGCAAAAACGATAAACGAAAGGTAAAGGATTAAGGAAACCAGCGGTATCACCATCAGGTTGGCCAACAAAAACCATGTCGGGAACTGATGGAAATAGTGGAGCAGGAAGGGAAGCGTCCCGATTTGGGCTGCAACCGAAACGGAAAGCAAAATCCATATTTGATCCGGTATCCAGTACTTGAAATAAAGCAACTTGTACAGGAAAGGGTGGAAATAGACGATGGAAAATACTGCGACATAAGAGAGCTGGAATCCGACATCATAGACCAGAAAAGGGTTGTAACAGAGCAGGACAAATGCCGAAGCTGCCAGAATATTGTAGATTTCTGGTCGTCGGCTCAGAGCTTTACCTACCACGATAAACGAAAACATGGCTGCAGCCCTCAAAACAGATGCCGATAATCCAGTGATCAGTGCATATCCCCACAAACCCATTAAAATGATCAAAGTTTGCAGGATGATCGCTGTCTTGTTCCGTTTCATGAACCGTAAGAGGAATTCGATCACAACATAGATAATACCGACATTCATTCCCGATACGGCCAGTACATGGATTACCCCAGTATTGGAGAAACTTTGAATGGTTTCGGGTTCGAGGTCTTCACGAGCCCCTAATGCAACAGATGAAACCAAATGGAGGTCCTCACCTTTTAAACCGCTGTTTTCCAGTATTTTGATCAATCTATCACGAACGATCAACGAAAATTCGGGCAAGTTGGGCCTTTTCTCAGTTTGTAAAATATATATATTATTGTTATTCAGATAGATGCGGTGTCCAACCCTATTCCTGACCATATATTCGGCATAATCGAATTCAAAAGGGTTTCTTGATTTTTCTATGATTTCAGGTTTTCCACGAAAACACATTGCAGATCCTGGTTCAACATTTCCAATCTGAACAGATTTGTCAATATAGGCAATTACCTTGATTTCCGGTTGTAGCAATCTGATGACCAACCTGAAGGATTTCTCCTTTTCAATAGGAAATTCGTCTGCAATGGCGTAGTATTTTCCTTCCAACATAGGTTGTGGCCTATATAGGTTATCTGTTCGGATAAAAGTACCCATTAAAACCAAAACAAGAATCAGGAGGATTCCAAAGATGGGTTCTTGTTTGTATGTAATTGAAATAAAGAAATAAAGTAGAAATGTAAGGCAAAGGGAAATACCAAAAAACAATCCTTTCTGTTCAGGTGGAAACAAACCACCTAAAACGATTCCTGCAATAAAGGGGACAAGAAGCCGGAAAAAAGGTGTGCTGTGCAGCTTGTCGCTGAGTTGGATCATTCCGAAGATGATTGATCCTTAAATATACGAAATATTTTTCAATTGATCTTCATATTCCTTGGCCTGTTTTTATGGAATATGATGGAACTCCGCCTTGAAAAACAATCCACACAACCCAGTAGCTTGTTCATCTCTACCCCGATTGAAACTTCGTGGGCACCGGCACCATAGGAAGCAAGTTTTGACAATTGCAGGTCATAACTGTACGTAATGTGCAGGGCGCCTGTCGCCACCCCAACCGACATCACAACGGCATCATAGTCGGCATAGTGGTTGTCAAGGGCACTGTTGTTGAACAACGGGACACCACGATACCAGACCCCAAAATCCAGAACTTTACCATAGACATAACCCCCAATATCGAGCTGTTTAAAACTATTCTGATATTCAAAGCGGTAGCACAATGAGGCGATTCTGGGTTCATCGATCCGCCTGGCATTTGGGTGCCAGAAATTCATCCCTCCGAAGTTGGTGATTTTAATTGGTAAAATGGTTTTATCTCCCATGAACGAATAGTTTGGCCTTAACAAGTGGTCGGCTACAATACCCATCCAAAGTGTTCTTGAATAGATGAAAACGGAGGAAATAAAATCAACATATTGAGCCTTTGTATTTGTCAGGTAGATTTGCCCGCTCGTGGGGGTATCGGTGACCACTTCATCAGGGAAAACCAATTTGCTGCGGTCGAGACTTTTCTGCCCAAAAGTAAATTGCAAACCAGGAACAAACTGAAGGTTGTCGCTGATGGGTACACGAAATGAATATTGCAGCCCAAGGTTGGTCGTATTCAGGTTTGCTGAACCCGCCTGGTCGGTCACCAACAGTGCACCGAAACCGCTCCTGTATTCGCTAAGATAAAAGTCGGCAGAGACAGCATAGGTCTGAAACGTTTTTTGAATCCCAGGCCATTGGTTCCTGTAATTTGCAGTATATCGTGTTCCACCGGATGACCCAGCCAATGAAGGGCTTAAAAAAGTTTGGGCAGAATAGAACTGCGAAAAATGGGGATCCTGTGCGACAGAGTTCCTGACGGACAGTAAAACAAGGAGAGTCCCTAATAATATGACTTTGTATCCTGACATCTCCTGATTATCGTATTAAGGTAACGTCGCCTGTTTTGGTCACGATTTCACCACTTTTGTATTTGCACCTGATTTTCCAGATATAAACATCCTGAGAGCATAATTTATCATTATAGTACCCATCCCATCCGCGTTGCACTTCTTTCGAGACAAACACCAAATTTCCCCAACGGTTATAAATAAGAAACTCATATTCAACTACATCTCCTGGTGGTACCACAGGATAAAAGATGTGGTTTGATGGGTTTCCATAATCGAAATTTCCTCCTGATGGACCAGTTTTATCTGGCATAAAGGCATTGGGGACTTTTAAGGCATCGCTAAATGCTTCCACTGCATTGAGTAAAGCCAAAGTATCCTTGCAACCTTCTGTTGATGTGACGTATAGTGTAACATTAAAAATACCGGTCTCTGTATATGGGTGAACGGGTCTGAAATCGATTGAAGATTTTCCATCTCCAAAATTCCAAAGATAATCCTGTCCGTTCAATGAATAGTTTGCAAAAGTCACCTCCTGGCCTGGTATCTTTACCCGGTTGGGCAAGGGCTTGAAAAGTGCTTTTGGTATAGGATGGATAACCACTTTATGTTCTGCAACAGCTTTAACGCCAAACTGGTTAAATGCATTCAAAATTACATTGTAAGTCCCTTCATCGTAAAATGTTTTAGTGGGCGAAAACTCAGTTGATTGAATCCCATTTCCGAAATCCCAAAGGTAACGGCTACTGTTCCGGGAGAAGTTCCTGAAGGTTACTTTTAAGGGTGCACAGCCAGAAGTGTCAGGTTCGAAGGCTGCGACCGGAATACCCGGGTTGATCACAACCTCGATATATTTGGTCCTTGCACATTGGGCAGATGCTGTATTTTTCGCATTCAGGGAAATGATATAATTACCTGGAAACGAATAGGTATAGCTCGTTAACGAACCAGTTATCAAAGGTTTCTGATCGTTAAGATCCCAGGTATAGGTCCAGTTGCCTGCCGGAGTCAGGTTGTTCAACTGTACAGTAGTATTTGGATAGACCTGATCAAGAGGTGATGCCGTAAAGTCCACCTGTGGTGTAGGAAGCAGATGAATTTCGTGACTTATTGTATCGGCACAACCATATTGGTTATAAGCCAATAGCCTGACCTTGTATTTTGTATCCGATCCATTCGGGTCGATGAAAAGGTGCCTTGGGTTCTGAAGTATCGAAAAGTCGCTGTTATCCCCAAAATTCCATTCATAACCTTTTATCAATGAAGAAGTAGCAGCATTAAATTGGACAGTTAACGGTGAACAGCCCTCAGAAGGGGTGTTGGTAAATTCGGCTTTGGTGGCCGATCTCACAATTATTGTATTCACAACAGTATCGATGCATCCGGAAAGGGATTCGGCAATCAGCAAGACTTTGAAGGTTGAATCTTTTCCAATTGGGATCGAGAAAGTCAATTCGGGTGCCAGTTTATTGCTCAATAGCTTTCCATCTGATCCTTTCCATTGGTAAGTTTTGGCACCCGGATAAGCATTGTCGAAAGTTCTAATAACGGGATTGCAAGCCTGAAATGTAACTGGAAATCCAGCTGTGAATTCAGGGTTAACCGTTATTTTCTTTGCCACAGTCATTGAACAAAATGACCCACTGTTACTTGTGAGCGTTACATTATAAGTAACCGGAATATCCAGTCCGTTCCTAAAGGTATGTTTTAATATTTCATTGGCATGGGCCGTTTTATTTATGGTGCCATCGTCAAAATCCCAAACGAAAAGTGTAGGCCCTTCGGGACTGGTATTGTTAAAAGTATAGGTAACCACCTTACATTCGGGTGTTCCTGAGTAGCTGAAAGATGGAGTGACCAAAGGTGGGCTAACTTTAACCGTATTGACAATTGTATCGAAACAACCCCGTGCCGATTCTGCGATTAAATAGACAAGGTGCGTTGTATCTTTTTTATTCAGTGCCTCAAAAGTTAGGGTCGGCTTTAGTGCTGTGCTTAAAACCGTCTTTTTATCTCCGGCAACCCAGCGATACGATTTTGCACCGGGATAAGCATTTTCAAATGTAGTGGTAAAAGGACTACAACCTTGGAAACTAACAGGAGAACCTGCAATGATTTCAGGTTCAACTATTAAAGGTTTTGCAAGGACAATAAAACAGTGTGTTGTACTTGTTATGATTTTAAGCGTAACCTGTAACGACTTCGTGTCGGAAGTGAAATTTTGATAAGTATGCAAGAGATCAACTGCTGTCGTTGTAGTCTTTGATTCACCATCACCAAAATTCCAGATATATGCATTGCCATTTGTAGGACTAATATTCTTCAACAATACATCGATTGGGGCACAATCGTTTAACCTGATAATCTCAAAGCGCGGTACGACAGGAGGCATCGCAACTGCCATTTTAAGTGCATTTGAAAGAACGACCATTTTGCTTGCACACAGGTTGCTGGAAGTAAGTTGACAGGTAACAACATCAAGGTTTACAGGAGCATAGCTAAAAACCGGATTGTTTGTACCAACTTTTGCCCCATTTACAAACCATTGATAAACCGGCGTAAAACCTTCATTAAATGGAGTAGCAGTAAATGTAATTGTATCTCCAGGACAAACGTTATCGGTACTGGCAACAATTGAAATGGAGGCGGGCAAATTGGAATAGACGACCATCGTTACAACATTCGACTGCGCAGGATTTCCAGTAGGACAAATAGCGTTGGATGTCAATTGACAGTCTATTTTATCCCCATTCACAGGACTATAGGAAAAAGAAGGACTGTTTGAACCGGTAATCGTACCGTTAACCTTCCATAAATATCCAGGATTCATGCCACCGTTTACAGGGAATGCACTGAATGTGATTTTCGTACCAGGACAAATATTATTTGCATCAGGGGCAATGGCAACACTGACTGGCAGATTCGGGTAAACAGTCACAGTTTTAAGGGTCGGGGATAGAGCATCACAACCAAATGAATTCAAATAGTTTACACTCACAGTTTGTCCACCCAGGCCATTCCATGTTACTTTAATTTCATTTGTACCGCTTCCGGCAGTAATTGTCCCACCGGAAGAAATATTCCAGATATAGTTCAACATATTGGGCTCCGTTGTGTAAATCACCCCTTGGCTTCCCTGGCAAATAACAATATCTCCGGTTATGGTCGGTAAAGGTCGTGGGTTTACAATTACGTCCGGATAGATAGGTTTCCCAGTACACAACCCATTGTCTGGCAGAATTTTAAAAACAATCTTTCCAGCAATGGTGTTGCTGCTGTTTTTTAAAATTTGAGCAATAGATGAACCATTTCCACTGGTGGCACCTGTAATATTTCCTGTATTTGATTCTATTGTCCAATTGAAACTTGTATTACCAAGCGATGAGGAAAGTGTGAGTATTGGTGTCAAATCGGAACAGGCCACCTGACTTAATGGGGTTGCTGTCGCAACGGGCAAAGGATTAATTTTGATAACATAGTCAACGGGTGTGCCAGGACAGCTCAAACCAATATCTGAAGTTGGAATGATATGGTATTTAACCTCTTCCTGAATGATTCCTGTATTTTTAATGTTTTGAATATCAATTGTGCTTGTTCCACTACTCAGGTAACCCGAAACAGTTGAAGAGGGTGTTGGGGTTACAATCCAGGCAAAAGTGGTACCCGAAACATTTGAGGTTAGCAAAACCGGGGCAGTGGGGCTTTCGGAGCAAACGGTTTGCAATGGATTATTCGTAACAGTTGGGCTTGGATTTACTGTAATCGTATAGGTTGATGGAACTCCTGCACATGTACCAATAAAAGGCGTAATAATATAATTGACCGTTCCTGGGATATTTAATGTACTTTTAATCGTACTGGCTATAATTGTTGTCCCATTACCGCTAGGCGTAAAACCAGTTATACCGGGTGAAGCATTTACTGACCAACTAAAAGTAGCCCCGATGACATCAGAAGTGAGGTCAATTGCTGAATTTTTAGTTCCGGAACAAATGGTCTGGACCAGTGGATTCGTAGTTAAATGGGCGACCGGTTGAACATTAATTTTAAAATTTGTTGGAAGGTCTGTACAATTATTGGCATTTGGGACGATCGTGATGGTTGCCGAAACAAGGCTGGTTCTGGCATTGACAGCAGTAAAGGCCGGGACATTTCCGATTCCATTTCCAGCCAATCCAATTGACGGTGTATCATTTATCCAATTAAAGCTAGTTCCGGCAACTTTGCCTGTAAAAGATATAATATTGCTTAACTGATTATTGCACAATAAGATATCGTTGATGGGATTTGTATTGGGAATAGGGTTAACTGTGATTTTAAAAGTCTTGGATAATCCAAAGCAATTGTTGGCCTTGGGTGTAACAGTTATCGTCGCTATTATTGGTGTAGTCCCGGAATTTATGGCGGTAAATGAAGGTATGTTTCCAGTACCTGAAGCCGCCAGGCCAATACTTGTAACATTGTTTGTCCAATTATAGGTTGTTCCTGCAACATCCCCCGAAAAATCAATCAGTGTACTTTTTGACCCTGAACAAATGCTGATGTCGTTTAGATCGTTAACATTAACCGTTGGATTTACCGTCACCACCACTTCAAAAGGATTCCCAACACAACCATTAATGATTGGTGTGACTGAATAGGTAGCTGTAGCTAAGGTATTTGTTGTGTTGGTCAATTTCTGACTGATAATCGTTTTGGGTGAAGCTTCCGCTTTCCCATCTACAATGGCATCTGATGAGGGGCTTATCAATGGAGCATCCCAGATATAGGTGGTGCCTGTAGGAACTATATTTCCATTGCCATTGGTTGGAGCAACAGAAAATGACAAATCACTACAAATAGTGGCGCTTAAACCCTTTACAATGTTGGGTGTCGGATTAACTGTAATCACGTAAGTATATTCAATTCCCTGGCAAGCTCCCCCACCTTGCACTTGTGCTCTGGCTTTATATACAACATTCTCAGGGGCAGTGGTGGTATTCACCAATGTTTGAACAGGAATATCCCCTGAACCATTAGCAGTCGCACCAGTTATCGTAGATGGGATGGTAGCTGTCCATGTGAAATCAACATTCAGTGTAGAACTTGTCAATGAAACTAAATTTGTCTTATAAGCGGAGCAGATTGTTTGGGTGGCAGGAATGAAAACAACGTCTGGCGATGGGTTGACAGTAATGAAAAATTGTTTGGATGGTCCCGAACAATTAACATTGCTAAAACTAAAATTTGGAGTAACTGTAATTGTTGCTGTGTTCGGAGATGCCCCTGAATTATTGGCTATAAAGGAAATGTTCCCATTACCGGATGATGGAAGTCCGATATTGGGATTGTCATTGGTCCATGTATACGTTGTACTCCCAATTGTGTTAGAAGTTGTGAAATTAATAGTAGCCGATTGGGATTTACAAAATATCTGGTCATTTATGCCATTTACTTGAGCACTAGGATTGATCGTAATGTCAAATAGTGTAAAAGGCCCAGTACAACTAACTCCCTTGTTGGTAAAGGTAGGAGTGACCTTGATCGTTGCCGTAATGGGTGCCGAGCCAGGATTGTTGGCTGTAAATGTCAAATCCCCACTACCTTGATCAGGCAGGCCTATCGAAGGATTGTTGTTTGTCCATGAATAAGTTGTTGTACCACCTGTATTTGCCGTGCCAAAAACTACTTGAGATGCTTGTGAATTGCAAAAGGTTCGAATAGCAGGGATGTTCATTTGACCAACAGGATTTACGGTTATGGTGAATTGTTTAGGCATACCCTGACAATTTTCGCCTCCTAAGCTATAGGTTGGTGTAACCGTTATTGTAGCTGTTAATGGCGAGGTAGTTGCATTTTTTGTGGTAAATGAAATGTTCCCAGACCCGGAAGCTGCCAATCCGATACTCGAATTGTTATTTGTCCAGGAATAAGTCGTAACACCTCCCAAATTGGATGTAGTAAAATTGACTGTTGTTAATTCGTTTGGACAAACGAACTGATTCACTGGCGTATCCACCTGTGTTTCTGGATTTACCGAAACAACTGCCTCAAATGGTTGTCCTGAACAACCATTTGCAATAGGTGTCACTCGATAGGTTGCGGTGGCAACAGAATTAGTTGTATTAACAAGTGTTTGGCTAATCGTTGTTTGTGGTGTACTTTGAACACTGCCCCCGGTTATTAAACCTGATGGGTTTATTACAGGATCATCCCACTTGTATTTTATTCCAACAGGTACAATATTACCGTTTCCATTGGATGGAGAAACTGAAAAGGAATTGCCGCTGCAAGTATTTGTGGATATATTAGTTACAATTTTCGGGATTGGGTTTACCGTAATCGTGTAAATGTATTCCGGTCCTTCACAGTTTTGAAAATTTTTAAGGACACCCTTCGCTTTGTAGATTACCATTAAAGGTGTACTGGTTGTGTTGAAGAGAACTTGTTCTGGAATTGTACCTGTCCCACTTAAAGCAGCGCCTGTAATTCCGTTCGGAACTACCGCTGTCCAGGAAAAGTTGACATCAAGGGTCTCACTACTCAGGGTAACCAAGGCTGTTTTATCCCCGGAACAAATTGGTTGATCCGCTGGTGTAAATATCACACTTGGCAACGGATTTACGCTAATCTCGAATTGTTTTGATGGCCCTGTACAACTAACATTCCGATAACTAAAGGTTGGGGTAACAGTGATCGTTGCATTTATTGCAGTATTTTCGGGGTTTTGCGTTACAAACAGCAAGTTTCCATTTCCAAAAGTAGGCAGTCCAATTTTAGCATTATCGTTGGTCCATGAATAGGTCGTGATCCCAACAGAATTGGTTGTGGTGAAATTTACCGGGACCGACTGTGAACTACAGGTTACCTGAGGCCCAAGGTTATTAACTTGTGCATCAGGGTTCACTGTAATATCGAACTGTGTTATCGGTCCTTCGCAAATTTTCCCACCATTATCAAAAGTTGGAGTGACCGCAATCGTTGCTACAATTGGTGTAGTGCCTGAGTTTTGTGCTGTAAACGACAATTGGTCGGTGTTTCCGGAAGCTAATAATCCAATGCCAGTATTGTTGTTGGTCCACGAATAGGTCGTTGAACCCACGGTATTGGATGTAGTTAATTTAATAACAGCATTTTGACCATTACAAAACGTCCTTAATACCGGGATATTGACCTGCCCATTGGGATTTACTGTTATATGAAATTGTTGGTGCGAACTCTGACAGTTTAAGCCTCCATAACTATAGGTAGGAAATACCGTGAGATTAGCAGTAATTGGTGCAGTACCTGCGTTCGTTGCGTTAAAAGCAATATTCCCGGTTCCTGCTGGAGCTAATCCAATATTTGGATTGTCATTGAACCATGAATAAGTAGTTCCACCGATATTCAAAGATGTGAAATCAACAATGGTTGATTGGCCAGAACAAACGATTTGTGCCGCTGGAATTTCAACCTGATCCTTGGGATTTACAGTTACAATTACTGTAAAAGGATTACCAATACACCCATTTGCATTTGGCGTAACCGTATAAGTTGCTGTGGCAATATCGTTGGTTGTATTTATAAGTGTCACATTAATAATTCCTTGTGAAACATTTTGAGCACTTCCTCCAGTAATTGCACCACCAGGGCTAATGACAGGCGAGCTCCAGGTATAATTGGTGCCAGACGGCACAATATTCGAACCACCATTTATTGGATTCACCGAAGTGGTGGAACCTGTGCAAATCGTTGTTTGTGAATCGACAATTTTGGGTTTAGGTTTAATCGTAATTGTATAAGTAAGAGTTGATCCTTCGCAAGTTACATATCCGGTACTTTTTGCCTTTGCCCTGTAAGTAATTGTCAAAGACTTGTCAGTGGCATTCAGCAATGTTTGTTCAGGGATTGTGGTTGTTCCGCTTAATATTGTAACTCCGGTAATTCCAGCGGGAACCGGGTCGGCAGCCCATTCGGTTGTAGCATTTGATGTTGGAGTGGATAAAGTCACGAGGCTTGACTTGTCCCCTGAGCAAATCGTTTCGTTTTGTCTCGAAAAAGTTAAGATTGGTGTTGGATTGACTGTTATTGTGAACGATTTTGGAATACCGGTACAACCGTTTGCAAATGGAGTTACAGTAATTGTAGAGAAAATGGGTGAGTTACCTGTATTGGTGGCAGTAAACGAAGGAATATTGCCAGTTCCGGAAGCCTGTAATCCGATATTCGTATTCGAATTTATCCAGGTATAGGTCGCTGTGACAGGGGTAACAGGAACGATAGCTCCATTGCAAAATTCCTGATCCGGTGCAGGTGAATAGACTGGTATCTGATTAATTGTAACAGATGCTGTACCAGTTTGCGATTGTGAGCATGAGGTTGAACTGGCATCTTTCACACTTACCAGGTTGTAATTGAATGTGCCTGTATTTAATGTCGGGACCGGAAGTGTTACAGTGTTTCCGGCTATTGTTGTAATCGTCTGAATTCCAGCACCGTTCACGTTATATGTAAATGTATATGGCGCAGTACCTTTAGAACCCGTAAAGGTAATCAGTGGCGAAAGTCCATTCAAACAGGCACTTGTTGTGCCAGAGATTGAGGCAGTCGGTAAGGGATTGACTTGAATAGTCGCAGTACCCGTCTGGGATTGTAAACAAGAAACGGGGTTTGAGTCTTTAACATTGATCAATCTATAAACAAATAGTCCTGCCAATCCGGTAGGAGATAGTACAGACGCACTATTTCCAGATGAAGTCTTAACAACAATATTGCCACCTCCATTGATGGTATATGTAAAAGTATATGGGGCTAAGCCGTTAGCACCAGTTAAAGTAACATTCGGAGGTGCAGCGTTTAGACAAACATCAGAAGTTCCGGAAATGGTGGCAGTAGGAGATGAAGTAATTGTAAATGAATTACTTGGTTCAGTAGTTGAACCGCACTCATTGGTCGCCTTTAACGAAAGGGAATAAGTACCTGGCAAGGCATAGTTAATGGAGCCTGGTGAGGCATTGGAAGAAGTCGTCGTATTTGCACCTGGAAAATCCCATTCATAGGTTATTGGTTGGGATCCGCAGTTTGATACTGTTCCAACAGGATTTATTGTTGTTACCGGAAAAGTCTGGCAAACAGATGCAATCGCTGACAATGAGACTTTCGGGGGTTGGGTTATAGTTATTGTTTTTACAGGGCTTGTAATAGTATCACAGGAATTGCCAGTTGTAAGTGTCAGGTCGTAAGTGCCTGGATTCGTAAATTGGATAGATGGATTTGCAGAGGATGCACTTGTCCCGTTTGTAAATGTATAACCGGCTGTTGTTCCGCAAGTGCCACTGCGATAAACAATTTCCCACAAGTAGAAAGGTACATGGCAAGATTTTGAAATATTGGTTGAATTTGTTGCGCTCACAATAAGAGGTGCACATCCTGATACTTTATCCACGCTAAATTGTGGTATCAGAGGCTCTTCAACGCAAATGGGCATAGTCATCAAATCTTCTGTACATCTTGACGGGTTTGATCCGGATTGATGGATTTTGAGTTGAACGAGATAATTGCCTGTAGCAGTAAACTTGACCTTTATTGAAGATGTTGAGGTAGAAGACGAAGGACCAAAGGCCCCAGCTGTTCTATCCCATCCTGTTTCTGGCGTGATCGACCAGGTTCTGACATAGCTTGAGGTACAATTATCTTTTAGAAAATAATTGCCAGTTGACGAATCGGTAAAAGTCGTCTCCGTATTTAAACAAATGTGGCTATCTGTATTCTTGTCAAATGATGCAACCGGTTTTTCGGTTACTTTTACTGAAAGGGATGTAAATGAAGTGGTGCATGGGTTACTAATACTAAAACCGACCGTAAAAGCATTGGTAGGGAATTTTTTTCCACAGGATGTCTGAGTAAAAAGATGGGAGATTTGTTTTGGTAAAGTTTCCTGTGTGTAAGTGACATTCGGTGAACCATCATTTACCGAAAGAACGTAAGTGGTTCCGGGTGGGTTATTATCAGTGCCTAAGACATCCCATGTTATTGTGTAAGGGGCACAATCGGAAGTATTCCCATTATTGTATAACATGCCACCGGGACTATTTCCACTATAGAATGAGTATGTTTTTGACGCAGAGCATCCTGTAACCGAGTTGTACACAGTAATGACAATATTGAAAAACCCTAAACTTAAATACTCATGGGAGGCAAAATCGTTGTTGGTCGTGAAATTTGATATTTCTTCCGGTGCATTACCATCTCCCCAGTCGATAACATATCTTGTGTTTGAGCTGGTTGTAGTACTGCCGTTATAAACCTGAAAAGTACATTTAGGATTTGAACTTGATGAAGTGCAATTGAGAAACATACCACTAAGAAATTGTGTGCCACCTTTAGAATTCGTAATATTAAAAGACGGGTCTGGGGACAGTGTGACAGGGACATCTTGGTGTGCTGGATCGTTGAGACATCCTGACAATTGATCAGTTACCTGCAATGATACAGGATATGGTGGATTTTTTTTTCCACTATTACCATAAGCATGAAATTCATGTAATGGGTTCGGTTCAGTTGATGTTTCCCCATCACCAAAATTCCAACTGTAATTATAATTGCCAGAGCCGTTTACCGATGATGTAAATTGTACCATGGTACAGGAGGTCAAGTTATTGGTAAAAGTAAAATCAGCATCCGGTATGGGATCGACAGTTATTGTAACGTTATTTTCTTTATAGCACCCGGTTGCAGTTATGGTTTCTTGCAAAGTATAGGTTGTTGTTTGAATTGGCTTTACAGATGGGTTTGATAATGTGTTGTTTGCGACAGTTAATGTTGGATCTGTAGGATTGGCAGTCCACAAATAGGTATTCCCACTTACAGAAGTTGCACCCAACCGAATGTAATGGCTGCTACATACTGAAGTATTTGTCCCAAAATTTGCATCAGGTGAAGGGTTTACAGTGATTGTAACAGAATTCTGACTTGTACAAGCCCCTTCAGTAACAGTGACAATATAAGTAGTGGTTGAAATGGGATTGGCAATTGGATTGGCGATTAGAGGGTCATTTAAACCATTAACAGGAGACCAGGAATAAGTAACCTGTGCTAGATCGTTGAACCCTGATGGTGTGGCTATTAATTGTGTCGATGCACCGAAACATATTGGAATATTGTTTCCTGGGTTTACCGAAAGATTACAGGGTTGCCCATAGTTCAATTGGCTTAATAAAACACCAAGTATCACAGCACAGAAACGGATTACTGTAAAGGATAAAATTTTCTTACTATGGCCTTCCGTTTTTACCATTTAAAATGTAATACAAATTAACTATTAAAGTAAAATATAAAAATACAAATGAAAATGATCGAATGTCAAATTTAATGATTTATGTATAGGTTGCAAATGAAGTGTTTTATAAAGGGTATTTTAAAACTGGCAAAAATAATTTAGATTATAAAAACATATTCTGTATAACTAATTGTTATACAGTAATATATGATAGTCAATAAAAAAACATCAAAATAATCAAGGGTTCTTTGTATAATTTCATATGTTGTTATTTATAACAATTCCAGATAGCTTAACGTATTTTCAGATTGATTAAAATTCAGAATTGAAGTTGAGTTGGTATTTCTACATACCTTTATTCTCTGCTATATGACTGAAAAGGTGTCAAAACGTTAATGATTTTCCAATATTTTTACTTTTAATTGGAAGTTACAAAGACAAAAAATCTCTGATTTTCGCGAAATCATTCTGATTTGTTAGTTCAATGGAATCCTCTAAGTTGTGACATCCATGGACAAATTGCGAAAAGACTGCAGAGTGGGTTGTAATTAACCTGAAAATCGATTTTCGACTGGGTACCTATATTTGACCAAAATCATAAATATTCTTCATTTGGCGATGATCATATTATCGAGCAGTCTTTACTTGTTCTGTCTTATCGAGTGCAGTACCTTGCTGACGCAACTTCAAATAATCAGTAAGATTCAATGACGGGTATCCTTCTTTTAGGATACGGACACCCAGTGCCCTGAAATTGGTGGAAACATCTTCAGGAATTGACCCATCTGGCTTTGGCCCGAAGTTAAGCAGTAGATTGGCATTGTTTTTTGCAGCACCTAAAAGCATTTTCCAGAGAACATCGACATCCTGACATTGGTTTTGCGGGCTCCATTCCCATGTACCCTGACTTGTTACTGCAATTTCAGCTTTTTTTTCGAAATTTTTGTTCCATGCTTCATCTGATAACTTTCGGATCAGCTGATCCTGGGGTGTGTTGCCAGGGTAATGCATGCTGATGGACTTCAACTCCCTTTCACCTACAAGGATATCTTCAGTACCGGTGGCTCCGGTTTTAAAATTGATCAGGGCATGGGGTTGGTATTTGTGAATAAGGTCGTAGAATTCCTGAATATTGAATAATTCGCTGTTAGTCAGAACTCCTCCTAAAGGATCGAACCAAAAACCAGCAACAGGCCCATATTTGGTACAAAGTTCGGTAAGCTGATTTTTACAAAATTCCCTGTATATTTCAAAGTCCTCAGGTTTTGAATATTTAAAATACTCAGGAGTTTGAGCATAAACTGGTCGCCCCTGGTTGTAAAGATTTGCCGGTAAAAAATAGGGATGTGTCCAGTCGATCCCAATCGAATAGTAAATATAAAGGGGCATATTTCTTTCGTGGCAAACTTTGGCAAGTTCCGCCACAAAATCGCGGTGCATTGGGTAATCCATGCTGTCCCATTCAGTGAACTTAGAGTCCCAAAGGCAGAACCCATCATGATGTTTGGCAACAAAGGTAATATAGTGCATACCGCTTTCCTCTGCCAGTTTTACAATTTCCAAAGCATTGAATCCCGATGCATCTACTTCACGTGCATCTTTTTGGTATTGCTCCAATGGGATTTTTCGGTTGTACATGGCCCATGCTGAATGGTATTTTCCCCATACTCCCCAATGGATAAACATTCCCAACCTTGCCTGATTGAACCATGAAAGTGTTGCTTTACGCGGCGATTGTATGTAAGTATCGGAATATTCCTTTAAAAAATAGGGAATAACCTCCGATTTTTTTCCCTGAGCAGTCAGTTTAAAGGTTTGACCAAAGATTATAGCTATGATTATCAGTAAATATGTTTTCATCTTGAACTATTATATTGAAGAAATTCAATTTCAAGTTTTCATCAAACCGAATTTTTGATACAAAACACATATTTGATCGGAAATTCCAAACAAATATGCATTTTGTACACTCAATTACCTATTAATCAATATTATTCATATTTCAGCCATGCTGTAGCCTTACAGTCTTTATTGGCCACAAACCTGATCCAACGTGACTGGAAATAATCTGTAAATGTATATTCTTTACTCTCTCCAGGTTTTACCGTTATTGTTTGATAGGTCATCCAGGGTCCATGGCCGACCGGCTCAACTTCAATTCTAAATGTGACAGGTTCTTTCAGGTCATGCGAAAGTTTCAGGCTGCGCTTGTCGTAGAACCCGATCAGATATGGATCAGAAGCAGCGCCCGCCTTTACCTGGGTGTCCTTCCATGGGCCGCCTTCGCCAACAGGTTTTCCCAATTGCCACAAATCGTCAATTGCCCCTGCCCATAGAGCAGCCTTTCCATCGGAAGAAGTTACCACATGGGAATTACCTTTAGCTGAGGATAGATTTAAACCTGTCATAATCAACATACCACGAAAGGAGGTATAGTCATAGATGCGAAAATTATGCGAGGCGATGGGGCGGATTTTTGCATATCCATCTGCATTTTCGGCAGGCAATTCATAGAAAGTACCTTGGCAATTGAACAAGTCACGTTCCGTGGCAACTTCCCGGCAAATTCGCATCAATCCATTGTGAATCAACCCATCAAATTTATTGTTTCCTTTTGGTAATCTCCAGCGTCTGCCTGAGTCATCGACAATAAGGACAGAGGATTGGTCAATCGTAATAACTTCCTTTGGAATGATCATCTTCTCACGAATGTAGGAAGCAGTCACGGCATCCGCTTTTTTAACAAGGTTCATCAGGGAATCGAGTTCGTAATAACCTGTTTCCGTAAAATCCTTATCTGAAACTGTTCCAGCCAGAATACCCATTTGTCGGCGGTTGTCACCCAGGTCCCAGAGTAATCCGGCATTTGAAGTCTGCTCACTTACCTTTGTCAAACCTGTAAAAATCGGATCAGAATTAACCGTCCGTTTGTCTTTTTGGCTGTACGAAAAATGCACTGTGGCATTGGTAGCCTGGTCTGTTTTTACCCGGATCCATTCGCCTTTCTCAGTAAAAGGAACATTTACAGCTACATCTGCATTTAGCTTTAATGATTTGATGGATTTCCATGTGTTATTGCCTTTCTCGTCAATTTCAAAAGTAAATATTACAGGTTGTTTTCCTTCATTTTTTACCCAGGCGGTGCGAAAGTCCCAACCCGCAAAAAGGAATGGTTCAGAAACCTCACCGGCTTTAACCTCTTCTGAAAGCCAGACTGCCCCCTCGGAAGTGTTTGGCCCAAGCTGGTCAGGTTTTTCAGGTGAAGTGAACCACAAATTTGAGTTCGACTGTCCGGGGCCGGCAACGCTGCCCTTGGCTTTGCGCTTGTTCAGGAACTCGCTTTTGGCTGCATCGTCGCATCCAAAAACAAGTTGGTTGTTCCATCGGGCAAAGTCACCAATTACTTTCAGATAAGCTGAACGTGGACGGATACCAGCTGAGTTATCGGATGTAAAAGTTGCTGGGAAATGCCAGAACATCCCATGCATGGTCATCATATAGTCAGGCTTTTCAGTTGTTCCGATATCGCGGATGCGGGGCCATTCGGTATTCCAGCCATGCGCACCATCATAAGAGTGGCTAGCTTTTGGAAGCCTGTAAAAACTCCATTTCCCGTTGTCACGGACACCAATCAACAATGATTTGTGGTCCCATCCATTTACCCAGATTGGGTCGGTTGTTGGATTTGAATTTCCATATATTCCACCCGGGCCCGTCACTTCGGTAAACTGGTTACGACGGATTACCTTCCAGTCTTTCCCGTTCCATTCTGCCAAAACACCCGACTTGATATCGAATTTTTTCAAAGCTTCCGCCGATGGTTCTCCATTGTTGCTGTAAACCATAACACCCTGGCCCGAATAGAACCCTTTTCCATGAGCACCAGGGAGCAGTGAACCCTTAAAATTCCCTTCGGTTTCGTTTGTCTTCTTTTTTGTAACATTTAGATCTTCGTAAAGCATAGTAGGTTTTAGCGTTTTCACATCCACTTCATAGAAACCCTCTTCCATAGTTCCATAATAGATTTTACCTGCAGGATCAGTCAGGTGGCGTGCATTTCCGGTGTGACGGCCAGGCATATCCTTGTAGGAAATGACCCTCACATTTCGGTTGTTATCGATCGCATAAGGGCCGATAAAAAGCTGGTTGCTCTCTTTGTGGATCATCCTGTTGGCGGGAGTACCACCTATACTTTCAGGCCTTGTAAATTTTTGAAGTTCGGGTGTTATTTCATAAAGCTTGTCTGCCGAGCCAAATGGCAGGTGTGGACCATAGGTGATGATCCATAACCGGTCGGCCCAGGGAACTACTGCACCTGTTCCACATTCCCCTTCGTTGTTGTAATTGGCCAGGGCAGGATAAATTCCACTAAAACATTTGGGTGATGAGGATTTTTGAGCAGAACAAACCAAATTAGTAAGCAAGAAAATTGTTGAAAATGCTAATAGATAGATATTCATTTGTTTAAATATAGATGGACAATATTGGATTTCATTAAACTTCTTACCAGATATTTTTCTTATTTTCTGTACGATGAAGATATATTATTGTTTGATTCAATCATACAATATTGTATTCCACAATCAAACAAATATTGGATTTCTCGTTTTTATTTGAACAGAAAGCGCAAATTGGACAACTGCGCTTTCTGTAAATGATCTCTAAAATGATTATAATAGAGTTTTTGATGCGGATTAATAACCCGGATTCTGAGTAAGGTTTTTATTTCCCAGAAGTTCGGTAGTAGGCAATGGCCACAAGTACTGCCTGTTTTTATCGAATGTTTTGGGTGTCAGTAATTTGATCATGCCTGCTGTGTACCATGCAGAAAAATCGGGTATATCCTGATTGTCAAAGGCCGGGATTCCATGGAAAAACCAGAGTCCTTTGCTGATAATTTTAGCCCTCAGGTCAACTGGATCCAACATCCCATAACTCGCCTTGTTCAAAACAATTTCAGCGATTCTCCAACGGATCAGGTCCATATAACGGAGGTTTTCGGCTGCAAATTCCATGCGTCGTTCTGAACGAAGGATTCTTCTCAATTTTGATTGGTCGGTTTCAGAAATTACCGGATAAGAACTAATTGCAGACTTATCGACCCCATATGCCCTTGCGCGGACCATGTTCATTGCATCGAATACAGTCTGATCGATCGAATTCAGTTCAATCTTGGCCTCGGCGTAGATCAACAAAACATCGGCGTACCTGATGATCACATTGTCCGGATCAATTTTTAAGGTAATCCAACTCGCGTCAACACCTTTTTTAAAGGTTAGACCTGTGTAGGAAGCATATTGTGTATTGGTCCGGGTATCGTTGTTGGTGACGAGCTTACCTGAATTCAGGTTCAGAACCTTTATACTATCAGGATGAGGCTGATAAATGAAGCCAAGGTGGGGCACACCAAATTCAACAATGGTTTTTGTAAGTCGCGGATCACGATTTTTAAAGGGGTTCCTTGGATCGTAAAGCGGTGATTTGTCTATTGTCAAGCCATCCTTGCAAAGGTAGGAGCAGAAAAGGTCCCATGAAGGATTCTGGTTACCATAGCCACCTGCATTCCTGGTAAGGGTTTGCTGAACAAAGTAGGAATCGAAAATGGAGTTCAATGCGACTGATCTTGGCATTAAGAAAATCGACTCGATTGAATTTTTGGTGGAGGCCAGGAAGTAAGTGCTCCAATCACTGGCAAGTTTGTAAACTCCAAGGTCGATACATGCTTTTGCAGCATCACGTGCCGTTGCGAAATCGCCCATATACAGGGCAATACGTGCCTTCATGGCAAGTGCGGCACCTTTTGTAGCCCTTTGCATGGCTGCTGCTGGATATGTAGTTGGCAATTTACCCGCTGCAAAATCAAAATCATCATAAATGCCTTTGAGAATCACAGTTTTACTAGTCCGGCCAACGAGGAAAGCTGAATCCAGAGGCAGTACCCGTGTCGTATAGATGACGTCACCAAAATGGGTAATCAGGTCACTGTACCTGCAAGCCCTTATAAAATGGGCCTCTCCAGCATACTGGTCAAGCTTGGCCGCCGAAATTGAACCAACCGCACGTGGCAAACTTGCCAGGATTGTATTTGTCCTTGAAATCGACTTGTAAGAATTTAACCAAAGATTTGTAACAGTCCCTGATTGGCCGGTAATCGTATTTCCGGTTACTTCGCTCTGCAATGCCCTCTGAATCTGATCATCGGTGTTGAAATCATTGTCCTTGAACCAGAAAACTTCCCTGTAACAATCGTTCAGGGCCATCGTTATCTCTGTTTCATTGCTGTACCAACTGGTACTGGATCCGGATGAAAGTGGGTTAAGGTCCAGTTTTGAACATGCTGTTACAACGAACAGACTTAAGAATAGTGATGCTATTATTCTATTTTTCATCGCTTTAGCTTTTTAAAATTTAACAGATACACCAAAAATGAAGGTCATGGTAATGGGATAACCTGATTCTGAAACCTCAGGGTCCCAACCCTTTGGATAATGACTGAGACAGAATGCATCGGAGATGGTGGAATAGACCCTTACGTTTTGAAGTTTAACTTTTTCCGTCAATAAAGATGGAATTGTATAACCCAGTGTGATGTTCTTTAACCTGAAGTAGGATCCGTTGAACATCCAGAAATCCGACATTACATAGTTGTTTGCACCGGCTGCATTTTCGCTTAACCTTGGATAAATGGCTGCAAGATTTTGTTCTGTCGTATTGTTGTTGCTCCAGAATTTCCCTTCGATGATAGTGGGCACTGCTGTCCAGGCAACGTTCAATGGCCTGACCGCAGTTGCAAATACCCTTGCATTTTGTTTACCCACGCCCTGAAATACCACGCCAAGATCGAAATTTTTGTAATCAACAGTGAAATTGCCTCCATACATGTATCTGGGCAAGGATCCCCCAAGACGGACACGGTCGTATTGAGCTGAGATCAAACCATCAGGTACGCCATTTGGTCCGCTGATATCCTCGTATTTGATATCTCCCGGTTTTGAATTGGCATAAAGTTTGGCAGAAGCTGCAACATCGGTAGCATCCTGAAAAAGTCCAAGTGACTTGTAACCATACCACTCATTGAATTCACTTCCTTTGACCTTAATCTGGTCCCCAATAAACTCGGTGCCGCCAAGGTCTCCCATTTTTGATTTAAAATCTGATAGGTTGAACGATGCGGAGTAACCAACTTCCCCAATTTTATCATTCCAGGTTACTTCAAAATCCCAACCTTTGGTATCCATTTTACCGGTATTCTGGTTTGGATTGTCAAAACCAAGGGAAGGTGGAATCTGTAAAGCCAGTAACATGTCCTTGGTTGTCTTCAAATAATAATCACCAGTAATTTGGAGCTTATTGTTTAGGAAGTTGACATCCAATCCGATATCGGATGTTTCGGTTTTTTCCCATGAAATATTGGGAATGGCGTATTGGGTTTGCGCTGCTGTTGTTGCGGCTGATGCGACTCCTGCCATATAAAGTGGCGTACTTCCAAAGCTGATGGCTGCCTGGTAAGGATAATTGCCGATCCGCTCATTGCCCAGTGCGCCCCAGGATGCCCTCAATTTGAGATAGGAGACAACAGGGACTTTTTTCATGAAATTTTCGTTCGAGAGCACCCAACCTGCAGAAAAGGATGGGAAGACTCCCCAACGGTACTTCGGATCGAATCGTGATGAACCGTCCCTGCGGATGTTTGCTTGTAAATAATATTTATTGGCAAAATTGTACATCGCACGGCCAAAGAAGGAACGATAGGCGTATTCCCAGGCTGAGCCACTGTTGCCGCGCAACGTAAGTGGACCTGCATCAAGGTATGGATAATTCGTCAGTTCATAAGCATCGCGAGAAGCCCCCAGGTTCTCATAGGTCTGGTAGTAATTTTCATACCCCGCCATTAGGTTGAGATTGTGCTTGCCCAGACTCCTGGTATAATTGGCGATGAATTGTGTTGTGTGGAAATACCCGTCATTCCTTCCCTCATTCAATGAAGTGGTTGTAACACCTCCTAAATATCCGACGAGTGTATTTGGATCGTTGTAATTTGTATAGGGAACGGCTTTGGTAAAATTCTTGCTTTTGTCGTAATTGAATGTTGGGGAAAAGATAGCTGATAGTTTTAGACCTTCAAAAGGTTTCAGATCCAGAGAGATCTTACCTGATAGTTGGTTGTTCCACCCTTTATTGACCCCTCCATAAACGAGTTGCCCATACCTGTTGTCGCCAGCCTTACCTGCGGCAACCCGTCCATCGGCCCAAAGAGCGGCATAGATTGGTCCAGGTTTCTGGGAATTGGCATTTGCTTCGACCGTTGGAGAACTTGACTCCACCCGTTTAATGCTCAGGTCAATGGTGGCCGACAAATATTTATTGATCGTCACATCATTGTTGACCCTGGCTGTCATACGCTTGTAGCTTTTTAAAGCATAGAGTCCATCAACATCATCGAGGGTAAATGAAGCGTTGGTCTGAAGGCTTTTTGTCCCTGAATTAAATGTTAGGGAATGGGATTTACGAATGGCATTCTTTTTCCAGATCATTGCATTCCAATCTGTATCTGGATAAAGATCAGGATTGGAAGCGTTGTTGGTTGGATAATTGGTGATGTAGTCTTGTGCAAATACCGGATATACAGAACCTACATTGTTGTTGTCGTTCCACTTCTGCTCGTTGGCATATTGCATATACTTTACCGCATTGGTGTAGGTAGGCATTTGTGTTGCCTTCTCAATGCCATATTCGTAATTGTAACTAATGTTGGATGTCCCGGTCTTTCCACGCTTGGTTGTTATCAAAATAACTCCGGCTGCTGCCCTGGATCCATAGATTGAAGCTGCAGCAGCATCCTTTAAAACGGACATTGATTCAACATCTTTCGCATTTACATCGTCCATTCCGCCAACCGGAATACCGTCCACAATGATCAACGGGTCATTGGTTCCAATGGTGGTAATACCACGGATTCGGATGGTGGCACCAGCACCTGGCGCACTGTTGCTCCTTGTCACCATTACCCCTGAAGTGGTTCCCTGAAGGGCAGATGAAAGCTGGGTCGTCTCGCGTTTTGAGATCGTTTCGCCCTTTACCGAGGCAATCGCACCGGTCATGTCAACCTTCTTGACAGTGCCATAACCAATGGCTACAACTTCCTCTAATCCAATTGTTTCCTCTTCTAAAACAATGTTAATTGAGGATTTCCCTGATACTGCTACTTCCTGCGTTTTCATCCCTACAAATGAAAATTGAACGATTGCATTTTCGGCAATATTGGAAAGGGAGAAGGTACCGTCGATTCCTGTGATCACACCATTTGTGGTTCCTTTGACGACGACCGAAACGCCGGGCAAGGAACCACCGGAGGAGTCAGTAACCTTCCCTGTAACTCTTTTTGTATTGGCTTGTTGTGTTTGGGTTGAGCTACTTGTCGTTAGTATAATCTGGCGGTCGATCACCTGATACTTTACATCTGTCCCCGCAAACACGTTATCCAGAATGGAAGATATTTTCTCATCCTTTACATCCAATGATACTTTACGGTTGATATCGATCAGTTTCTGGTTGAAGAGAAAGTAAAACTCACTCTTTTCTTCAATCTGATTGAGGACATCTTCAACCCTTGAATCTGATGTTTTCAATGTTATTTTGGTCGATTGCGAATAGCTTGTAACAGCCGACAGACTGTTAATTCCAAGAACAAGCAATAAGATCATTAATCGCATAATTCGAAAAAGTTTTGTTAGTAACGGGGCATAGCTATCCCCTGTTTTAAAATTTTTATTCATACTTTTGAACTGTTAGTGGATTTATTATTTTTTTAGTACTGCTAATTACAACAGGGAGGCGGGCCAACGCTTTCCTGTTATTTTTTAACCAAAATTTCTTCCATAGGCAATATTTGTTAATTAGTTGATAATGTTAATTATAGTATTTTTAACGTGATTTGTTGTTTTGTAAAGGTACTGTCCGGTTTTTTTGTCCGCTCTTCGATTTTATAATCAAGATGGGATGTTATTTTTAAAAGCCGGAGGACTTCCTTTAAATTCTCGTCCTCAAATGTTGCCCTATAGCGAATGTCAATATTTTTGGAGTTTTCGATAACAACATCAACATTGTACCACCTGCTCAATTGTTTGGCCAATTCTTCGACAGAGGCATTTCGTAACATCAGTTTGCCTTCCTTCCAGGCCGAAAAAATCGGGGCTGATACTACTTCTTTTTTGACAAACTGATTGTCTTTGTTGTATTCAACCCGTTCATTTGGTTTCATTTCAATTGGCAAGGAAAGTTTTTCTCCAGTAAGAATTACACTTCCTTTTTCAAGTGTTACACTGGTTTCTGATTCACCCTGAAAAGCAGCAACATTGAATCGGGTCCCTTTTACTTCCACATTGATTTGATCGGTTTTTACCACAAATCTGGAATCATCCTTATGCCTTACATCAAAAAAAGCTTCCCCGGTTAACTGAACTTCTCGTATCTTGTTGAAATTCAGTGCATATTTCATGGTAGATCCACTGTTGAGCCAGCCAAAAGAACCATCGGGAAGGGTGAATTTGATCCTGGCACCAAGGGGAGCTGTTATCTCGGCCAAACCTTCCACTTGTTGTAAATTGCCAGGTTTAAACTCTGTAATTCCAGTATAAACCAGGAGTGGAAGCAATAGGACTGCTGCAATCCGCGCGTACCATTTTACCAATTTTATTACGGTAGTATCAGTTTTAACGGATTCATGTGAGTTGATCCGATAATTGAGTTTGTGGAGAATATGATCCAATGAGCGCGAATCCTGATCTTCATTTAAAGTGCTGTTCCATTGTTCTTTAAGGACTTCTATCAATTCATGCTGATTGGAATCGTCTGTAAAAAGGTGACCAAGATATTTCTCTTCATCGGGGGAATAGCCTGATTTATAGTAGTTATCAATTCTGTTTTTGTCGATATTGGACATGAAAGCTTTTGTGTTTTTTATTGTAATACTGAATTAAACGCTTTCGTGCGTCTTGTTTTAGTCTTATTCAATACAGGTAATATCCGCAAAGCTCAAATAACCCCTATTCGAAGTGGAACTATTTTCAAATAAAATTGCAGAGAGGTCAAGAAATCGAAAGGATTGTATTTAACCAATTGAATGATAGTAGATTGGTCTTAAAGGGAGATCAGGAACAAAACAAGATAAAAAAGATAAGTACGGCAATTCTAGCCGATTTGAGATGTTCCCTGACGAACTTTAAGGCTTCACCCAATTGGTTTTCAACTGTTTTAGGACTGGTTCCCAGCTCTTTTGCGATTTCATTTACTGTGAAACCTTCAAACCGGCTCATGATGAAAACGGTTTTTCTTTTTGGCGGCAATTGGTCAACAATCGCATCAATTAATTTTTTAGTGGATTGATAATCGATATTTTGGGTTGTGTCAAAATCCAGATCATCGATAATCTGTCCTTCTAAATATTTGTGCATCAATGCCTTATTTGTAAAATGCTTTCTGATCAGATTATAGGCAATTGTAAAAAGGTAGGCTTTGAACGAAAGGTAATCTTTAAGTTCTGCCCTTTTTTCCCAAATTTTCAGAAATACATCCTGAACCAATTCCTCCGCCTCCGATTGGGATTTCAGGTAGCCCATTGAAAACCGGTAAATCCTGTTTCCATAAAGTTGGAACAGGTCGTTAAAAGCCTTGATTTCCCCTTTGGATAGGGCCTTCACCAAGTCCTGCTCATTTGGATTTGCGGTAGTCAATGATTACAAATTTTTAACACATTAAATATAACAAATGTACTTTTTTTAAGGTGAATTGACTGATTTCAAAAATTTAATTTAGACATTGCCCGTTTTGTTTTTTAGAATTACATCTCCAGATCAAATTCGCCCAGCTCCAATGGATAGTTCCCTTTCTCGCGAACCAGTTTAACGATGTAATCATAGGTTTGCCCTGCAACTGCGCTGGAAACAGAATGATCGGATTGGAAAATGAAACCACCTCCTTTTGCGGCGTTTAATTTTCGCATCACATCCCGCCTGATCAATTCAAGGTTACCGGTTTCCCAAACCTGAATATCGTTGTTTCCACAATACCCCATTTTGTTGCCGTATTGTTTCTTTAGGTTCACTGCATCCATATTTGCTTTGACTTCCAATGGATTATAGGCATCAAGTCCAATCTCTATGAAATCTTCAAAGATCAGGCTTACATTGCCACAACCATGGTAAATGACTGGCAGCTTGTGTTTGTGACATTCGTCGATCATGGCTTTTACCCAGGGCTTGAAATATTGCCGCCAATATTCGGGGTCAAATAACATCGTTTGTTTGAATGCTACATCGCCCCAGATTACAAAACCATCGAGCAATCCATCTGCAGCGGCAATCTGTGCCTTTGTACAATCGAGGTAAAACTGACCAATTTGGTTGATGCATTCCCCCAGTTCGTCGGGATACATTCCCATCCAGAACAAGGTATTCTCCTGACCAATTAAACGGGTGAGACATTCGGAACACTCGATAATGCTCCCATATACCGGGATATCGGGATATAAGTTCTTAAGTGAATCGACCCATGCCGGTGAATTCCGCTCAAATCCATCCCCTACACCTGCGATCTGATTGTCACCGGCTTCAAAATAACGGCGACGGTCATAAGCATCGTCAAATTGAAACGACTGAAGTTTTAAAATGGTATCAATTTCAAAGGTCATGAATTCCGGCATCTGAAAATCAAAACGTTTGCGAATTGTGGCACCAAATCCTGTTTTGACGACGACCTCTATTTCATTTTCGCGGACGGTTTCGAAAGGGCGTATGATTGGATCCATATTGGGAGTGGTCACGATCCAGTCGAGGTCGTAATAGGAGTAAGGTTCTGCCGACTCGGGAAGGTTGAGGTCTCTTCGCCATCTTTTCACAAAACTTCCCCAGAAGAAATCGCTTATCGGCACCCGGTCGGGTTCTTCGTGACGCAAAGCTTTGTTCATACGTTCAAGCTTTGCAAGACAATTTGCAGTTCTTTCCATGATATCCAGAATTTATATGTGCTTGAATATTAAATGAGTTTTTTATGTCTCGCAAAGAACGCAGAGTTACGCAAAGACTTTTTCATTCTTACCCTTTGCGATCTTAGCGAGCTTTGCGCGAAAAGTTTTTTTATTGTCTCGCAGCGACCGCAGAGTTACGCAAAGGTTTTATTTTTTCTCTTTGCGGTCTTAGCGAGCTTTGCGCGAAAAGTTTTTTTATTGTCTCGCAGCGGCCGCAGAGTTACACAAAGGTTTTATTGTTTTTTCTTTGCGTTCTAAGCGAGCTTTGCGCGAAACTTCTAATCAAGATGAAAAACCTCTTCCATATTGGCCCACCATTCCCCTTCGGCA